>JBBRMZ010000096.1:0-17619 GCA_038230555.1 Chitinophagales bacterium
CGGTTGTAAAAACGCGCCCGATTTTGACGACCCGCTTCAAAACGCCGGCGGAGAAAATAATGCATTTACGAACAGCGACCTCACCAATTTTTACGACATAGCGCCGGTAGAAAATCTCGAAACTATTTTGTGGCTGGAATCCGACCGGATGTTGAGCCTGAAAATCAACGCTAAATCCCTCAACGTGCAACGGAAAGTGGTCGTAGAGGAATTTAAAGAGACCATCCTGAACGAGCCTTATGGAGACGTCTGGCATCACCTGGGAGCATTGGTTTATAAAACGCATCCTTATCGCTGGCCAACCATCGGCCTGGAATTCAGCCATATCGAACAGGCCGACCTGGCCGACGTAAGGCGTTTTTATGAAACGCACTACCGGCCAAACAATGCGATTCTCGTCATTGTAGGGAACGTCGTCGTCTCCGAAGTAAAAGCGTTGGTAGAAAAATGGTTTGCCGACGTCCCGCCGGGACCGACCGTCGAACGCAGGCTGCCCGCCGAACCCGCCCAAAAAGAATTGCGGCGTAAAACGGTGGAAGCCAATGTTCCGGTCGACGCTTTATTTATGGCGTTCCGTTCGCCCGCACGCAATTCAGAAGATTATTACGCGGTCGATCTGCTGACCGACGCGTTGGGGGGAGGGCCTTCCGCCCGCCTGTTTCGCAGGCTGGTCAAAGAGAACCGGTTATTCGTAGAGATCGATTGTTACCAGACCGGAAGCATGGATCCGGGCCTTTTGCTGATCGAAGCGAAACCTAAAGAAGGGGTCGACGCTGAAACTGCGGAGGCCGCTATCTGGGAAGAGCTAAAAGTCCTGCAGGAGAACCCCATCGAATCGAAGGAATTGCAAAAATTAAAGAATAAAATAGAGAGCCAGACCGCTTTTTCCGACGCCGGGGCGCTCAATAAAGCAATGAATCTGTCGTTCTACGAACTATTAGGCGACGCAGGTTTAATCAATACCGAAATTGACGCTTATCAAAAAGTGACCGTCGAAGATATACAGGCAGCCGCTAAAAAATACTTCAGCGAAGAAAATTGTTCCATTTTATGGTATAAGGCAAAAGAACCAACACAGCAGCAATGAATAAGAAAAAAATTGCCCTCCTGGCGGGCGGGTATTCCGGGGAATACGTAATTTCAATTGAAAGCGCTAAAGTGGCCGAACGCAATATAGACGCAGCGCTTTTTGACGTATACAAGATCATCGTCAGTAAAAATCATTGGACCTTTACAGATCCGGCGGGCGAAAGCCAGGAAGTGGATAAAAACGACTTTTCTATCCGGCTCCAGGGTAAAAAAATAATATTCGACGCCGTCCTGATGATCATCCACGGAACGCCGGGCGAGGACGGAAAACTTCAGGGCTATTTTGACATGATCGGCCTTCCTTATACGTGTTGCGACGCCTCCACTTCAAGCCTGACCTTTAACAAAAGATATACCGTAGCGACCGCCGCTTTTGCCGGGATCCGCGTCGCGCCTTCCGTACATTTATTCAAAGACGTCGCCTATAAGGTGGACGATTTGCTGGGGCAGTTGAAATTACCTGTTTTCGTTAAACCAAACAACGGAGGATCCAGTATTGGCATGAGCAAAGTAACGGAAGCTAAGGATCTGGCCCCCGCCATAGAGAAAGCGTTCAAAGAAGACGACCAGGTTTTGGCGGAGCAAATGATCCACGGTCGCGAATTTACGATCGGCGTTCTCAGTACGGGCGAGGAAATAACAGTACTTCCGATTTGCGAAGTGATTGCTAAAAAAGGTTTTTTTGATTACGAAGCGAAATATACGACCGGCATGGCGGAAGAAATTATTCCCGCCCGGGTCGAAGAAACTATTGCGGACGTTCTGCGGGCTACCGCGCGGAAAGCGTACCAGGTTTTCCATTGCCGGGGAGTAGCGCGCATCGATTTTATCTGGAACGAAGCGGACAATCAACCGTATATGTTGGAAATCAATACTACCCCAGGTCAGTCGGAAAATAGTATACTGCCTAAAATGCTCAAAGCGCACGGATGGTCGATGCGGGATTTCTATACGCTGCAACTGGAAAACGCCCTGTGCGAAACCAGCGCAACCGGGGTTGCGGCTAATCCTTAACGGCTATTGAGAGAACTATTTAAATCAAATTAAGGGCTGTTTTTAGTCTCTTTAACCTGTTGATAATGAATTATTCAAAAATTCATAACTCATAACTCATAACTAATTACGTCATTTAATTATAGTCAATAAATTGTAGCTGACGGCTGACGGCTGAAAGCTGATAGCTTACTTATGTGGGATCAAATAAAACATTACGCCGGAGTCGTTTGGGATTTTTTAAGCAGCCGCATCTTCCTCGTTAATTTCGCAAAGATGGCGGCGATCGCGGTCATCTCATTTTTTATGATCTTTAAATTGTTGAGCTGCTATACCCGTCATGGCGATAAGGCAAAAGTCGACAAATACATCGGGAGCAGCCTGGAAGAGGCCCGGACTAAAGCGGAGAGCGCCGGGTTCGACGTGGCGGTCAGCGATTCCGTTTTTTTGGTCGGCCAACGGCCCGATATGGTCACCGCTCAGAATCCCGCCCCCAACGCAGAGGTAAAAGAAGGCAGGACAATCTACCTCACCATCACCAAAGCCATCGCCGACCTGGCGACCTTGCCGGCTTTGTCCGGCGGTAACGACGACTATAATTTTTACGCTAAAAAACTGGAAATGATGGGAATCACCGCCCGGATCCTCCGGAAGGAAACGGACGCCCAGTTAGAAGAAGGGACTATTAAAGACGTCATTGTAGACGGCAAATCCATCGTCGACCAGCTCGCTTCCGGCTATAAGGCGCCGATGGGCAGCGCTATAGATTTTGTCGTTTCCCAAAGAGAAGGCGACGACGCCGTTACGCCCGATCTTAGCTGCAAAACTGCCGACGAAACTTCCTTTCTGCTACAGGCCAGCCAACTGACGCTGGGCAAAATTACAGCGGACGCTTCCGTCACTAATCAAAATACTGCTTACGTAGTGGGGCAGGATCCGCAGCCGGGCGTTAAGGTGAAAAAAAATCAACCTGTAAACGTTACGCTCAGCCAGACCAAACCTGTCAATTGCGCCGACGCATCGGGCGGTCAGCAATAAGAAAAACGTTAAGGAAAGGTTATTTTTTATTAAACACAATCTGTTTAGCGTTAATTTTTGATTTATTTCGTTTTGCCAAAATAAATTAATTTTTTGTTTGAAAAAAAAGTATATAAATTTGCAGCGATCATTTAAGGCCGACCAAATATATCGACATCTTTTTATCCATTCAGTTTAAAAAACTTCTGAAATTCAATTATCAATAATTGTCTTTAAGATGAAAAAAGAAAACAAGATCAGAAAAACCTCCGACAAGGTCATGTCGCCGCCGGAAGGATTTAAGAAAACAAAATTAAAACCGGTCGAGAAAGACAAATATAAGCCGGGTAAATTTGTCGACGAAGAGGAAGACCTTGAAGGTCTTCAAAGCTTATTCGACTATGAGGACGAACCGGAAGAAGAAAATGATTAAAAGGAAATTCTTCTATTCTATCTATAATTCTATACTTTCACCGGGCGACGCGCGGAGTCGAACGCTACCAGATTAACGCCTTATTGAGCATTTTAAAAAATAATATAAATGAATACTTGCAAGGTCGGCGAACCTTTGCAAGTTTTTTTTGTTATAACGCGCAGAAAATTGATTGGTCATCCATTTAATTTACTTTTTGTACAAATCCATATTTATTTATTAACTTCATATTTTATCATACTATAATGTCAACGACTCCACTTAGGTATACAGACGCAGAACTACAGGAATTTAAAATATTGATCGACGGCAAATTGGAAAAAGCAAGAAAAGAAGTGCTGTTTCTGCGCGAGCAGATACAGGAAGCCAATGAAAACAGCGCCAGCCAGCAAAGCGGCGACTGGACCGACGAAAGCAGTAGCCATACCGAAATGGAACTCCTTAATAATATGCTTGGCAGACAGCACCTTTTTGTTCAGAACCTGGAAAGCGCCCTGCGCCGCATACAAAATAAAACCTACGGAGTTTGTTCCGTTTCAGGAGAACTGATCGATAAAAAAAGACTTTCACTGGTGCCGCACGCCACTAAAAGCGTGGAGGCAAAATCCAGGAACGGGAACGGATCCGACCGCAATTCCGACGCCAACGCGTTGAACGGCAGCGCGAACGGGAAAAAAACCTGGGAAGACGAAGACGCCGTCGAAGAGGAAGACGCGTCGTCTCACAGTAAGTCTTTCGGAAGGGACTAAATTGGTTCGCCGCGTTTCCCTGCTTTGCTTATTTATGGATAATGACTGATAAAAACCGATCGCGCCGGCCATTTCCTGCCGGAGTAATATACGCCGGAATGTGCGCCGCTTTCATCGCCGCTTTGCGTTGCTCAAATCCGGCGCCCCATCCCAGGCCGGTTCTTTCTGAGCCTACAGGCGGAACGCCAGGCTACTTTAGCGCCCGCTTTCCGCAGGCGAAAGACGTCGATTGGGATACCCTCGAAAACAATACCCTTTCTTTTACTTTTAGCGACGGTAAAAACGATTGCAAAGCGCTGTTTGACCCAGAGGGCGCCTTTCTTTCGCTGACCACGCTCATCGAAGCGGAAGCCCTGCCTGACGGCGCCCGCAAGTTCATTGCCGACCATTACCCTTCGCCGGATTTCTCCGTCATCCAGCGGTACGACTCGGCCAATATAAAAGTTTATCAGTTGGAACTTCAAACCGGTTCCGAATACGTCAACCTGGATTTCGATCTGCAGGGTAAACTGCTGCGCGAAACCAAACTTCCCCTCTCGCAACAGGAAATGAAGGACGCCGAGGAGGAAGGCGTCGATAAGTAGTCCATCTAATCTTCAAATTCCCCTTCCCATTTAGCGACCACTACCGTCGCCAGGCAATTCCCCAATGTATTGACCGACGTCCTGGCCATATCCATAATGGCGTCCACGGCCAGAATGATATACACCGGCGTATCGGGAATGCCGAACGTAGCGATCGTCCCCATCAGGATCACCAGCGTCGCCCTTGCCACGCCGGCCACGCCCTTGCTCGTTAGCATCAGGGTCAGCAATATCGTCACCTGCTGGCCGACGCTCAGGTGAATCTGATCGGCCTGGGCCACAAAAATGGTCGCTATGGCGAGGTATAAAGTGGAACCGTCCAAGTTAAAACTCATTCCTGTCGGCAAAACAAACGAAACGAACTTGCGCGGCACGCCGTACTGCTCCAGCGCCTGCATGGCGGGCGCCAGCGCCGCCTCGCTGCTGGCCGTGCCGAAGGCGATTGAAACGGGCTCCGCAACGGCTGCAATGAACTTGCGGATCTTTATTTTGAACAGCAGCGCTATGGGCGTCAGAACGCCTAAAATGAAGACGATCAGGGCGGCGTATAGGGTCAGCACCAGGTAAACCAGCGGCCCAAAAATGGCGGTTCCCATGGTAGCCACCGCGTAGGCCATCGCGCCGCCCACGCCGACCGGCGCAAAGTACATCACCAGCTTGGTGAATTTGAACATCACCTCCGCCAGCGATTCGGCGAAATGGAGCATGGTTGATTTATGCGGCTCCCCGACCAGCGCCAGCGCCAGGCCAAAAAGCAGGCTGAAAACCACGACCTGCAACACCTGACCTTCCGCGACGGATTTGGCGATGTTTTCCGGGAACGTATGCAACACAATATCCTTCCAGTCCTGCCGGACGACCTCATTGGTCTGCGTCATGACCTTTACTTTTTCCCCGGAAGCCGTCGCGATCTCTTTCCATTCCTGTTTATAGATCGACTTTGCGCTCGATTTATCCACTTTACTCAGGTCGATCCCTTCGCCCGCTTTGGAATAATTGATGGCCGTCAACCCGATCAGCAGCGCAATTGTAGTCGCTATCTCAAAATACAGGAGCGCTTTCCAGCCCATCCGGCCCACCTGCTTCATATCGGCGTGGCCGGCGATCCCGATCACCAGCGTCGCAAATAACAGCGGCGCTACAATAGTCTTAACCAGGTTCAGGAATATTTTACTCAGAATATCGAGACTGGCCGCAAAGGCCGGGAAGTCGACCCCTACTTCCGCGCCGATAAAAATGCAGGCAAAGATCCAGGTAGTGACGTTTCGCCGCCGCCAGGCCAGCGCCGTTAGCGCAAAAACGGCCAGCCAGCGGGACGCCGTCAAAACGGCGGCGTTAATCGAAATAAGGTGATAATGATCCAGCGCGTGTAAGAGGGCCGTCAAAGCGGTGGCCGCCAGAATGGCCAGAGAAAGTTGGTTGTTTTTCATTGTCTTATTTATAGGCATAAAAGTAATGAAAAACACCATTGACGCGCCCGCAGGAAAATAATTTAACGCCCCGACGATTTTATAAGAACCGCCGGTTTTACAGGCGCCCGTCAAATAGGCGCTAAAAGGATTGATCGCGTACCGTAAAGTTAAATGGGAAATCCGATCGCAGCTTTTAGCTTTTCGATAAATAATTTATTTATAATAAATTATACATAGCTATTTTATGGCTATATATAGACCTGTAGTCTTTCCCCTTTCAGAATTATATTTTGGATAAATGAGCATAGAACGACGTATCATTTATTATTTTTAAAAAAAATAAAAAAAAATATGGATTATTGATAAAAATGTAATTACCTTAGCGTCAGATTCCGATACAGAGGAAATCAATACGGCGAAAAACCAATTGACGCCTATTCTGAATCGAAATAATAAAATCAATCAAATTAAGATTTAACAGTCGGGTGATTTCTTATGAGAGCGAAAGTATGCAATAGGCGTCTTCGCTCTTTTTTTATGGGAATTTCTTATCTTTCGTCCAAATTTAGAAAATGGAGAAATTACCCAATTTGCCGGTTGGCGCTCAGTATTTTGAACGTGTCCGGAAAACCAATTCTGTTTACATAGATAAAACCGAATATATTTACCGGTTATGCCTGCCTGCTAACAGAAGTTATTTTTTGTCGCGCCCGCGACGTTTTGGCAAATCGCTTACCCTTGATACTATTCATGAATTGTTTGCCGGCAACCGCGCCCTGTTTGAAGGGCTGTGGATAGCGTATAAGTGGGATTGGTCGCAAACCTTTCCGATCATCCGGCTGTCGCTTGCAGCCATCGGCCATGCGGGCGGTTTACCGGAAGCATTGGCAGAGGCCATGCACGATATTGCTGAAAAATATCAAATTGAATTAAAGAAAAAACATCCGGGTAGTTTATTCCGGGAACTGATCGCCAAAATCGCTGAAAAAACAGGGAAAAATGTAGTCATCCTGATCGACGAATACGACCGCCCAATAGTGGATTATATAGACCCTTATAATCTGGAAATGGTAAACCGACAGCGGGATACCCTGAAACAATTTTTTGGTATTTTAAAGGATGCTTCCAATCTCATACGCTTTTTATTCATCACCGGCGTCTCCAAGTTCTCTAAAGTTTCTATTTTTTCGGACTTGAATCATTTGATCGATCTTACCCTGGCTCCGGACTTTGCAGGGCTTTGCGGATATACGCAGGCGGAACTGGAACATTCTTTTGCTCCGTATCTACAAGTCATGCCGCCCGATACGCTGGAAAAAATGAAGTTATGGTATAACGGCTATAGCTGGGACGCCAAAACCTGGATGTATAACCCTTTTTCTGTTCTGAATTTTTTTTCCATCGAACATATAGCAATTATTGGTTCGCCACCGGGACGCCTACTTTTTTAATTAAGCTAATGCGAAAACGTTTTGTTTACCGGCTGGAAGAGATCGAAGTGAGCGATTTGATCTTAGAATCCTTTACGCTGGAGAAATTTGACGACTTAGATATCAACTCTTTACTTTTACAGACCGGGTATTTGACCCTTAAAACTATTACCGACCGGGAAACTTTTATTTTGAACTACCCGAATTATGAAGTCAAACGCGCTTTCGGGCAATTCTTGTTAAGCGAATATACGCATACGCCCGTGTCGGTTCCTTACGGCCCCAATATTTTAAAAGCGTTGAGTAACGGGGATATTGCGGAGGTCGTCCAAATCATTGATTCTTTGGTCCAATCCGTTCCCGACCAAAATTATGTCAAAAACGAGGAGAAGTTCTTTCATGCCATTATTCATTTGATCTTCACGATGATCGGCGCCGACGTAAGAAGCGAAGTCCATACGCCGATTGGCCGGATGGATACGGTCATTATTACCGCCGACCGTATCTTCCTGTTTGAATTCAAACTGAACGAAAGCGCGCAGGCCGCCCTCCAAACCATTAAAGACCGGCGTTACGCGGAAAGTTTGCGGCACAGGAATAAGCCGGTTACCGCTGTGGGTATTTCTTTCTCGGCCGCGACCAAAGGAGTATCGGAATGGATCGCGGAAGATATCTAAAGATCATGATTTAGCCAATTTGCCGTATTGGAACATGGTCGGCGCGGCGTTTGGCGCCGAGCATTGTGTCTAACTACATCTATCCTACTAATTCTAAAATCCTGAAAATCCTGATTTAGACAATAATCATAAGGATACATTTTTAATCTTGATTAATCAAAACCCTCTTTTTAGGCTTTGTCATCCTTGTTTTTAGCTTTCGGATGCGCTTGCGCATATACCTTTTTCAATTTCTCAATATTATTATGCATATAAATTTGCGTGGCCGCCAGATTGGCGTGGCCGAGCAGCTCTTTGACGGCGTTCAGGTCGGCGCCGTGATCGGAGAGGTGGGTAGCAAAAGAATGGCGCAACACGTGGGGGCTGCGGCGGTCGGCGTCCGAAACCAGCGATAGGTATTCGTGGACAACGTTATAAATCAATTTCCGGTAGGCAGGTTTTCCTTTTACTGTTAAGAACAAGTCCGGGAAAGCGCAGCGTGGAAAGGCCGTTTTCCGGGCGTCCAGGTAGTTTTGCAGCGCGGCGGCCAGGCCCGGGCCGAAAGGAACGAGGCGTTCTTTATTTCCCTTGCCCAATACCTTAACCATATTTTTTGACAGGTCCAGATCGGTCGTTTTCAACGCCTGCAACTCGCCTGCGCGGATTCCCGTCTGATAAAACAAATCAATCATCGTCTTGTCGCGGACGCCTTCATAGCCGTCGGCAAAAGTTACCTCTTCCAATAACTGAACCATGCTTTTTTCGGTCGCCGTTTCCGGCAGCCGTTTGCCCATTTTCGGAGAGATCACTTTTTGCATGGGGTTCAGCGTAATGTAGCCCCGCGTGAGCAAAAATTTGAAGTACGACTTCAGGCAGGAGAGTTTGCGGTTGATGCTGCGGGCGCCGGTTTTTGCTTCCATCATCCGCACCACCCAGCCGCGGATATGCGTATGCCGGACGTCGGCTACATTCTCTAGCGCAAACGGTTCCAGGTATTCGCTCCACTGCCGCAGGTCGGTTTGGTAAGCGTCGACGGTGTGCTTAGAAAATCGCTTTTCGTATTGCAGGCGGTCCAGGAAAAGGTCAATGTAAAGAATCAAGCGGGCGGCTTTAAGCGGTTTTAAAACAAAAATAGCGGGTAAATAGACCGACGCCTTTTACCCGCTGTTTTTTTTAAAATATAGAAAACGAAACAACTCCGCTTAAGAACGGCGCTGTTCGATTATATCGTTAATCGAAGATTAATCCTCGTTTCCGTAAGTTTCCTGCTTATAGACCGCTTTCAACACTTCCGTGCGGCGTTGGACCGAAGGTTTTGTGAATGCTTTGCGGCGGCGCAATTCTTTCAGGGTACCGGACTTTTCGTATTTTCTTTTGTATTTCTTGAGCGCTCTGTCAATAGATTCGCTGCTTTTAACGTCGATTATCAGCATTTTAAATAATGAAAATGATTAAATATTTTAACAAAGAATAATGTAGCGGCCTGATTTTTCCCGTAGGGGTTGCAAAGATAAGTTATTTTTCATAACCCTGCCGGACGCTTTTACATTTTTTTACTTAATTTTTAATTCTTTATGCGAATAATGGGTTAAAAAATCCAAAAAGGCCTCCGGGGCGATAGACCCGAAAATTGGAAGTCCATACAACAGGAGCCTGGTCTCTTTCATCCCTTAAATTCCGGCCCGGACGTCCGCTCATCCTTATTATTCGTTAACCCCCTGAGTTATATATAAGCCGTACATAAGCCGTACATAAGCCGTACATAAGCCGTATATGAGTCATGTATAACCGCTCCCTCAGACTGTGCTCAATCTGAGGAAAGGTCGAAGGAATAGGCAACCCAGAAACACTATATCCATAATGGTTTATAATTAAATATCCGCAAAAGGTAGCCCGGTATTTAACCAATATTGCTACTTTTCAACCCATTATTCGCATTTTTTTTCTATTTTCTTATTCCTTCTCCGGTTTCATTTGCGGGAAAAACAGGACTTCCTGAATAGAGGTCTGGTTGGTCAGCAACATGGCCAGGCGGTCGATCCCGATCCCCAGGCCGGAAGTGGGCGGCATTCCGTATTCGAGGGCGCGCAAAAAATCCTCGTCAAGCGCCATCGCTTCCTCGTCGCCGCGCGCGGCGAGCAGGAGTTGTTCTTCAAAGCGCTGGCGCTGATCGATGGGGTCGTTCAATTCCGAATAGGCATTGGCGATCTCTTTCCCGTTGACAAACAGTTCGAATCGTTCGACCAGGCCGGGTTTGCTCCGGTGTTTTTTGGCCAGGGGCGTCATCTCCAGCGGGTAGTCGGTGATATAGGTCGGCTGGATCAGGTTGGCTTCCACTTTTTCGCTGAAGATTTCGTCCACCAATTTCCCGACGCCCATCGACGGGTCGACGGGGATATGCAGTTGGGCGCAGACGGCTCGCATTGCAGCCTCCGTCATGTTGGAAATATCCACCCCCGTATATTTTTCAATGGACTCGAACATGGTCATCCGAACGTAAGGCCCTTTAAAATCAATGGTATGGGCGCCGTTCACGACCTTGGTATCTCCGGTTACTTCCTTCGCGATGAGTTCGAGGCAACGCTCGACCATTTCCATCATCCAGATATAATCTTTATACGCCACGTAGATCTCCATCGATGTAAATTCCGGGTTGTGCGTCCGGTCCATGCCCTCGTTGCGGAACATTTTGCCGATCTCATAGACGCCTTCAAATCCACCGACAATCAGCCTTTTTAAATATAGCTCGTTGGCGATGCGCATAAATAGCGGCATATCCAACGTATTGTGATGCGTTTTGAAAGGCCGCGCCGCCGCGCCGCCGTGAATGGGCTGCAAAACAGGGGTTTCCACTTCGATCCAGCCCTCAGCGTTGAAGAAAGCGCGCATGGCATTGACGAGTTTGCTGCGCTTGATAAAAATCTCCCGGATTTCCGGGTTAACGGTTAGATCGACATAGCGCCGGCGATATCGCTGTTCGGGATCCGTGAAAGCGTCGTAGGTTTCTTTTTCTCCGGTTGTCTCATTGACGCGGGTTTTGACCACCGGCAGCGGGCGCAGCGATTTGCTCAACAGCGTCAGTTCCTTAACGTGTACGCTAGTTTCGCCGGTTTTGGTGATGAAAGCGTAACCTTTCACGCCGATGAAATCTCCTATATCTAATAGTTTTTTAATCAATACGTCAAAAAAGGATTTATCTTCGTCCGGGCTGATCTCTTCGCGGCGCAAATATAACTGGATACGTCCCGAACTATCCTGGATATTCATAAAAAGCGCTTTTCCAGCTTCGCGCGAACCCATCACGCGCCCGGCCATGCTGATCTCTTGGAAATTGAGCCGCCGGACGGTTCCGTCCGCGTCTTTTTCTTCCACATAGTTTGCTTTGACGTCCGCCGCGTAGGCGTTGACTTCAAATTTTTCCGCAGGGTAAGGGTTGACGCCCATTTCCCGGATTTTATCCAAGGCTTCCCGCCGGACGATTTCCTGTTCGCTCAAATGATGTTCTACGACGCTCATATTATTCGATTGCAATTCCTGAAAAAGTCTGCAAAAGTAGGCATTACCCCGCGCATCTTTTTAACAGAACCATAAAATAAATATAACCTTTCAAAAATTACCCGTAGAGACGGCAGGCAGGCCGTCTTTACAATGATTTTTTCTAAAAAGGGGCTAAAAAAGGTTAGATCCGGCTTAAAAAAGCGCGTTCAGCCGTTTTATATGAGCAAAATTAACAGCATATAAAAATTACCTTTTTTAGTATATAATGATCCTTTTGATACGAAATTCGATAAAAAACAAAGCTTAGCGTTTGTTTTGTCCATAAATTTGCGGTTCTCTTAAACATTTTTCCGTTGTACCGCCCTATGAGAAAGTTACCCAGTCCAGGTTGGCTATTCCAACAATGGCGGCTCGACTTCTTGTTTTTTGCTTGTTTACCGGGTTTTTTTGCCCACGCCCAAGAGGGTTGGACGTCCAACTGCTCGTCCGCCGATCCGGCGGTGAAAGAGATTATGGTTACGCCCTGCAACCCCACCGCTTCGGCGAATAATGAATATTTTATATTCAAGACCGGTTCTACATCTTTCAATTCAAAAAATCTCGGCATAGAAGTATATGATCCGACCTCAACCCCGGCGATAACTACTTTCTTTTCTTCTTTCAATCAGGCCGATCCGGCTAATATTATCAGCCGCTTCAAGCCGGCCGTCGGAACCTGTCCTATTGGCGTAACCTTTATAGACGCCCATTTAACGTCGGGCGACGTTATCCCGCCATACGCTACTGTTTTGGCTTTCAGCAGCGCCGGCAGCGTAGATATTTCATTTTTAACAAATAATGTTTTAGCTTCGCTTTGCGGTTCAAAAGTCTACGTAATTTTTGGAAACGGACCAAAGGATTTGTTTCCCAACTATAATAATGGTTGCGGCGGATGTTTGGCGCGCGTCCGGTTTAAATTCTCCTCGTTGGCGTCGACATACTGCGCGACTGTCAACTACGACGTCTCTAAAGTCAGAAATTTGCAGGGCGCTTTCCTCGATCTGCAATCCGACGGAACGCTTTTTTACGGCGGCGCAGCCGGGACCTGTTTGCCGATACCCCCGCTAGCCTGCCCGCCAACTCCGCCTGACCCGGGTTTTGGAAATAATAACTGGAACGTGCTTACCTATAACCAGGCAAATAATTATACCGCCTCCGCTTATGTCGGTTACTATGTCGCAGACGGCGCACACGCCGTTACTGGGATTACCTGTATGGCTCCAGCAGGGAGTTTTGAATTCAACACCGCTTCCGAAGGCTGGACCAATACGCAGGCGCCTTCGGACGCCGTGAACGCGTCAACTGGTTCTCAAACCTATACTGGCTGTTACGTCAAACCTAATAATTTTAGTTTCAAAGCCCAACGCCAGGGTTTCCCCTGCGGTTTTTATCATATCCGCGTGCAGCATCTGGACGGCGGCGGCGCGGTCGAAATCGACCAAACCGGCGATGGTATCCCCGAATATTCCATTCCTTTAACAGGCGCATATTCTTATGGAACATGTTGCAATTGCCCTAATTTTTTTGATTTATATCTCGGAACTCAATCGAAAGTATCCATTAAGGCTTACAACAACAGCGCTTCGACTTTCAATGCGCAAGTCGTTTTTCTATACGATCCCGTTAAAAGCAAACCTCCGCTGGTCGTCAACGCCGGCAAGGATACGGCAATTTGCATTGGCGCTTCGCTCAACCTGGGCGGAACGCCGACCGCCTCCGGCGGGGCCGGGTCCTATAGTTACGCCTGGTCGCCTGCAGCTTTTTTAAACGATTCCACGCTGGCCACGCCTACGTCGACCCCGACGACCAATACAAATTACGCGCTGACCGCAGTCGATACCAATAACTGCGTCGTTAAAAAGAATATCCATGTTATCGTCAATCCTCTGCCGAATGTCGCCGTTTCGACGAATAACGCGCAGGTTTGCACGTCCGATTCCCTGGTTCTACGGGCATCCGGCGCGCAAACCTATGTATGGAGCCCCGCCGCCAACCTTCCGTCCGCCGGTCTCTTCAACGTCACGTCCGACATGCCCGTTTTCAAAGCGGGATATTTATTTACCTACGTCGGTAAAAGTTTTACGTATGAGGTCGTCGGCACGGACGCCAATGGCTGCGTCAATACTGCCATGGACACGGTTTTTATTAATTCCCTACCCGTCGACACGATTTATCCGGTGAAAGACACGCTCTGCACCGTGGATGCGCCGATTACGCTGACCGGATTTCCCAGCGGGGCCGGCAACATTTATACCCTTCAACCCCTAGGGTCTTTTGCGACTGATACCCTGAAAAACGCTATTTTTGATCCTTCCAAATATCCCGACGGAACGTATGTAGCCTCGCACGTTTACAGAGACAGCAAAGGCTGTGTAAACAAACCGTCCATTCATTTGAACGTAAAAACCTGTAGTTGTCTCGCCCAGCCGATCGTCTCGCTAGGGGCCGATACGGTCGTTTGCGTTGGCTACCCCATACCGCTTCATCCGGCTTCCGCTAATTCGACCTCTTATCAATGGAAAACTTCTGGGACCGGCGTCTTTAGCGCCCCTAACAGCC
This sequence comes from Chitinophagales bacterium, assembly GCA_038230555.1. GTDB lineage: Bacteria > Bacteroidota > Bacteroidia > Chitinophagales > Saprospiraceae > JAAFJT01. The sequence continues at coordinate 14,460 of JBBRMZ010000096.1, forward strand.
TGGCTGGTTTTTATACGCCCTCCGCCGCCGATTATGCAGGCGGTTCCGTTGTTTTAACGCTTTATTTGCCCGATCCGGACGGCCCACGTCCCTGCACCGATTATACCGCGAGTAGAAAAATAACGTTTACGCCCAAATCCTATTCCTCCATTTCGCAGACCATTTGCCAGGGAGACAGTTATCTAATGGCCAATAAATTATATACAATGTCGGGCGTTTATCAGGATTCCGTGCCGTCGCTGCCGGCGGGCTGCGACAGCGTAATTACGCTTGTTTTAAAAGTCAATCCTACTTCATCGAGCGGCGGCGTCCGCAAAGTCTGCTCGGGCGACAGCATACAGGTCGGCGCGCACTTCTACAAAACAGCCGGCGTGTACATTGATACGCTGAAAAATAAAACGGGATGCGATAGCGTAGTGACCTCCATGTTAGTCATTTTGCAAACCTATACGACTTTTGTTTATAAAACATCCTGTTTTGCTACAGATACCGGCGTGGTTAAGACGGTATTAAAAAGTCGCGACGGATGCGACAGCATGATTATTACGCAAACGAGCCTACTGCCAAAAAGCGCGACGGCGCAAACGGCGCAGATTTGCCCAGGCGACATGGTAAATGTCGGCGCGCATGCGTATGGGTCGGCGGGCGTCTATTCGGATACGCTCCGGAATTTTGCGGGTTGCGACAGCATCGTAACGACGACGGTCTCCGTGTTAAATCCGGATACGACTCTGCTTTTCAAGACGTCCTGCTCGCCGGCCGATACGGGCCTCGTCAAAAATAGCTTTAAGAACCGGGCCGGATGCGATAGCCTGGTTTTTACCCGGACGACTTTACTGGCGAAAAGTTCCCTGGCGCTGACGGTTTCGCTTTGCACGGGCGACAGCATAAAAATTGGCCCCCACGTTTACAAAACAGCGGGCGTTTATTCCGACACGCTTAAAAACGTAGCGGGCTGCGACAGCGTTGTTTCCACCAAAGTCTCTGTATTTAAAACGGATACGACGCTGATTTTTAAGACGTCCTGTCTCTCTTCGGATACCGGCCTGGTTAAAATAGCGCTGAAAAATAGCAACGGATGCGACAGTTTAGTTTTAACGCGGACGACGCTGTTAGCAAAATCCGCTTCTCTGCAAACGGCGGCTTTTTGTTCTGGCGATAGCGTAAAAGTCGGCGTTCATATTTACAAGACGTCGGGCGTCTACTCAGATACGCTCAAAAACTCTTTGGGCTGCGATAGTGTCGTAACGACAACGGTCTCCATTTTTAAAACTGACACGACCTTGATTTCCAAGACGTCTTGCGCTACCGCAGATACGGGCCTGGTCAAAACGGCATTCAAAAACCGCAACGGCTGCGACAGTTTGGTCTTTACGCGGACGACCATATTATCCAAAAGCGCCTCTGCGCAAATTGCGGCTTTCTGTCCGGGCAATAGCGTAAAAGTCGGTTTTCATGTTTATAAAACAGCAGGAATTTATTCGGACACATTGAAAAACGGGATGGGCTGCGATAGTTTGGTAACGACGACAGTCTCCATTTTGAAATCGGATACGACGCTGATTTCCAAAACTTCCTGTTCAACGGCAGATACGGGCCTGGTTAAAACGCTCCTCAAAAACCGGAACGGTTGCGACAGTTTGGTTTTGACGCAGACGACTTTATTGGCGCCAAGCGCATTCACACAAACGAAAACTATCTGCGCAAACGATAGCATAAAAGTTGGAGCGCATATCTACAAAACGGCGGGCGTTTATTTGGATACATTAAAAAACGGGACAGGTTGCGATAGTCTAGTCACGACTACGGTCTTCATTTTCAAATCGGACACGACGCTGATTTCCAAAACGTCCTGTTCGGCGGCAGACACTGGCCTGGTCAAAACCCTTCTTAATAATCGCAACGGATGCGACAGTTTGGTTTTGACACATACGACTTTATTGCAAGCGGGCGCTTACGCTCAAACGAAAACCATTTGCGCGAATGACAGCGTAAAAGTCGGTGCACATGTTTATAAAACTGCAGGCGTATATTCGGATACGCTTAAAAACGGTGCGGGTTGCGATAGCGTGATCACGACGACGGTTTCTATTTTCAAAACGGACACTACGCTAATTTCCAAATCTTCCTGCGCCGCGTTAGATACTGGCCTGGTCAAAACATTCCTCAAAAACCGGAATGGTTGCGACAGTTTGGTTTTGACGCGAACGACTTTATTGCCGGCTGGTGCTTTGGTGCAAGCGAAAACCATCTGCGCGAACGATAGCGTAAAAGTCGGCGCGCATACTTATAAAACGGCGGGGATTTATTTGGACACGCTGAAAAACGGAACAGGCTGCGACAGCGTGATCACGACGACGGTCTCTATTTTCAAAACGGATACGACGCTGATTTCCAAAACTTCTTGCGCAGAGACGGATACAGGTCTCGTCAAAACGCTCTTCAAAAATCGGAACGGTTGCGATAGCTTGGTTTTGACGCGGACAACTTTATTGCCGACTGGCGCTTCCGCGCAAACGAAAACTATTTGCGCAAACGATAGCGTAAAAGTATGGGCGCATGTCTATAAAATTGCGGGCATCTATTCGGATACACTGAAAAACGGAACGGGTTGCGATAGTTTATTAACGACTACGGTTTCCATTTTGAAATCGGACACAACGCTGATTTCTAAAACGTCCTGTTCAGCGTCAGATACAGGCTTGGTTAAAATGCTCCTCAAAAACCGGAACGGTTGCGACAGTTTGGTTTTGACGCAGACGACTTTATTGCCGGCTGGCGCTTACGCACAAGCAAAAACTATTTGCGCGGATGACAGTGTAAAAGTTGGCGCGCATGTCTATAAAACTGCGGGCGTCTACTCGGATACGATCAAAAATGGTGCAGGGTGCGACAGCGTGATCACGACTACGGTCTCCATTTTCAAAACGGACACGACGCTGGTTTCCAAAACGTCCTGTTCCGCGGCAGACACGGGCGTAGTTAAAATGCTTCTCAAAAATCGCAACGGTTGCGACAGTTTGGTTTTGACACAGACGACTTTATTGCAAGCGGGCACTTACGCACAAACGAAAACCATTTGCGCGAACGATAGTGTAAAAGTTGGCGCGCATATTTACAAGACCTCGGGCGTCTATTCGGATACCCTGAAAAACGGAAC
>JBBRMZ010000097.1:0-17609 GCA_038230555.1 Chitinophagales bacterium
GATATTTTGATACACTTGTTTTCAATGATAAAATCCGTAATAACAACCTCGGGCAAATTCAGTAAAACGCTATATGATTCCAATATTGACATGCTCAAAATTACACCTTTTTTTTAACCCATTAAAATTGTCACAGAACCAAATTAATTAAATCGGCGTAGATTATTCCCAGTCCGCAAAAATATGAAATATCTTTACTTAAAATTACGGCTGTCGCATTTTTCTAAAAGAAAAATTAAACAGTCGTTCATTCTGCCCGCATTGGTTCATGTAGATTTTGATATGCTCTTTATATGGAAGTCTTAAAAGAACTGGATCATTATATTTTCTTTATTATTAATAACCGTTTGCACAATGCATCCTTCGACCGGATCGCTCCATACTGGCGAAGTATGTATCTATGGATTCCTTTATATTGTTTTTTTATAGGATATCTGGCGCTCAATTTCAGAAAATTGTCATTACCATACTTAATTTTTTTAAGCGTCGTTGTCGCCGTTTCCGATACGACCAGCAGTAAAATAATCAAACCGCTTGTTCATAGGCCGCGTCCCTGTAGTAATGAAAGCAGGGAAGCTCAAATTAAATTATTAATTACGTGCGGGAGCGGTTACAGTTTCCCTTCGTCTCATGCGGCGAATCATTTCGCAGGCGTTATTTTTATCCTGTTAACTTTTGCGAATTTACAAAAAACATGGAAACTTATTTTAATTGCATGGGCTGCAAGTATAGCGCTGGCTCAGATTTATGTAGGGGTACATTACCCCTCCGACGTTGCCGCCGGGACGGCGCTGGGCGTCTTGATTGGTTTTATAGGAGCGCGCGCTTATAAATACCTGTTCAAAGCCTTTGTTGAAATTGATTATTATACATAATATCGCTATTTAAAGTTTAGAAATACATTGTTTTATGTTTAAAAATAATTAATATTTAATAAATATATTTTTCATTTCTCGTAAAAATTGACTTATAGAAGTTATTGTTTTAATTTTGCAGATAATAATTTTAAATTTATATTTTCAATATTTTTTAATTCTTCGAACTTACTTATTTTAACGAACTAAAAAAATGAAACTTATTTTAATAACCGCTATTATAGGTTGCTTTTTCCAACTTGCTCAGGCGCAGGAAAAGATAAGCGACCCCGAACTTTCCGGACACATTGATTCATTGATCCGGGAGGCAAAAAGATACCGCGCTATGGCGAAGGAAATGTATATGAACGGCTCTAGCGGAACTAAAGAGTTTGCTGAAGCGGTCAGGAAACAGTCGGAAGTAGACAGTTCCAACTGGATAGAGGTAAAGCGTATCATCAATCAAAATGGATATCCGGGATTCTCTATGGTCGGTAAAACCAGCGCGCATAATTTTTGGACCATGCTGCAATTTTACGAAAGAGATATGGATCTGCAATCCAAAGCGATTCCTTTAATGAAAGTCGCCGTCGACCGGGGCGACGCGGCGGCAGACGATTACGCTTATCTGATTGATAAATATTTGATTAACAAAGGGGAACCCCAAATTTATGGCACCCAGATCAAACTCAACGAAGAACATACCGGCTTTGAATTGAAGCCGACTATAGAACCGGAAAAATTGGATGTCCGACGGAAGGAAGCGCATTTAAAATCCATAACAGAATATATCAAAGAAACCAACGAACGCTATTATAAATCAATTCAGGCTAAAAAATAATCGTCAATCTTTTTTAGGCAGCATAAAAATTAGAGCGCCCGCTATGTTAAGTGGCGGGCGTTTTCAAACAGTTTTTCTAAACTGTCGTAAACAAATAGGTCATTTTTTATTTCACCTGATTTCTGTTTCTTTTTTAGATTTTGTTTCAGGGGCGTACAGCAAAACCATACAAACCATTAAATAAGCGAACAGGATAAGATCGTTTGAAGAGTTCATGGGTGGGTGTATTTAAAGTTCAATAATTAATGGACAAAAGACATACGTTTTAAAATCAATAAAAGTTTCCAATAGTATTAAAAATGTGAAAATATATGCGATAACTTATTTAAATATTTTAAAAATTTGCACACAAGTTAAATTAATAGAATTAATCATATAGCTTTAGTAGGGTTGTAATAGGACAAATACAAATTAAAAAGGTTTAAACAGGAAGCGCTAAAAAATCCGCTGTTGACAAAAAGCCGCAACTTTAAAAGTATTTTTTGCTCTATGCCAAAGCGGATAAACGAGAGATTGAAATCAAATTAGTAAAATCTTTTTATTAAAATATTATCGGACGCTTTTAATAAAAATTATCTCTAATAAATATAATACGATAGTTTTATGACCTCTGCAAAAGTATAAAAAGACGAGTGTTCTAATATTAACCGTATTTTAACAAATAGTTAAGTATTAGAAGGCGCGTTAAAATATAATTCAAACGTTTACTTATTTATTAAATATTTTTTTTCTATTTATTTTTATTCTCCCATTCCTCATAGCCGGCAATTAACCAACTGAATTAAACGTTTTATAGTAATTTAATCTTGGTAATGATCGCTTGAAGGCCTGAAAATGGTAAAATATTTAGCTTTATGTATATTTATAACTTTCTGTCACGCAGCTATTTCTCAGCCGACTGTTTCCTGGGACAGAACTTACGGGAGTTATAAACAAGATGTGTTATTATCCCTGAATTTTACCGAAGATAACGGTTTCTTACTGGCCGGCGCCGTCGGCGGCGCAGGAGGCGACGCCAATCCAAATGAGCCGGTCAGAGATATGAACCTGAATCCGTCAGGCCCGGGATATGCTTTTGCAGACTATTGGGCGATCAAAACAGACGCCTCCGGTATTAAAATATGGGATCACCGCTACGGCGGCGATTCGCTTGATCTATGTTGGAAAGTTTTGCAGAATAAACAGGGATACCTGCTGATCGGGCAGTCCAATTCAAACATTGGCGGCGATAAAACGGGACCAAAATACGGTAAAATTGATTTTTGGGTAGTGCAGATACGCCCCGACGGGTCAAAAATATGGGATCGCACGTATGGAGGCAGCGGCGACGACGTGCCGTTTTCGGCGGTCCTGACGGAAGACGACGGCTGCGTTATTCTGGGCCATTCAGATTCTCCCGACGACGGGACCAAGACGTCCCTTAACCGCGGCAAACTGGATCTTTGGCTGATTAAAATCGACAAAAACGGCGTCCTTTTATGGGATAAAGATTACGGAGGTTCCGAAAACGACGAATATCCCGCCAATACCCTCGTCAAAACTACGGACGGAGGTTTTCTGATTGGATGCGGCAGCAGTTCGGGTAAATCTCCCGATAAATCGGAAAATTCTTATGGATCTAAAGATTTCTGGATCATTAAAGTAGACAGGAACGGCGCTAAACAATGGGACAAGACCTATGGCGGAAATTCTCTGGAGGAGCTATTTTCTATCGCGACGACGCCCGACGGCGGCTACCTCTTGGGCGGTACCTCTTATTCTTCGCCTTCGGGTAATAAAAAGTCGGCCGCCTTCGGAAACGGCGATTACTGGGTAATAAAAATAAGCGCTACCGGGGATATTATCTGGGAAAAAACTTTCGGCGGATCCGGCCCGGACAACCTGACTTTTATGTATCAAAATCAAACCGGCTATTCGCTGATCGGCGGCGTTTCGGCGTCCGTCCCGTCGGGCAATAAAACGGATACGCTGCACGGCGGTCTTGACTGGTGGTTTTGTTATTTGGATAAAGAAGGCGTAAAAGTTTGGGATAAGACCATTGGAGGGAGGGGCAACGATACGCCGCAGGCATGGGTATTGACGCCGGACAAAGGGTATGTTATCGGAGGCCATTCAAATTCTGATATTGGATTTGAAAAAACCCAAAATGCGGTCAGGGATCCAAACGTAATATACAATGCAGACCATCCCCCGGCGAACGATATGTGGCTGGTGAAAATAAAGTGCGTGTTCGACGTAGACTTGGGGCCAGATACGGCCATTTGTAAAAGCGCGACTAAAAAATTAGACGCTACCCTGCCCAATTGTCCCGATTGCCTCTATCATTGGAGCACAGGCGAAACAACGCCCGTTATAACGGTTACTCCTGAAAAAAGCGCCATTTACAAAGTCAGCGTTACTGCCACAGACGCCTGCGAGACAATTTCGCAGGTCGCTGTCAACGTAATTCCCGGACCCTCCATCGCCTCATTTTTAGTAGCGCCTCCGCATTGCCAAAACGGGGACGACGGCGTAATCGCTTTAGACAGTTCAGGCGGGGGAACGCCTCCCTATTATCTTATTGTCGATGCGGACACGCTCAAGGGGAAAATTTTTGCCCAGCATATTTCTCCCGGCCCGCATCAAATCTCTTTAGTGGATAAGAACGGATGCGCGCTTCACAAAACTGTAATTACGCCAAATCCCGATTCTTTTATCGTTCAACTGCCGAAGCAAATAGAATTGAATTTTGGCGATAGTTTTCGGTTACAACCAGAATATAACCACAAACTGGATACTTTTTATTGGAGCGACCGGAATATCAAAGTGTTGGATACCCTGATTACGCCCTTCGAGACGCATACTTATAATTTTACCGCGGTCGATTCCCTGGGGTGTAGCCGGTCGGCCTCTGAGCAGGTGGTTGTGAAAAAAACGTCCAGTGTTTTTGCGCCCAATATTTTTACGCCTGGCGCGAACGGAAGAAACGATTTCTTTTTAATATACGGCAATCCCGCCGTTCAAAGTATTGACAACGTTCGTCTTTTCGACCGTTGGGGCAATATGGTTTTTACCTCGCCCCGCATTTTTCCGGCGCGCGACGACGCCGGATGGGACGGCTACTTTAGGGGAGCCCCCGCGCCGTCAGGAGTATACGTCTATATTGCCCAGGTAATTTATCTGGACGGCAGGAAAGAAATTATTTATGGCGACGTTACGCTGGCCAGATAAGGGAGACGTCCTGTTTCAGTTATCGGGAATATAAATATCAAATATAGGTCCTTCGTTTAGAGCTCCTTAAGCATTAACAACGCCGTTGTGATTCTATACTATTTTTTTACCGAGCCTCTTTTTAGTCGTCGGCTTTCTGCTTAACTTGCAGGCTTTCTACCAGCGCCGCGCGAATCCACTTATATATACTCTAACAAAATATGGCATACGACCAGGAAGTACAAAAAAGATTGTATGAAGTCTCTAAAGCCCTGATAAAAAATAGGGCGCCCGCCGAAACGCCGGAGGAGGCTCATAAAGCGGTGTGGGCGCTGCACGAAGCGCTGCATTATCATGAATGGCGTTATTATGTGCAAAACGATCCCATCGTAAGCGATTACGAATACGACGTGCTGTTTAAACAATTGCAGACCCTCGAAGAAAAATATCCCGAACTGAAAACCGCCGATTCGCCGACTCAACGCGTGTCCAACGATATTGTCGACGAGTTCAAAACCGCTCCCCACTTAATCCCGATGCTTTCGCTCGAAAACTCCTATGACGCTGCCGACCTGCAGGATTTCGACGCCCAGATCCGAAAATTAGGCGGACTCGGTCCCGACGCAGATATTGAATACGTCGTCGAACCAAAATTTGACGGCGGCAGTATCGCCCTGATCTATGAGGACGATCTGTTGAAACGCGCCGCTACCCGAGGCAACGGGGTGATAGGGGAGGAGATCACGCTGAATATTCAAAAACTGAGATCCACGCCGCTGCGCGCTAATTTCTCCGAAGAAGGGATCAAAATAGCCGAGTTGCGGGGCGAGGCGCTGATCCGTAAGGATAACTTCGAACGTATCAATCAAAAACGTGGCGAAGAAGGGTTATACCTGTTTGCCAATCCCCGGAACGCCGCCACGGGGGGACTACGGACTAAAGACCCCAAAGAAACTGCGGCGCGGGGTATTGAGACCTTTATTTATCAACTGGCTTTTATGAGCGACCGCTCGGGCCGGGAGATTTCCCGTAAATTTGAAACGCACCACGAAAGCGTTGAATATTTGCGCTCTTTAGGTTTTAAAGTTCCCGTCTCTGAAACGAAGGTTTGTAAAAATATACAAGAGGTCGTCGCTCATTGTTTTGAATGGCAGGAAAAACGGGAAAGCTACCAGTACGAAATTGACGGAATTGTCGTAAAAGTCAATAACCTTGCGTTACAGGCGCGGTGCGGCTTCACGAGTCGTCATCCGCGGTGGGCGATCGCTTTCAAATTTAAAGCCAAACAGGCAACCAGCAAATTGTTGACTGTAGAATACCAGGTAGGAAAGATCGGCTCAATTACGCCGGTCGCCAAACTGGAACCGGTGCAACTCGCGGGCGTAACGGTATCGTCCGTCTCGCTACACAACGAAGATTTTATTAAAGGGAAAGATATACGTTTGGGCGATACGGTCCTGGTAGAGCGCGCCGGCGACGTCATTCCGTATATCGTAAAACCGATGGAAGAACTTAGGGACGGTTCGGAACAGATTATCCATTTCCCGACCTTTTGTCCGTTGAGTTCGGAAGAAAACATAGAACTGGTCCGCATAGAAGGAGAAGCCGCCTGGCGCTGTCCGAAATACAATTGCATCCACCAGGAATTTCAACGAATGATCGCTCACGTATCCAAAGACGCCATGGATATAGAAGGTTTAAGCAAAGCAACCATCGAACGGTTCACGCAACTTGGCTGGCTCAAAACCATCGCCGATATTTACCGGTTAAATTTCGACGCTATAGCAAAAATCGAAGGTTTTGGCCCCAAATCTGCTAATAATTTGCGAAGCGCCATTGAGAAAGCCAAGAAAAACTCCTTGCAACGGGTGTTATACAGCCTAAGTATCCCCCAACTGGGCAGAAAAGCCTCTAAGCTGATCTCCGCCGAGATTCGTCATTTGCTGGAGCTAAAAGACTGGTCGGCCGAACGGTACACAGAAATAAAAGAGATCGGCCCTATTCTTGCGCAAAACGCAATTCAATATTTTAGTAACGAAAATAACCTCGCCGTTTTGCACGATATGGAGCGTTTGGGCGTTAATATGTTGCAAACAGCCGAAGATCGCAAACCCGAAGGGAACGCTGAAGGCCCGCTGGCCGGTAGATCCATTTTATTCACAGGGACTTTAGCAACGATGAGCCGCGATCAGGCTGAAAAAATGGCTATAGAAGCGGGGGCGTCCATTGCCGGAGGAGTCAGTTCAAAATTAAATATATTGGTGGTCGGTGAAAAAGCGGGCGGCAAACTCAAAAAAGCGCAGGCGGTACCGGGTATTGAAATTTTAACAGAAATCGAGTTTTTGGAGCGGGTTAAAACGGAGGAGGAAACGCCGGTTGATAAATAAAACTTATTCCGGCAGATTTTTGCGGATTCAAAGTCCGCAAATCGCCGTAAATATATTTCATCATCATTTGCGGGAAAAATTATATAAATGCTCTTATAAAAATAAACGCGGTTATGATTTTTATAATTTGTTTATAGTCAATGAATTGAAAGCTAAAAGCTAAAAGCTATTAGATATTAAAAGAAACTTATCTTTCCATTATTCAAGTTTAAAAAACAATGAAGCATTTTTATACAATTTTATTGGCCGCAACTACGGCCATTGGTTTGAGCGCCGTTCCTGCTTCCGCGCCGGGTACCGTAACGCTGAACTGCGTTTTTGAAAACTGTTCCTCCGTAGATTCTATCACGCTCTATGATTTTGAAGGCGTTTTCTACCGGAAATTGCAAACCGTTCATGCGGACGCGCAACATCAGTTCAAATTTCAGGTTCCAAAGACCGCCGCCCCGCAATTCTATTTTGTAGGGGTCAACGATAACAACCATGTCCTGAAAACGGTCCTCCTGGGTACGGAAAACGAAGTCCAACTAAAAGGCCCCTGTTTCGATATGGCCCAGGTCGTCCCTCAAAATTCCAGGATCAACGAAGATTACCGTAAAGCCCTCGACCGCGTCAACGAACTGAAAGTGCGAATGGGCGCCGTCATCCAGGAATACCAGCAAAATTATGCCGACGAATCTAAGCGAAAACCCATTGAAGATAAAATGGGCCTTATCGACGCTGAAAAAGTAAAAGTATTGGATTCCCTTAAAAAGGCCAATCCGTTTGTCGCCCGCGTGGTCGCCTTAGATACATACACCAGTTTCCAGAACAATAAAGAAAAAGCAAAATACGCCAACGAGATCGCTTATTTTGCGGAGCGGTATTTTCAATACGCCAATATTACGGACGCCGCTTATGCCGACGTTCCATTTGTTTTCGATATGTTTAGAAATTATACACAGGTATTGATCCTTCCGCAGGTTGCGCTGACTCAGGATCAGATCAAAACCTATCTCGATCAGACTTTGGCTAAATTTCCCACTAAAAACCGGGCTTATAAATATGCCCTGGGCGGAATTCTGAGCGTAATGATCGAGCGGAGCGCTCCGAACCTGCCATACTACGGAGAAAAATATTTTGAGTACTTCAGAAACGACGATGCGAACACAACCGGCTTATTGTCGTCCTACATCAACCAGGCCAAAGCCAATATGCTGGGCGGATTGGCTCCGGATTTTACCATGAACGACACTTCAGGGAAACCGCGCACATTGAGTGCCATGAAAGGGAAATATGTATTACTCGATTTTTGGGCAAGCTGGTGCGGTCCATGCCGCCGCGAAAACCCGACCGTCGTCGCGCTGTACAATAAATATAAAACCAAAGGTTTCGACGTGTTCAGCGTTAGCCTTGACCAGAATAAAGATCCCTGGCTCAAAGCAATTCAAGCCGATAACTTAATCTGGAATAATCACGTCAGCGATCTGAAAGGCTGGGGCAACGAAGCCGCCCGCCTCTATTCGGTGACCTCCATCCCAAATCCTATTTTGCTGGGTAAAGACGGAACGATTATCGCCCGCGGCGCCAGTTTGCGCGGGGAAGCGCTGGAAGCGAAATTGAAGGAATTAATGGGGGAATAGCTTATTTTCAGACGTCGATCTTATACGCAACGCCCGCTTTATTAAAAGCGGGCGTTGTAATTAGGCGTCCAATAAGCGCGTTTCTAAAATAAACTTAAATTTTCTTAACACAGCAATAATGGTCAATAGATCGGTTTATTTTTTATTTGCGATTTCAAAAAAAGCCAGGCTATCCATTGGCGCCTTTATCATTTCCAATCTACTTCCTTCATAAATTTTCCCGTCGCTCCCTTTCCACACGCCATTTTTCAACGAAGGAAAACGAACCATCCGCATTGTTCCTTTAGCGACCATCGGCGCCACCATCACCGAATCTCCCAGCATAAATTGGTCGGAGGTTTTTTCAAAACCCTGGTTGGGGAAAACATAGTCCATGCTTTTCAGGATGGGTTCGCCGGTTTGAGCGGACAAGCGAGCCAGGCGGAGGATTAGCGGGGTAAACCGGGCGCGCAGAGCGACGGCTTTTTAACGGCGTCCAAATGAACGCTATCCAACACGCGCCAGGGCGCTACAGAGAATTGCATCATGGGCATGATAGCGGAGCATTGGGCGGAGCGGACAATGAGGTCCTGGTCAAGGTTGTTGGCAGCTCCCCAAAAGGATCCGATTTCGCCGCCGCCGATCATGTCTGGACAGGAAAATGTATAGCCCGTTAAACCGGCAAGGGCCATACCGGGAATTAATTTTTGGAGGTCTTCCCAACTGTGGGCTTTATCGCGCAGCCGTTGCGCGAGAGGTTGGCCGCCCATTTTCCAGCAGGCGCGGTATTCGTTGAGGGGATAAGACAGACCAATTTGGGCGAATAATTCGGTATGGCGGTTGGCGGTTATTTTTTCTTTGGAAACCGAGCTGGCGGGATAATATTCAGGATCGCCGGCGTCGAATTTGAAACCGTCCACGCCGTAATGGCGTTGTAAAAAATCCAGCCGTTCACGGAACCAACGGACGGCGTCGGGGGTAGAGAAATCCAGTTCGGCGGAATAACCGTTCCACCATTTGACGAGTAAAGGCTCGCGCGAAGCGGCGTCTTTTTCTATGAGCGCGCGTTGTTTTTCCAGTTCACGGAATTCTTTACTGTCGGGGCTGACGAATGGGCAAATCCAGACCATGACTTTAAAACCCAGTTGGTGGAGTTCGTCGATCATTTCTTTGGGGCGGGGGAAGCGTCGGGGGTGAAAGTCCCAAACGCCGTAGTTTTCCTGCCAGGTATCGTCGATCATCAGCACGCCTGCGGGGAAGCCGTTATCGAGAATAGCGCGGGCGTATTTCAGGACGTCGGCCTGGTTTTGGTTGTAGTTAAGTTCAATCCAAGTATTGTATTGCGGATGGGCGAAGAGTTCGGGGTCGGGAAGTTGACCGCTGGCGGGGAAATAAGTTTGTCGGACATAGTATTGGACTTCCCGCAGGGTTTTGCCCGCCGATCCGGTATCTATTTTGGCGCCGCCGTTAATTTGGAGAACGCCGCGGTTGAACCTGAACTCAAATGGTGCTTCGCTCCAAACATAGCGACCTTTATTGGAGATCAGGAGAGGTTGGGCCTGGTTGCCGTCGATATTACCCAACAATTGAAAATCATAGTCGGTGTTTTGATCGTACGGCATGTTTGGCGCCTGGTTGACAACGCCGCTTTGCCAGTATTCGCCGTTTAGAATTTTGAACGAGATGGTTGGGTTTTGGGATTGGAGGGTTGAGCAGGAAATTAACGCGAAAATGAGGGGTAGGGTGGATATAAGGTTTTTCATAATTGTTTCGGCCAAAATAATGGATAGAGGAAAATTTTCCGCAGATTTCGCAGATTTAATGTCCGCAGATTTCCGTAATTTATATCTTTTTTTATACTTGCAAAATTAAGTATAAACCCTGAGTAAGGAACGTCAATTTACAAATGGCCCTGGCGGCCCGGCTTGCGGATATAATAGTCATAATATATTAGGCGCCCAATCTTTGTTATTTTACGACGGTCTCCATAAAATCTGCAACGTAAAAGCAAATTATCAGATAGTTTGTTTTATATTTGTCGTCTAAACTATGGAAGATGAAAGTGGTTATAATGTATCCCGTAAATATCAGCTTCTAAAACGAACTCGTCTTTTGCATAAAATATGCTTTCTACTCTCCTTTTTTAGCGCTTCAACTAATTTGACGTTCGCCCAAAAAAACCTGGTCATTCCCTCCGGCTGGACTGAAATAACCCAATTAGATCATTCTATTCTCTTAGACCTCCGCTATGCGACCGTCCATAATTTTGTAAAAACACCATTGTATCCTTGTCCGCGCGCCTTTTTGCGCTTTGAAGTAGCGACTGCCTTGCATCAGGCGCAGGCGTCGCTTCAAAAAAAAGGATTTGGATTGAAGATTTTTGACGCTTACCGGCCCGCTTCCATTCAAAAGCGGTTATGGAAGATCAAGCCCGACGAGCGGTATGTGGCCAATCCGGCAAAAGGATCAATGCACAACCGCGGGATGGCGCTGGACCTGACCATCGTGGATAAAAACGGGCGGGAGTTGGATATGGGGACGCCGTACGATTATTTTGGCGTCGAAGCCTACCACGATCATCCCCATCCGAATCCGGTCGTACGCGCGAACAGGAAATTGCTCCTGGAAACAATGGAAGCCCACGGTTTCCGGCATACCCGGACGGAATGGTGGCATTATTCTCTCAAAGGCCAAAAATGGGGCATATCGGACTGGGCTTGGAGTTGCCCGGGATGATTTTTTATTCGACGAGCCTTGATAAAGCGGCGTAAATGCTGTCTATCTGGTAATCGCCTTCAGATAGCACGTGCGTTTTGCCTTGTTTTTCTGAGATCATGAGGTAACGGGCGGAATCTCGGTAGACGTCGGGGTAAAGGAGGGACGATTTCCTTTCCAGTTTTATCCCAAAATCCTGTATTTGAATATAAGGTGCCGAACCATAAGGAGTAACCAATTTTGTGGTATATAAGACGACTGGTTGTAATTTCAAGACAGAGATCCATTTTAGCCCCGCAACTCCTAAAGCAATAAATGCAAGGAAACCCAAAAACATGGCCAATACATTTTTCCGGTTAATATCGAGGCGCGATCTCTTTAACACATACCAGGCGCTCAAACCCAATAGAATAGCGACCAGTAAATAGATTAAAAATGTATAATCAAATCCGTGCCGCAGGAGTGGAAATTTGTATAAAACTTTTTCGTTCATTAGATTTAAGCTATTAGCTATCAGCCGGGCAAAAGACTGACGGCTGACTGCTAGGAGGTATGCGAACGGATAATTTCCCTGGAAATGACGATCTTCTGTATTTCAGAAGTGCCTTCGCCGATAGTGCATAGTTTTGAATCGCGGTAATATTTTTCGACGGGAAAATCTTTGGTATAGCCGTATCCGCCGAATATCTGGACGGCTTCGTTAGCGGTACTCACGGCTACTTCCGAAGCGTAATATTTTGCCATTGCGGCTTCTTTGGTCATATTGACGCCTTTATTTTTCAAGTCGGCAGCCTGGCGGGTCAATAATTCGGCGGCGGAGATTTTTGTCGCCATATCCGCTAATTTGAAAGCTATGGCCTGAAAATTTGCAATGGCCTGACCGAATTGTTTTCTTTCGAGCGCGTATTTAACAGAAGCCTCGTATGCGCCTTTAGCAATACCGAGGGAGAGGGCGGCAATAGAGATTCTGCCGCCGTCCAGGACTTTCATGGACTGCTGGAATCCTTCGCCTACTTTACCCAATACGGCGCTTTTATGGAGCCGGACGTCCTGGAAGATCATTTCCGTGGTTTCAGAAGCGCGCATGCCCAGTTTATTTTCTTTTTTGCCGGCAGAGAATCCGGGCGTTTCTCTTTCAACGATAAAAGCGGTCATTCCTTTGCTGTCCAACAATTCGCCGGTCCGGGCGATCAGTACGGCGACGTCGCCGCTTTTTCCGTGCGTAATCCAGTTTTTAGCGCCGTTGACGATGAAATCATCGCCGTCCTGCACGGCGACGCATTGCATCCGGGCGGCGTCGCTGCCCGTGTTCGCTTCCGTGAGCCCCCAGGCGCCGATCCATTGGCCGGTCGCTAATTTGGGGAGGTATTTGCTTTTCTGTTCTTCGTTACCGAAGGTTAGAATATGATTAGTACAAAGGGAATTATGTGCGGCTACCGATAAACCAATGGATCCGCAGACTTTAGCGATTTCTTCAATGACGGTAACGTATTCCTGGTAGCCCAATCCTGCCCCCCCATATTCTTCCGGAACCAGGACGCCGAGAAACCCGTGCGAGCCGAGTTGACGCATCAGGTCGACCGGAAAATGCTGGACTTCATCCCATTCCATGACGTGCGGGCGGATATGCGTTTCCGCAAAATCTTTCGCGCTTTCGCGGATCATTTGTAAACTTTCCCGGGCTGTTTCGACGTAGGCGCTCATTAATTTAGTTATATTGTTAAGGCGGAATTAATTTTCAATTTATTCTGAAAGTATTGCATCGTAATAACGCATAAGCGCCGGTATTTGTTGATTAGCATACTACATTTTATAGGTAAGAATCAGGTCGCCCGCCCGGGATTCGGGCGAGGTCAATAACCATATTTGGTTTTCCAAAATGCGCGCAACCGTTCACGGATTTTTTCTTCGGCGGGATTAGCAGAAGGATTATAAAATGCGGTTCCTTCGATTTCTTTCGGCAGGAATTCCTGTTCAATAAAATTCTGATCAAAATCATGCGCATATTTATAGTTCTTTCCGTAGTCCAGGGATTTCATTAAATTAGTCGGAGCGTTCCGGATGTGAAGCGGCGTTGATAGACCGCCAGTTTTCCGCACCAGGGCAATCGCCTGTTCGATTGCCATATATGCGGAATTGCTTTTTGGAGAAGTTGCCAGGTAAACGGCGCAATTAGCGAGGATTATCCGCGCTTCCGGCATTCCGACCAAGTGAACAGCTTGCATCGCGTTGTTCGCTACTAATAAGGCGTTTGGATTAGCAAGACCGACGTCTTCAGAGGCCAAAATGACCATCCGGCGGGCAATGAACATAATATCTTCGCCGCCCTCCAGCATACGCGCCAGGTAATAAACGGCGGCGTTGGGGTCGCTGCCGCGCATGGACTTGATGAAAGCTGAAATGACGTCGTAATGCTGCTCGCCCGCTTTATCGTAAACGGCGATATTTTGCTGGACAATGTCTGCAACCATTTCATTGGTCACGACCAGTTCGTCGCCCTCCGCGCGTCCAAAGGCGGCGACCAGTTCCAGTACGTTGTATAATTTTCTGCCGTCTCCGCCGCTGAAAATCAGCAGGGCGTCGGTTTCCTTTAAAACAATGTGGCGGTCTTTCAGGTATTCGTCGTTTTGAAGCGCATAATTCAACATACCAATTAACTCGTCTTTTTCAAGCGGTTTTAAGACATATACCTGGCAACGGGAGAGCAACGCGGGAATGACTTCAAAAGAAGGATTTTCTGTAGTGGCTCCAATCAAAGTAATAATTCCTTTCTCGACGGCTCCCAGTAAAGAATCCTGTTGGGATTTGCTAAACCGGTGAATTTCGTCAATGAACAGTATGGGGTTTTGACTATGGAAAAACCGTTGGTTCTTGGCCTTGTCGATGACCTCGCGGACGTCCTTGACGCCAGAGTTAATGGCGGAAATACTAAAAAAAGGACGGTCTGTTTGTAGCGCGATGATATTAGCCAGCGTCGTTTTGCCGACGCCCGGCGGTCCCCAAAAAATCATGGAATTAATATTGCCGGATTCGACGGCTTTGCGCAACACTTTTCCTTCGCCGACCAGGTGGCGCTGGCCGGTATACTGCAATAAATTTTTCGGACGCATCCTTTCTGCTAACGGTTCCACGGAGTCTAAATAGGTATTGAATACGGGTATTAAAATATATTATATGCGAATAATTGGTTGAAAAAATCCAACAGGGGCCGGGACGATAAACCTGAAAATCGGAAGCGGATACAACGGCACAATAGTCCCTGTCATCCCGTAAATCCCGACCCGGATGCCCTTTCCTCCTGAATAACCCTCCGTTATTTGTCAACCCCCTGAGTCATACATAAGCCGTACATAAGCCGTACATAAGCCGTGTATGAGTCATGTATAAGCGTCCCCTCAGATAGTACTCAATTTGGGGAAAGGTGAAATTAAAAGGCGGCTCAAAAACGCCGTATCCAAAATGATTTATAGTTGGATATCCACAAAAAATAGCGCGGTGTTTATCCGCTATGGCAGGTTTTAACCCATTATTTGCATATTGTACTTAACGCCGGAAGCAGATAAAAATTAACGCGAGGTTAAAAACAGACCGATAATCGCTAAAATAAAATAGGGAACCAAAGAAGCTGCTCCCGCGTAATCTTTCGCCATTCGCTGGCCAAAAAACAAGCAAAGTAAATCCAGTCCGGCCAGCGCCATTCCGAAAAAAGCGAAAGGGAAAGGAGTGACGAAAGAACCAACCAATCCTAATAAGCAAAAAAGGCCCGCCACAATTTCCAGAAAAGTGATCACAGGCGTTAAGAGCGATACGGTGGGAGCCAACAGGGAATTTTTAAAATGATCCTGGAAATATTCTATGGTTCTTTTATAATTAAACGCTTTATCCAGACCCGATTGTAAAAACAGGACGGCCATAAAAGCGCCCGTCAGAAACCGGGGAACGTCCCAGAGCATTCCATAGTTGACCAGGACAGGAGAAATATCTGTTTGAAAAAGAAACGGTAAAAACGGCATTATTTGATTTTAAAGAATGAGATAGATATCAGGCGCTAAAGTACGGGTTTGTAGAAATAAGGAATAAAAAAAAGAAAAAGATCAGAAATTTTCTTTTATTTTAATGAAAAATAGTGCAGTATAAATAATTATCTTACCTTTGCGCGTCCTTTTAAAAAAGGGTTTCAACACGTTCTTTTGACGAGGATTTTTAGATGGTATCTTCTCCTTACCGCTTCCCTAAAACCGCCCAAGCTTTCGAACGCCGTTTCTATTATTTAATATTACAACATGGCTAAAGAAGTAGATATTTTTATCAAACTTCAGGTAAAAGGGGCGCAGGCAAATCCAGCTCCCCCAATTGGTCCCGCTTTAGGATCGAAAGGAGTGAATATCATGGAATTTTGCAAGCGTTTCAACGCGGCAACCCAAGACTCTCCGGGCAAGGTTTTACCCGTTATTATTTCGGTTTATAAAGATAAGTCGTTCGATTTTGTCATTAAAACGCCTCCGGCAGCCCTTCAGTTGCTGGAAGCCGCTAAGGCCAAACTTGGATCGGCCGAACCGAACCGGAAAAAAATAGGTAAAGTCAGCTGGGACCAGGTGCGGGCCATTGCGGAAAACAAAATGCCCGACCTGAATGCTTTTACGGTAGAATCCGCTATGAAAATGGTGGCAGGAACCGCAAGAAGTTTGGGGATCACGGTGGAGGGAACTCCGCCCTGGTAATTATGAATGATGAATTATGAATAACCGTTTTAGCTATTCATTCTTCCTTTTATAATCTCAAAGCTTAATTTTACCTGAATAAAGAATTTTGATAATTTATGCGATTCGGATGGATGAATTTTATTCATTCAGAAGTTCGCAAAAGGGAGTTTCGACCAGGTTTCGGAACGTTATTACCTAAACCATTCAAACATCAGCAATGGCGCAAGTTCCTAAAAAAAGGAAAGAGGTCGATAAGAAAGTCGACCGCAATAAGTTTTATCTCCTGCCCGAAGCGCTTGCTTTGGTGAAAGAAGTCAATACCACTAAATTCGACGCTTCCGTCGATCTGCATGTTCGCTTAGGCGTCGATCCCCGTAAAGCGGATCAGGCGTTGAGGGGAACAGTGGCGCTGCCGCACGGAACCGGTAAAACTAAAACCGTTTTAGTTTTATGCACGCCGGATAAAGTTGCCGAGGCGCTGGAGGCCGGCGCAGATTACGCGGGTCTGGAAGAATTCATTACCAAAATTCAGGGCGGATGGACGGGCGTGGACGTGGTGATCGCAACGCCTAACGTTATGGCTCAGGTCGGAAAAGTAGGTCGTATTTTAGGCCCCCGCAACCTGATGCCTAACCCTAAAACGGGTACGGTCACGATGAACGTCGCGGACGCCGTTTCGGAGGTGAAAAAAGGTAAGATATCTTTCCGGGTAGATAAAACGGGTATTATCCATACTTCGGTTGGGCGGGTTTCTTTTACCCCCGAACAATTGATGGGTAACGCTACCGAATTAATGAATACGTTGATCAAGATGAAACCGTCGAGCGCAAAAGGGACTTATATGAAGTCCGTTACGGTGGCCAGCACGATGAGTCCGGGGATCAAAGTAGACGCCAAAACCATTAAGTAAGTTAAGAAAAATAGATCAGCATGACAAAAGATCAGAAAGCGGTAGCGTTGGTAGACCTCAAAGAGAAGTTGGAAAAATATTCTTCTTTTTACTTAATGGATCCGACTACCATGACCGCCGCCGAAACCAACCGGCTGAGAAGGAAATGTTTTGAGTCCGGCATTACCATGCAGGTCGTTAAAAACACCTTGGCCGTCAAAGCGATGAAAGACGCGGCCGCAGAACGTAACTACGCGCCTTTATACGATTCTTTTAGCGGTCAAACGGCGCTGTTGTTCACGGAAAACGCAAATCTTCCGGCTCGGATGATTAAGCAAATGAAAGAAACGGGTATCGAGAAACCCGTTCTGAAAGCCGCTTATATAGATTCGGCCGTATTTGTCGGCGCGGATCAACTGGATACTTTAGC
>JBBRMZ010000098.1:0-17329 GCA_038230555.1 Chitinophagales bacterium
ACCGCCGAACCAGCGGCGGAACCGCGACCCGGACCAACGAATACGCCAATCTCTTTACCTTTATTGATAAAATCGGCAACAATGAGAAAATAGCCCGCAAAACCCATGGTTTTGATGGTGAACAACTCAAAGTTGAGCCGCTCCTCCACTTCCTGGGTAATCTCCTTATATCGCTTCTTCGCGCCTTTGAAAGCAAGGTCTTTGAGGTAATCGTCCTGGGTCAGAAAGTCCTGCGGAATTTCGAAGTTCGGAAGCATGATATCCTGCTTCAGCTTCAGGATTTCCACTTTATCGACGATCTCTTCCGTATTGGCAACGGCCTCCGGTATGTCTTTGAACAACGCCGTCATTTCGGCGGTCGTTTTGAAATAAAACTCGTCGTTGGCGAACGCAAAGCGTTTGCCTTTTGACGACAGGGAGTCGTCCGTAAAGTCGTCGAATTTAGGGGTGCTTTGTTTTTCGCCGGTGTTGATGCATAGCAAAATATCGTGGGCGTTGGAATCCTCGCGGTCGGTATAGTGCGAATCGTTGGAGGCGATGATCTTGACTCCGTATTCTTTGGCAAACTTCAACAGGGTATGGTTGACAATTTCCTGTTCTTTTAGCTGGTGGCGCTGTAGTTCGACGTAATAATCCTCGCCAAACAGATCGAGCCACCATTCAAATTCTTTGCGCGCCGCCGCTTCCCCTTTTTGAAGAATAGCCTGCGGCACCGAGGCGCCCAGGCAGCAGGTTGTGGCGATCAGTCCCTTATGATATTGTAAAATAAGTTCTTTATCGATCCTCGGGTACTTGGAATACATGCCCTCCATGTAACCCAAAGAACACATTTTGGACAAATTGCGGTAGCCCTCGTTGTTTTTTGCCAGGAAAAGCTGATGGTAGCGTTTGTCGCGTTTCTCTTTCGTAAACGTTTTTTCATGCCGCACGTCCACTACATAAAACTCGCAGCCGACGATGGGTTTTACTTTATTGTCCATTTTTCCCGCCTCCGCCACGAACTGGAACACGCCGAACATATTGCCGTGGTCGGTGATGGCCATGCCCTTCATTCCATCCTGCGCGGCTTTTTTAAACATTGACGATATGCTCGCCGCCCCGTCCAACAGGGAATATTGCGTATGGCAGTGTAAATGGGAAAAATTCATGTATTCAATGATGAATGATAAAAGATGAATGATGAATTTTCAATCCATTCATTATCAATTGCTTGCAACCGCCCAACATGCCGCTCATTTTTGTTCCGCCACTTGCCGGCGGATCAAAAAAAGTTGAGAGAGCAGAACGCGCGTTATACAGCAAAGGTAATAGTAAATGTAAATATAGCCCTTTAGTTTAACTTTTCGTTTAGCTTTTAAAACAAATATTTTAGAAAAATTGTCCTTTCTCAAAAAAGAAACTCCCGGTTAAAACCGGGAGCAATTGAATATCTTATTGAAAATGGCGTTTTTCTTTTAGAAATTTATCAGTTATGCGAATAATAGGTTAAAACCAGCAAAAGCGGATAAACACCGGTCTGCCTTTTTGTATATCCAACTATAAGCCGTTTTGAATAAGGCGTTATTGAGAGCCCTTTTAGTTTGACCTCTCCTCAAACTGACTGCTATCCGAGACCCGGGTCAGACCTGCCTCGTACATGCATCATATACGGCTTGTGTACGGCTTATATACGGCTTATATGCGACTCAGGGGTTAACGGATATAAGGATAAAGGGACGTCGGGGTTGGGATTTTCGGGATAAAAGGAACTGCGGGCCTGTTATATTAACTTCCGGTTTTCGGGACTATTATCCCGGAGCCCTTTTTGGACTTTTTCAATCCCTTATTCGCATCAGTTACTATTTTAGCTGTTTCTAGTAAGCCGGCCTTTATTAACTGCATCTATAACTCTTTTAATTTCTTCTTCCAATTTAGTTTTGCGGCTCTTAATTTCTTCTGTCTCAATTACTTTTTTGTCCTTATTTATCCATTGGCCGCTTCCTAAATATTTACTTTCGCGGACAATAAACGGAATGCCTTCAATTCTATAAACGCCGCTATTTTCATCGGTTGGCTGCCCGGTTTTAAGCCCTAATTGTTCACTAAAAGAATGTATTAACTTATATGAAAATGCGTTAGCCATAATTACTATCGGCGGTTGTATGGCTTCCAAAATATCAAAGGTTAATTTAATCTGGTCTTTAAAGAAATCATTTATTTGTGGGTCTTTCTTATTAAATAAATTTTCTAATTCGCGCTGTTTCGACTCTCTTTTATATAATAAATCAATAGCCGTCCAATTACTTTTGAATGGTTCTTCCATTTCAAGATCATAAAATTTATGAAAATGTTTGTGCGCGCTTTTTTTTCTCGCGGGGTCAATTTCATAAGCGTCTGCCTCAAATGGTTTAAACCCTTTGGTAGCCGTACTTTTAATCTTTGCCGGTAAGGAAGGATTTAAAGAAATAAAGGTTATTACATTTTTTGGAATGCTTTTTTGAATAAGCGGCGCAAATACGGTTTCTTCAGGCTCTTCTTTATAATAGGCTGACCAGATTTTTTCAAGTCGCGCAGCCGGGGTTACCCCTCCGGCTACAAGATCAGTAAATGTGTTCAGGTATTCCATTTTATAAACTAATAGCTGATATAAATAAAACAGGGTTTACGCCTTTTAACGGCATAAACCCTGCTTAAGTTTATTGTGTTTTATGTACTTTTTATTTATTATTGTAGGCGTTATCCGCGTTGTCCACTTTGAAAGACGATGCGTCGAACAACAGCGAAAAACGGAGCGTGTTGTCCAAAGGCCCGCGCTGGCTGGTGGTCGGCACGAGGTAAGAAAGGTTGATACCCAGCACGTTATATTTTAAACCCAGACCGGCAGTCAGGTAGCGTCTGCCGCCTTTGTTGGGGTTTTCATAAAAATAGCCCGCGCGGACGGCAAACTGTTTGTCGTACCAGTACTCGATCCCGGCGGAATAATTGATCTCCTGGAGTTTTTCGCTGAAACCGCCCGGCGCGGTAGTGAAAGAGTCGAAAATACCGGCTACGGGCGACAGCGTGCGCCATCTGCCGGTCGTATCGGGAGTAGGAACCAATAATTTATTCAGGTCGAGTGCAAAAGTAATCGTGTTGAACTGATCCAATGGAATCAACCAAGCCGCGCCGATTCCTAAATTAGTAGGAAGGAAATCCGCCGTGCGGAGATAAGAGATCTTGTTGCCAATGTTAGTGATCGCCAAACCAACAGTCAGGTTGGTTTTCTTGTCGCCCATTTTCAGGTCGTCTTTATAGGTCATCGAAAAGTCAGCCGCGCCCGCTTTGCCGGAACTGATGACCTGCGCGCCGCCCCCTGGATTCAGGCCGCTGGCAAGGTTGGAATACACATATTTACCGGAAACGGCGACGGCAAATTCTTTGCTCAACTGGCGGGAGTAAGAAACGGTCGCTTCAAATTCGCGCGGACTGCCTTCATTGATCGGCGTGCCCTGTTCGTCGGTCCACTGAATATTGCCCAGGGAAAAATATTTTAACCCAAAGCCGATGGCTTGTTTTTGAGGGGCATTATCTTTACCTATCCGATAAAAGCCCGATAAAAAACCTAAGTAAATATCATTGAGGCCCAGGTTGGTCAGCCAGGGCGTATAGGTAGCGGAGAATCCGTATTTATCTTCGGCGAACGCGAGGTTGGAAGCGTTGAAATGAACGGCGTTGGCGTCCGGCGAAAGCGCGATACCGGCGTCGCCCATAGCGCCCGAACGGGCGTCCGGCGCGATCCTCAAAAAAGGTACCGCCGTTTGAATGGTTCCGCCGCAGGGACGGCCCAGGACGTCTATCCGGTTATTACATTGCGAATACAAATGCTGACGTCCGCAGCAGAGTAAAGCGGCTGCGAAAAGCAAGCCTGAAGCCGTTTTTTTCATGTCGTACAAGTTTATCATTAAAGATTATTCAAAAGATTAAAAGTATTGAATATGGATGTAAAAAGTTAGATTCTACTGGTGAAAGCAAAGTTCAATAGGAACGAAGAAACCGTTCGTTCATTGTACTTTTTATATTTTTCTATACGTCGGCCATTCGATTTACCTACAGGTCGGTTGATAAGATCATTTTATTTCAGGATAACCAATTTTTCAAAGCCGCTTTCCGTTTTTTGCCCGGTCGCTCCGTCCAGTCCCGCGATCTTTACCTGGTACAAATAAACGCCGCGCGCCAGGCCGCCGCCGTAATCGTCCCTGCCGTCCCAATCGAGTCCGCCGACAAAACCGCCGTTGGAATCCGCGTCCTGGTCGATGGTCTTCACGATCCTGCCGCTCACGGTAAAAATATTGACCCGCACCCGCACCCGCTGGCTTGCCAGGTTATGAACAAACTGGAACTGCGTATGCGTGGTGAACGGATTGGGGTAATTGAGCAAATGGGCGATCGAGTTGTTAGAGCCCGACGAAACGTAAAACTCTGTATAGGCTTCCGCCGATTTGTTATTCACATCCCAGACTTTGACGCGCAGGGTATGTTTTCCCGGCGCAAGCCCGGTCAGGTTATACTTTGCGGTTCCACTTTTATAATTGTCCTGCGCCGCTTCAAAAAAGTTATTTAATACAATGGGCGACTTGCCGTCGTCGAGCGTAGCTGTAAGGTCGTGGCCAATGCTTGTCCCTGCAATATTGACGCCATTATCGCTGTTGACCCTAACCAGCAAAATCGGTTTAGCGTTGGTTGTTCCGCCGGAAACAAAAGAACTGTCGTTCAGGAAAACCCGTACGACGGGCGGGTTAGTATTGGCCGTCGCCGTCGGATCGGTACCGCCGATGATGAAACGGTCGAAAGCGCCTGCCGCGTCGGTTTGCGCGCCGTCGTCGGCGTAGTAACTGATCTTGCCGGATCCGAAATTATAATCAATGTCTTTCGGAACGACAAAAGAGAAGCTAAAAACGCCGTTGCGCGCCGTAGCGACGCCTTTAAACAGGGTATTGCGCTGTATCGTAAAATCTTTAGGCGAATTCTGATCGCCGCCGATGGTCTGGCCCAACGTGCGCGCGGTTTGCGCTTTATCATACACGGTTGCGTATACTTTACCGTTAAAAGAGGTCAGCGGCTGGCCGTTATCGCCTGTCACGACGCCTTCCACCGTCGCTCTTTGGAGCGCGCGAAGGGTGTCCTGATTTTGGGCGCCGACCGCATGGCCGTTGATCTTAGTCGTTGAAACGCCGTAGCGCGGCAAAGCCAGCCGCAGGGCAGGATCGCCCAAGAGGGTAAATTTGCGCCCGTTGGAACCCGTCGCGCTGGCGTTTTTCGCCGCCCGCAGGACGTCTCCGATGGGCTGGCCGCCGCCGCCGGATTTATTATATAAAATATCGACCACCGCAGAGGTCAGCACCTGGTTGGAGGAGGCGTAGACCGAACGGACGGTGGAAAACAGCGCGATCGCGCCGCCCTGCGGATTCAGGATAGCGGTTTCTCCCGCGCTGGCCGCTATTACGTTATCGTAACCGGAAAACGCGCAGGTAGCCGTGATGAACAGGGGCAATTTGTTGAAATTAGTAAAAGCTATAATATCCGATTTCTCTAAAAAACGTTTTTGGGAAAGGCCGTTAGGACCGCCATGTCCGAGGTAGCAGACCGTCAGGAGGCCTTTATCAAAATCGGCGCCGATGGCGTCGTGCATGGCGGGCACGCGGCTCCCGCCGGCGCTCACTTCCACGTGGAAAGCGTCGGCGTATAATTTATCGACGTTCAGGTTTTTAAACGGGGCGGTTTCGGTAGCCACTTCGTCGGCGGCTTCCACATGCAAATTGCTGTCTCCCATGTCGGACATGAATAACACGCGGTTGCGCCAGTCGCCCAAAGAAGCCGGACTGCTCTCGTAAGCGACCATTTTATTAACAACGGCATTCGCTTCGGCGGCCGTTTTGCAGGGTATCCTGCCGACGCTGATATCGAGGTCGCCCTGTAGGTCGGCGCCCTCATCGTCGCTCAGCAGGCCAAAATAATCGTCGGATGGAAAGGATTCGATGGGGTCGAAACTGCGGTCGGTTTCGTAAGGCGGTATGAAATGGGAAGGCTGGCTTTGCTTCGCCGAATAAACGCCCCGGTAGTCGAAAGAGCCGTCGCCCATCAGGAGCAAAAATTTGAACCTGCCGGATCTTTGGTTCAGCATCCGGGCCAGGTCGCGGATGGCAGTCGGATCCTGACCGCCGGAAGAAAATTCGTTATACACGGCG
Organism: Chitinophagales bacterium; assembly: GCA_038230555.1. GTDB lineage: Bacteria > Bacteroidota > Bacteroidia > Chitinophagales > Saprospiraceae > JAAFJT01. Next base: position 6,204 of record JBBRMZ010000098.1, read on the forward strand.
GATATCTCTGCGGTCGCTACTTTCAGGCCGCTGTGGTTTTTCCGGAAATCAGATAATTGCTGCGTGGCAGCGGCAAAGTTATTATGATAGACGATCAGCATATCCACGTCGTTCAGCGCGTGGAGATTTTGGGCGGCTAATTTTCCTATTGATACAGGCCTCCGGAAAGCCTGCCCTTTTTGGAAAGCAACGAATTCCGGCAGCCCGTTTGGCGCGACGGTAAACCGCAGTTCCGAACCGTTGAGCGAAATCTGTTGATTGAGTGGTTTTTGCGGAACGCTGACGTCCCAAACGACCGTATTCGCGTCCGCGCCGCTCATAATATAGGTCGCCGAACTTTTCCCAATGGAGCCGATTTCCCGGAAAGCGAGTTCGTTTCCCGTCATTTTCAACAGGCGGCGGCAATTAATTTGTATGAAATGGAGCCAGCCTTCAAACACGCCGCCCGCATTTTTTTGGTAATCGACCGTAACGTCCATATTGTCGGACGCGGGCAAAAACGAACCCGTAATATCGCCTGCGGCGGCAAAGACGTCGTCGAGGTTCGTCGGGTCGCTTGCCACGATATCTCCGTTGAACGTTTTGCCGGCCACCGTAACGCTGAACGTCGTCGGCGAAGCGCTGGAACCCACCAACTCGGCGTCGATCCTGGCGGGTTCGCCCGGAGAAAGGTTGGGGAAAGAAAATAAACGGGGATAGGTCCGGCTGCGCCCGTTTTCGTTGAAATAGTCTCCCACCCAGGTTTTGCCCGAACCGGTCCCCGCGCCGTCTCGCCGGCTGTTGAGAACGTTGAATTTGACCTCCTCAAACCGCGCAAAATCGTCGAAAACGGTTACCGTATAACCTCCTCCGACGCCATTCGCGCGGTCGCCCACGCGCGCGCCGTTACCGGAGCCGATCTTGATAAAGTAATAGCTATGGGCGTCGTATATATTTTTTGGCTGGTAGAAGATCTTTTGCGTCGCGTCGTAATAACGTTTATCAGGACCGGTAGCATAGAACAGGAAATAGTCGCCCGCGTCAAATTTATTATTGGCGTTGGCGTCCACAAACTGAATGTTGTTTTCAATCAGGTCGTCCGGCCGGTCAGCGCTGTTGGGTTCCGGCGGAATTCCGCCCCCATTTCCGTAGATTTTGATCGTTGCCGGGTCAATGGCGTCGGGATTCAGGCCCAGGTCTGTTTTAAAAAAATTATAGTCGAGCGTGTGCATTCCCGTCTCGGCGACGGAAATTTTATAGACTGCGCCGTCGCTAAGTACAGAAACGGCGGTATTGAGCGTTCCGCGCGGCGCCAGCCTGGGCGACGCGTCCAACCTTAGCGATAATTCAAAACTAACGATCTTTTCAAATCCGTTCCCCGCGCGGCGAATAGGAATAAACCGGACGTTGGCCGCGTATTTTCCTCTTTCCTCGGTAACGGACGTCAGCAAAAGGGGATTGACAGGTATTTTTTTTTGAATCTCCGGGTCGGAAATCGTAATGGGCGCGTAAACGACGTTTCTGAGTTCCGCCTGCACGGTTCCGGTCGAAGCGACAGAAGCGCGGTAAATAAAATACGGCAAACCGTCGGCGCTCAGGTAAACGGCGCCTTTGAAAGCGGGCGTTTCCGACTGCCCGTCGCCCGCGTTCACCATCGCCTTATTCCAGACCAGCACGCGCTGCGCGACCCATGTATTTTGTCCGGAAACCGTCGCAATCGAAAAAAGTAAAGAAAGGAGTAGAAGAATTTTATTCATACAGGAAGCCGGAGGACAATCTTTGAAGTATATTAGGGCCGCTTAATGCAAAAAATTACCGGTATGCGGATCAATCGTTGGTTTTATAGCAGCGCTGAAACAAACGTATGAAGATAAACGCGCGTCCCATTTTTTTATTGACGATCTTTCATTTTTTAACCGTTTGTTTATATAATAAAATATAAAGTGTTATGAAAACGTTAAGACGTTCATAATTATTGCCGCTGACGCTATATCATTAACAAAATATGTCGTTACCGTATATACCGGACTTTTATTGGCGCTATAATGCCTGTTGAAGAAAAAAATATGGGCGACGTCGAATTTATCTACCGTTCCCTTCGTTTCTATTCATAGGAAAACAACCCTGTCAACTTATTTTTTATGAAAGATAACTAAGAATACTGTTCTTTATCGAACCTTTAAGAAAAGCATATCACTCATAACTCATCACTCATAACTTTTAAAAGTGACCAAACGCTACCTACTTTTTTTATCTTTCTGCTATATGGCTTTAGCGGCGCATGCTCAGGACCCCGTTTTTTCCCAGTTCTACGCCTCGCCGCTTCAGTTGAATCCCGCTTTTGCGGGCGTCGCTTACGCGCCTTTTATCGCGCTCAATTACCGATCCCAGTACCCCACTTTTGGAACGGCTTTCACCACCTACGCTATTTCTTACGATCAATATTTTGACGGAATCAAAAGCGGGATCGGCCTCAGCATCATGGGCGATAACGCCGGGAACGGTATTTATACCAAAAATTATGTCGACATTCACTATTCCTACCGCGTCGACCTGACCAGCCAGATCGCCGCCAAGTTTGGGATCGAAGCCGGAATTATCCAAAGCCGACTCGACTGGGATAAACTCATTTTTTACGATCAACTGGATCCCCTCTACGGCGCTACCCGGCCCGACGGAACCGTCAATCCGAGCGCCGAAAAACGCCCGGATAATCTGGCCACTACTGTGATCGACGTTTCCACCGGTATTTTGGTCTACGGCGCAGGCTTTCACGCAGGTCTGGCCGTCCAACATTTAAATACGCCCAACGAGGGGCTGCTCAATATTAATCCCAGTTTTATTATCGGCCTGCCTTCCCGTTGGACGCTCCACGGCGGCTATGAATACGAGCTGGAACCGGCCAGCCGAGGCCGCTTGTCGTCTTATATTTCGCCGGTCGCGCTGTTTACCAAGCAGGGCGCTTTCAAACAGGTGAACGTCGGCGTTTCCGCCGCGCTGGGACCGCTGCTGGCGGGCGGTTTTTTCCGTCACACGCTCTCCAATTCCGACGCCGCTCAACTGATGCTCGGTTTCCGGCAGGAATCTTTTAAATTTGCCTACAGCTACGATTTGACCCTGTCGGCCTTGTCGGGCAAAACGGGCGGCTCGCACGAGGTCTCTTTCTCAATCAACCTGGACCCGGAAGCGGGCAAGAAACTGGATATCAATGATTGCTTTAAGATGTTCAGGTGAGAAGTTATGAGTGATGAGTGTTTGGAGTTAGTTATCCTGGACGTCCTGAAATCCTGAGCATCCTGATTCAGACACTATTTTAAATCGCCGTTCTGGCAGGAGACGCGAGGCGTCGCGTCTCTACACATACAGAAAAAATAAAACCAACTATACAATGAAAAAATTATTACTCCCTATTCTGTTTGGCTGCGCTTTTTTAGCCCAGGCGCAAACCAAAAAATACAACGGTCTGGAAGGCGGCATGTCCAATCTCTTCCGGTTATCGGACGCGCAGACCCGCTCCATCAGCCCGGAGAATTTTACGGGCGAAAAAGGCAAAGGCGGCGCTTCCGTCGACGGGGCCGCTAAAAGGAACGCGCGCGACCTCGGGCAGGGCTGGAAAGTTAGCCCGTATGTCAAAATCGCTTCCAAAAAGACGTTCGTGATGGCGGAGATCAGCGGGGCGGGCGCCATTCAGCATATCTGGATGACGCCGACGGGTAAATGGCGTTATTCAATTCTTCGCTTTTATTGGGACGACGAAACGACTCCATCAGTGGAAGTCCCCGTTGGAGATTTCTTTTGCATGGGCTGGCAGCAGTACGCGCATGTGAATTCGCTGGCCGTCGCCGTTAATCCCGGCAGCGCGTTCAATTGTTACTGGACGATGCCCTTCCGCAAAAAATGCCGTATCACGATGGAGAACATCGACGACGAACCCATGACCCTATTTTATCAGATCGATTATACCCTGACCGACGTCCCCGACGACGCGGCCTATTTTCACGCGCAGTTCCGCCGCGTTAATCCCTTGCCTTACAAACAGGTATATACGCTGATCGACCATATACAGGGGAAAGGCCAATACGTGGGTACATATATTGCATACGGCTCGAAAAATAACGGCTGGTGGGGCGAGGGCGAGATCAAGTTTTTTATGGACGGCGACAAGGATTTTCCGACTATCTGCGGCACCGGCACCGAGGATTATTTTTGCGGTTCCTACGATTTCGATACCCATAAAAAAAGCGCTTCCGGCGAAGAAGTCACGGATTACACCGAATTTTCGACCGCCTACAGCGGACTGCCTCAGGTTATTCGCGGGGACGGGCATTACCAAGTGGAACAGCGTTTTGGCCTGTACCGCTGGCACATCAACGATCCTATCCGTTTCAACAATGATCTGAAAGTGACGATCCAGGCGCTGGGCTGGCGCGGCGACGGCCGATATTTGCCGCTACAGGACGATATCGCCTCGGTGGTTTATTGGTATCAAACAGAACCGCACGGTCTTTTTCCGGCGTTGCCTGGCAAAGACGATCTGGAAATAAAGTAATTATGTTAAACACATTTTAGGAATAATTTCCATATAGGCAGATAAAATGTAACGGATTCTAAAAAAAAGCCCGAACTTTGCAGTTCAAATACTGATTCATAAGCGTCAAATTATAATCCATGAATAACTTCGCCCGATATTCCCGTTTCCTTTTTTATTTTGTAGTTATTAACGCGGGATTTATAAAATCCGCCCGCGCTCAAAAAATCGTCCTTCATTTTGACGCGCCGCCGGGCGCCGTTGCCATCCGCAAAGCCGCCTTTAAATATGATAAAGATTTTGCTTACAGTCTGACCCTCGACGATTGTACTCTGGACCATTATTCGGTTGTATTCCCGCTTTTTAAAGGCGGCAAAATGGACGACGGGCTAACCTATCCCGGCATGTTCCAGACGGACGGCTGCGGCGGAAAATTGCCGTTTAAAGGCGGCCTGGCCTGGAATTCAGTGAATCCCATCCTGATCGACGTGCACGTTGGAAATGTGGCCTGGTATATGCTCTGGAGCCAGCTCGACGAAATGTACGCCGCCGGCTGGGACGTTTTTAACCACAGTTATTCTCATAAGGCAAAAGCAACGTCGCCCAATATAATGGCGTCGGATTATCCGAACGAAATAAAACTGAACGCCGAGGCCGTCCGGAACCGCACCGCCCAACGCATTGAAATGCAGCAATTTGTGGTTCCCTCAGGCGATACCGGTTATTATCAGCCGGTGCGCGATTATGGTATCCGGATCACCTACAACCAGGATTACCGTTTGCCCGGCGCCTCCGGCGGTCTGAACGTGACCGCCCCTCAGGATTTTCAAGATTTTTATCTGGCGAGAACCAATATTGACCCTTTCCCGGTCAGTACCGCGCCCATCGACTTGGTTGCTTCCAAAAGCGTCAAGGGCGATCATTACTGGCATAATGAATTCCTGCACATCGTCAACAGTCCGGGCGGAACGCTGACCAACGGCCAGCCGTTCAGCGAGTTTAAAAAATATATGTCGTATATCGAATCGACCTATGGCGCCAAAGGAAGCGACCGGATTTGGTTCGCGCCTTTACAGGAAGTTTCCGAATACCTGGCGCTGCGCGACGTCGCAGTCGTTGCTTCAAATACCGCCGGAACGGCAACGACGGTCGATCTGGGGTTTGGGCCGTTGTTTTCCACGCTACGTCATAAATCCCTGACGCTGGTCGTCGACGCGGCCTCTTCTTTTAGTTCGGTAGACGCGCAGGGCGCGCGCGTCGTTTCTTTCCAGGGATCGGGCGATCATAAGATTGTTAACCTCGAATTCGACCAACTGACCGACCTTCCCTTTCCAACCGTTCAGATCGAAAAACCGGTTAAATATGCCGTCGCTCAAAATCAGCCTCTTCAAATCAGCGCGAATGTTCAAAGCATAACAGGCGTCGCCAAAGTGAGTTTTTTTGTGGATAATACCCTTCAACTGGACGCTCGCTCAACGCCTTACCAGTTCGCCTGGGACAATCCTCCCGTTGGCGACCATGTTATTTCCGCCATAGCGACCGATACCTTTGGCCGTTCGTCCAATATAGACACGCTGCACCTAAAAATAACGCTGGTCGCCGCCGACGCCGATTTGCCCTCCCAGGCCATTAAAGCATATCCCAATCCCGCACGCGACCTGCTTTGGCTGGAAACGCCGGCCGGCCTGGTCGGCAAAAACGCCGACGTACAGATCTGCGACCTAAGCGGACGGATCGTGCTGTCGCAAAAAAGCGCGCGGATCGGACAAACGACCTGGAGTATTCCCGTCGCCGAGTTGCCGGCCAATCAAATGTATATACTAAATTTAGAGATAGAAGGAGCTCGTTACCGGGCGACGTTCGCCAAGTAGAGACGGCGAAATATCGCGGCTCTACCTGGCGTAATCATTTATCGCGTCTCCTACCCGACCTCAGCCCGCCGCGCCTGTAGTTTTGCCCCGCAGAAAATCAATTGATTTGACCACGTCTTCGTCGGAGAGTTTTCCGCTGATCTTATTTTTGGAGCAGAAGTCTTTGAACATTTTTTCGCGCGCCTGCGGAAGAGCAGTTTCCAGCATTTTAAGCGTAAAGCGGTGGGTAGTTTCTAAAACCTTATTGGAGAGTTTAATATAATAATCTGTCTGATCTTCGTATTCCATACGCGGATCCTGGGTTTGGAACATATTGTCCTCTTTTTTAGGGGCTTTCAGCGCCTTTTTAACCGATTTATACACATAAAAAGAATCGGTATCATATAAAACCTGGCAAAAGACGTCGCTTGGGAAATCTACAATCTTAGGGCGCTCAAAATGGTAAGATTTAGCGCCGTCGACGAGGGTAAAACTTTTGACGGCTTTGCGGTCGGCTTTGAACAACTCCCCTTTCCCGTTTTTAATATATAACTCGTTATTAGTCAAATTAAAATTATAACTATAATCGGGGTCTTGTTTTACGTCTCCGTGGCTCCAGGTAGTCAGGACCGCTTTCATCCAGCGTTCGTTAAACAGGGGCGTGCCGACGACGTCGCCGTTCGGTTTGAGGTCGCTTCCGATGGGTAAAGTAATGCTGATCGACGTTTGGGCGGGCGAAACTCCTTCCGATAGCGCCTGGGCAAGCGACGTCGCGCCGACGGAGATAAACAAAGAAATACAGAATATATTTTTCATCGACGTAAGTTGAGCGCGTAGCGGAAGTTCATATATAGAGAAGAATGGCTGCCGGGTAAAAACGGTTTCAATCATTCCGGCTGGGTAAAGATAAGGATAAAAAGAATAACCAGGACTTCCAATTTCTTCCCGGTTCTCCTAATCTACCACTTTACGCTTTCGGCGCCAGCGTCCTCGGCCTTTTAAAAATAGGAACCGTAGAGCAAGGCTCTCCATACATAATGCTTTGCGCGGCGGGCTGCAAGAGACGGGTAATTTCGGCATAGGCGGAGGGGGGAACAGGCCGGTCACTGCAACCTTTGATCACCACGCGTTGACCTGCATAGGGAGCGGGGTCGAAAACGGCCAGCGCTTTAGCGTATTCGACTTTATAAAAATTCTCCACATTGCCCTGGAAAATGGTTTTAGCGTAAGGAGCGGCATAGGCGGCGATTAGCATATATGCCCATACGGGAATGACGGCGTCGGCGGTGCAGTCGACGACGAGATTTTTTCCCTCATATTGATTCCAGTCGTGGTTTTTCAGCGCTTCGCGAAAATCTTTTTCTTTCAGGATCATTTCCATGAACAAATAATCCTTCAGGTCGAATACCAGGGTTTCGCCTTTAGGGAAAAAATCTTCGAGGTTCAGGGTAATGAGACCGCTTTCCGCCACGCGGTTCACTAAAGGCGCTTCCACCATAATACATTAAATTTGAGGAATGAATCAATCAAAGAGAAAACAGATTTCGACGTAGATTGTTTGCCCGGCTTTTTAAGCCTGCGGCTCGCCAATGGCGCCGTCGGGCTCTTTAAAATCTTTTAGTTTGGGCAGGTCGTTCAGACTTTTGACGCCAAAATAATCCATAAATTTTGCGCTGGTCGAGTACAACAACGGTCGTCCGGGCGCGTCGCTCCGGCCGTCAATAGCGACGATTTCTTTTTCCAGGAGTTTTTGGATGGCGTAGTCGGAACCGACTCCGCGGATCTGTTCGATCTCAGATTTAGAGACCGGTTGTTTATAAGCGATGATCGACAAAGTTTCTAAAGCGGCGAGAGAAAGTTTTTTGCGTCCGGTCAGTTTCAGATGCGTTTCAAGGGTTTTGTGGTAATCGCCTTTGGTCAGAAACTGGTAGCCGCCGCCGATCTCCACGATTTCAAAAGCAAAAGCCTCCCGGGCGTAGCGGCTTTGCAAAGAAGCAAGCGCGTCCTCTACGTCGGGGCCGGTAAACAGGCCGGGGAACAGCGCGGATAAACATTGGATAATTTCAGTCTTCGTAATGGGCCGCTCCGAAGCGAAGATCAGACTTTCAATATGTTGGGCCAGTTGGAGCATGAACTACGGGGCAAAATATATTCTTTTAAAACAAGAAGGGCGTCAAGCGGGAAGCGGGCAAACCGGACCGGCAGGGTACAAAAAAAACAGGGTACCGGACATAAGTTAATATGTGATACCCTGTATAACCCCAAAAAACCAAATGAAAACAATCTACATATATGAACCCCCTAAAAAGGGGCGATATAAATCAATTTGACAGAGTAACAACTTTCGTTACTTTTTGTTTGCGCTTTTTTACCGATCATTTATACAGACGCAATATTTTTATTAAGTCACATCTTTAAACTAAAAAAATCCGCGCGCTAAAACCCTTATTTTTTATCCGAACTCTTTAGAAGCGGAACGTCGACAAAGATAAGAACAATTTATTCAGATATACAAGTAGCAGACTATTTTTTTATAAAAAAATATTTTTTCGAGCGCTTGAAAAATCACTTCTTTGCCGCAAAAATATATTTTTGTATGCCAGACGCTGAATATCATATTTTTATTCTACTTTTAACGCCATGAAGCCCATTTTGTTTTCTTTTATTATCTCTTAACATTTGCCTCAGTTTATTTTATGCAGTCAAAACTTCAAACCAGCGATTACATTGTATTCTTTACTTATTTTATTTTAGTATCGGGATACGGACTCTGGATCTATAATCGTAAAAAAAGCGATAAAGTAAGTTCGGCCGATTATTTCCTGGCCGAAGGGTCGCTGACCTGGTGGGCCATCGGGGCCTCGCTGATCGCGTCCAATATTTCAGCCGAACAATTTGTCGGCACTTCCGGCTCCGCTTTTGCCATGGGTCTTGCGATTGCCTCTTACGAATGGATGGCGGCGCTAACGCTTTTGGTGGTGGCCATATTTTTTCTCCCCATCTACCTGAAAAATAAGATCTATACGATGCCGCAGTTTTTGAGCCAGCGGTACAATGAAACCGTGGCGACCATTATGGCGGTTTTTTGGCTGCTCGTCTACGTTTTCGTCAATCTCACCTCTATTTTATATTTGGGCGCTCTGGCGGTTAACACTATTTCCGGTATTAGTTTTACCGCCTGCACGATTGGGCTGGCCATTTTTGCGGTCTTTATTACGCTGGGCGGCATGAAAGTGATCGGGTACACGGACGTCGTGCAGGTTTTTGTATTGACCCTCGGCGGTCTGGCGACTACTTATATAGCGCTGGATCTCGTCGCCCATCGTTTAGGTACTCAGGGCGCCTGGACGGGTTTGAGTTTATTGCAATCAGAAGCGTCCGACCATTTTCACATGATCTTTAGCCGCGGCCAATTGATGATCCCGGACGGAAAAGGGGGGCATGAGGACGCGTATGGCAAGCTGCCCGGCCTGGCGGTATTGTTAGGGGGGATGTGGATCGCTAACCTGAATTATTGGGGGTTCAATCAGTATATTACGCAGCGCGCGCTGGGCGCCAGCCTGCCAACCGCGCGCGCCGGCTTATTGTTTGCCGCTTTTCTAAAAATTCTGATGCCTATTATTGTCGTGCTTCCAGGAATTGCCGCTTATGTTCTATATAAAAATGGTATGTTTCAGACGGAAATGTCTGACACTGTGAACGTGAACGGCGTGATGACCAGTGTGTTGCGCTCGGATAAAGCTTACCCTGTTTTGCTCAATTTATTACCTGTCGGGTTAAAAGGTCTTTCTTTTGCGGCGCTGACGGCCGCTATCGTCGCCTCCCTCGCAGGCAAGGCCAACAGTATCGCCACTATTTTTACATTTGATATCTACAAAAAATTCATCGGCGCGAACGCCGGCGAAACGCAGATGGTCAACGTGGGCAAGATCGTTATTGTCTGCGCCATGCTGATCGGAATTGTCGTGGCGCCGCAACTCAAACATTTCGACCAGGCGTTCCAATTCATCCAGGAATTCACCGGGCTGATCTCGCCGGGCGTTGTCGCCATATTCCTGCTGGGTTTTTTCTGGAAAAAAACGACTGCCAATGCGGCTTTGGCAGGCGTGCTCATTACCATGCCGCTCGGTATATTTTTAAAGAATTTTGCGCCCGATCTGCCTTTCCTGAACAGGATGGGCTGGGTTTTTGTGATCATTGCCGCGATCATGATCCTTATCAGCCTTATAGATCCTAAACGAAACGACGAATCCAAATCTGTGCAGATCGAATCTTCCATGTTTAAGGTTTCCAACGGATTCCTTGCGGGAGCCGTTTTGATCTTCGGTATTATTGCGGCGCTCTATTTAGTTTATTGGTAGAAACAACGGTATGAAACGCTTAAGCAGGTTTGCGCGGACGAACGATTCGCGCAAACCTGTTTTATTTAAAAGGGATTCTGGCCTTTTTTATACCTTTGTTTTTGAATCAGCTATATCAAAATCAGCGCTGAAAAAAGCCGTATACGGCCAGTAATTTCATATTTGGCATTTTATATACCCGGTAACTGTTGAACCAACTAACATTTACAATTTACCATTTTTCATTTAACATTTTACTTTGATTCAGTTCACTCGCTTTATTTTACCCAACGGTTTGCGCATCATCATCCAGGAAGACCACAGCGCGGCGCTGGCGGCGGTCAATATTTTGTACGACGTCGGTTCGCGCGACGAGCGCGCCGATAAAACCGGTTTTGCTCATTTATTTGAGCACCTGATGTTTGGCGG
>JBBRMZ010000099.1:0-17243 GCA_038230555.1 Chitinophagales bacterium
ATATTTTTAGCTATTAGCTTTCAGCTATCCGCCGTCAGCTTTTTTATAAAATCTTCATTCAAGCGTTGAAAAATATTCCACACATAAAGCGCTGTTCTCCTATTTATTACATTCATTACAGCGCCAAAACATATAACGTTGGCAGTCAATTATTTAAATAAATATACTTTTCAAACGTGTCCGGTTTTGTTACAATCAGCGTACGGTTTCATTACAATTAAAAATTTATTGACGGTAGAAGCAATCTTTCCGTCAAAAGATGGTCTGTTCTTATCAGGAGATAGTTGCGTATTATTGTAAAATTTTTCCGTTGTTATCTAAAGTTCAATATCCTTAATAAACATTCTTTACTCGTCAACCCCTTGAGTCATATATAAGCCCTATATAAGCCCTATATAAGTCAGGTATGAGTCAGGTATGAGTCAGGTATAACTGCCGCCTCAGATTGTGCCCAGTTTGGGAAAAGGTCGAACTTAAAGATACCTCAAAAACGCCGTATTTATTATGGTTTATCGTTGGTTGCCACAAAATGTAGCCCTGCGTTTAACCGCTGTAGCTGGTTTTTAACTCATTATTCGCATGAATTACAAACATTTAACTTCTCCGAGGTAGTCTCCTGTTCTCAATGAAACCAGATTTGGTCGCTTTGTTGTCATTGAAATGGTAATAATTATTATATTAATCCGGTAATAGATATAATTGCAGGAAAAATATTCCATAGGAATTAATTGTTTGTAGTAAATAACGCGGCTTGCTTATATACGCCTCCGGATGAATCGCATATCTTTCGTCGTCCATTTCTACGCTAACTATAAAAACGATTGACTTAAGAATAGTTAATGATCGTTGTTTCTTGAAAAAATGAATTTAAAAAACGCCCATATACTTATTGTAGACGACGACGCGGACGTTTTGACTGCCGTGCGGATGCTGCTGAAATCGGAAGCAAAGGGGGCTGTGACGGAGAAAAATCCCGAAAATCTGCGGTGGCTGTTGAGCCAACAACATTTTGACCTGCTTTTATTGGACATGAATTTCAATAGCCCGATCAATACGGGGAACGAGGGTTTATTTTGGCTGAAAAAAGTAAAAATTGCAGCGCCGGATATGGCGGTCGTCATGATTACCTCCTACGGCGATATAGATCTTGCGGTGCGGTCGCTGAAAGAAGGCGCGGCGGATTTTGTCGTCAAGCCCTGGCACAATGAAAAACTAGTTGACACGATCAGGGAAGCTTTAAAAAAGAAAGAAAATCCGCAAAACAGGTACGGCGAGGGCGGGTCAATAAATGCGCAAGACTCCATTGTCGGGAAATCCCTGCTGGGCGAGTCGGCAGCGATGAAAGACCTTTTTGTAAAGATAAGAAAAATAGCGCCCACCGACGCCAATGTGCTGATACTAGGCGAAAACGGAACGGGGAAGGAATTGGTCGCCCAGGCCATTCATCAGCAATCGCTGAGATCAAGCCGGCCTTTTATCAAAGTGGACGTTGGGGCGCTGACGGAAAGTTTATTTGAATCGGAATTGTTCGGGCATAAAAAAGGCGCTTTCACGGACGCCAAAGAAGACCGCAAAGGAAGATTTGAAGAAGCAAATGGAGGAACGCTTTTCCTGGATGAAATAGGAAATATCACCCTTCGGCAGCAGGCTAAATTGCTTACTGTTTTACAAAACCGGCAGGTCGTTCGCCTCGGCTCCAACCAGCCGATCCCCATAGATATTCGGCTAATATGCGCGACCAATGTGCCGATAAAAGTCTTGGCGGATGAAGAGCATTTTCGCAAAGACTTGATTTATAGGATCAACACGATTGAGGTCTCGCTGCCGCCGCTTAGAGAAAGAGGCAGGGACGTCGACCTCCTCGCTACGCATTTTACCGCTATTTACGGCGAAAAATACCGTAAACCCTATTCAGAACTGAGTAAAAAAGCCCTGGATAAAATGCGCCTGTATCATTTTCCGGGCAATGTGCGCGAATTGCAATATGCCGTCGAGCGGGCGGTCATTATGAGCGAAGGCGACGTTATCGAGCAGGAAGACCTTATTTTTTCGCCGCTTGAAACCGCGCCGCCCGACGCGGCGGGAGAAAACGATCTGCGGCTCAGCGCGATAGAAAAAAACGCCATCGTTAAAGTCATTGAAAAACACCGCGGCAACATCACCAAAGCCGCCAAAGAATTGGGCGTGACGCGGACCGCTTTATACCGGAAATTAAGCAAACACGATATTTAATGAGGAAAGATGAGGGAGGTGTTTTTTTGACGTCAAAGTTATTGGAACATGAAATCTGGGAAAGGGAGGTCTTTAATTAATGCAAAAATTAAAGACGTCCAGCGCTCGCCCAAGCGCGCAGAGCGGGAGGCGTACAGCTTTTTAATAAAATTGTGAGGATAGCAGGAAAAATAAAAAGGGTATGTTGAAGAAACCGGTATGGCGGTTAGCGCTGAAAACCTCGCTCTTATTTGCGACGCTCTTTGGAATCGCTTTTTTTATCCTGAAAAGCTGGTATTTCTATTTGTACATTTTAATACCCGTCGCCGGCTATGTATGGTTTGATATATATAAAGCGCTTAAAAAAGCGCAGGACGAAGTCGCAGAATTTATAGAATCCATTCATTACCGCGATTTTTCCCGCAATTTTAACGTCCGGGAAGCGCCCGTCGGCCTGCAGCCTTTGCGGCAGGGTTTTAACGAGATCAATTCAACTTTTCGAGTGATCAGCAAAGAGAAAGAGGTTCAATATCAGTACCTGCAACAGATTTTGGAATTGGTAGATACGGGAATCATTTCCTATGAACTTGCGTCGGGAGACATGAACTGGATGAATCCTACCTTTAAAAACATGCTGAACATTCCGTATTTAAAGACCATCCACTCTTTAAAAAAGCGCGACGAAGCGCTTTATGACGCCGTTGTTTCCATCCGCCCGGGCGAAACAACCGTCGTAAGCATCCAGCAGGACGCCCGGCGCCTAAAGATTTTACTAACCGCCACCTTATTTCAAACGGACAATAAATATAATAAGCTCGTCGCGCTACAAAATATCCATGAAGCGCTGGAAGAAAACGAGGCGGCGGCTTGGCAGAAACTACTTAGCGTGATGACGCACGAGATTATGAACTCTATTGCGCCCATCGCGTCCCTGGCGGATACGCTGAAAAAACGGATTAATTTTGGCGATAAAGAGGATTTGGAATTGGGGCTGGAAACCATTAAAAACCGCAGCGACGGATTACTGAAATTTGCCGAATCGTACCGCAACCTGAATAAGGTTGCAAAGCTACATTTAACTAAAGTTTACGTCCGCGATATTTTTGAAAACATGCTGACCCTGATGCAGCCCACGCTGGAAAAGAAAAATATTGAAATAGAGGTCGTTTTAAAGGACCCGCAGTTGACCGCAGAACTGGACGCGCATCTCGTCGAGCAGGTGGTCATTAACCTTTTGCTCAACGCCATCAAGGCGGTTAAAGACCGTCAAAATCCCAAAATTATACTTTCCGCCTATCTGGAACATCAAAAAATAGGTATAAAAATAGCCGATAACGGGACTGGAATTTCAGCGGAATTATTGGACAAAATCTTCATCCCTTTTTTTAGCTCCAAAAAATCGGGCAGCGGAATAGGGTTAAGTCTGTGCAAGCAAATTATGCTCCTGCACAAGGGGAGCATTCAGGCGCTTAGTATCGACGGGGAAGGAAGCGCTTTTATTTTATTGTTTCCTAAACCCAATTCACTTGACGCCCCGGGTTTTAATTAGCGGAAAAGTAAGTATATTTGCATAAAAACTTATGGCAGCGCATATTCGTTTTGACTGGACGCTAAAGGTTCCGTTGGAGTTGGTCGTTTCTATCCGGCTAAATTTACTGCATTGAAAGGGTAATTTTCTCACGGCTTGACCACTAGTTTAACGCCGATCCCTTAAATTTAAAATAGTCATTTTTATAAATTATTGAAAGTCTTATTTTTATGTCGAACGTTTTAGAAATCGAAGAATACCAATCGGAAGAAGTTATGTCAGTCAACCGTTCAAAAATAATGAAACGCCTGATTGTCGAATTATCTAAGTATGACGCCGAGTATGACGTCTTACCCGAATTAGAACTTGAACTTTCTACAGGGAAATGTAAGCCTGACGTCAGTATATTCCCGCTTTTCCCTGACGACTGGGAAAATGATATTCTCTTTTACACAAAACCGCCCATTACGGCTATTGAAATTCAATCGCCCAAACAGGCTACAACCGATTTGACGGATAAGACCAACAATATTTATTTCCCCGCCGGCGTCCAATCCGTCTGGATTATTATTCCCGTTTTGCGGTTGGTTATTATCCGGATGCGCGACGGTCGCCAATTTATTTTTAATGAAGGCGTCATTAAAGACCCTGTATCGTCCATTGAAGTTGTATTTTCAAATATCTTCAAGTAAATTCTTACAACCCCGGCCATCTAAACCCGTTTTATGTCCATTTTTCCCGTCTCCTCTAAAGCGCATAGCATTTTTAATTTTAAATGTCCGCGCTGTCATATTGGCGATCTGTATGCCACGCCGACTTTTTCGATGAAGCGGTCGTTTTTTATGTATTCGCGCTGCCCCCATTGCGGACAGCCGTATGAACTGGAGTCAGGTTTTTGGTACGGCGCCATGTTCATGTCCTATATTGCCGCCGCTACGGTCATTTTCGGGGGGTTCTCGCTTTTTTATTTTGTGCTGGGGATCGGCGCCGTCTGGTCGTTTGGCCTAGCCACGATACTTACCCTGACGCTCTACGTCTGGATTTTTCGGATCTCCCGTTCTTCCTGGATCAATTTTTTTGTGGCCTACGATCCCAAATATAAAGAGAAATCTCCCTCTTCTTAAAACCAGGATTTTACCGTGCAGAAATGGATTGGGCGGGCATATTCCATCCAATATAACCTTTCAATGGTTCCGTCTTTATTTTTTCGGATCGTCCGGTAGTGGCTGTGCGGACTTTCCTTAAAATGGCGCGTGGCCGAAGTGACGGCATAGGTAAATATGCGGTCCGGCTCGACGTTGGCGTCGTAGAAAACGAGGTCTTTTCTGCCGGCGGGAACGACGGCAATGATGTTGCGGGAATTCTCAAAATTGATATTCCGGGGATCGAAGCGGTAAACGATGAACTGGTCGGCGGCTTCGCAGGAAGGGGCGTTGTCGCGCCATTCTATTTTGACGGCCCCGTTTTCGCCGCTGATGCGGTGAATAAAAGGAGCGGCGCAGGGATTTTCTTGAGGGTAAGGCAGCGCCTGGGGATGAAACGCCGGGTAGTGAAAATAAGTTTGCCGGAGAGAATCCGCCAGTCCCAAGGGGTTTTTCAAAATATCTTTAGAGGAAAAGAAAATAGCGCCGCTCACGCCGGGCGTTTGTCGTGCCAGCCGGATCTGGCTGGGAATTTCGTCGGGATTCTGCCAATTGCCCTGTTTGCTTTGGCTGCCAACGCGGTAAGCGCCCATGCCGATATAAACCTGTTTGCCGTTGGCATTGCGCGCCCACCAGTCAATGAGTTTCACCGGGTCGGCGGTGGTGAAGCCGATGGTAAAATAAATTTGCGGGGCAACGTAATCAATCCAATCGTTGCGGAGCCATTTCAAAACGTCCGCGTAGAGATCGTCGTAGCAGGAGCCGCCGAAAGTATCCGAACCTTTTGGATCGCGGTAAGCGTTGCGCCAGATGCCGAACGGGCTAATCCCGAACTGCACGTTAGGATTAATGGATTTGATCGTTCTGGAAAGCGTATAGATCAGGGAATCCACGTTGCTGCGGCGCCAGTCTTCAAGGTTGGCAAATCTGTTGCGGCCGTATTGATTATACGCGGCATAGTCGTCAAAAACCTCGTTGCCGTTTTTATAAGGATAGAAATAATCGTCGAAATGGATGGCGTCGACGTTGTATTTGCGCACGACCTCAGCGATCACCTCGTTCAGATAAGCGCGGACTTCTGGCAATCCGGGGTTAAAAATATACTGCCGGTCGTACCGCACAAACCAGTCGGGACGCTTTTTGAGCATGTGCGAGGAGTCCAGCAGCGAGACGTCCTCCCCTTTCATGGTTCCCCGGTAGGGATTAAGCCAGGCGTGGAATTCAAAACCGTAAGCGTGGGCGGTGGAGATCATGAACTCCAAGGGATCGAAATTATTAGCCGGCGCGCGTCCCTGAACGCCGGTCAGGTATTTCGACCAGGGGGAAAATTGGGAGGGGTATAGAGCGTCGGCAGTTGGGCGGATTTGTACAAACAAGGCGTTGATTCCTAAAGCCTGATGTTTTTCGAGCAGCTTGATCCATTCTTCCTTTAAAAATTTTTCATCGGTCGTGGGGATAGATGGATAATCTATATTGACTACAGACGCGATCCATACGCCCCGCATTTCCCTTTTGGGATATAAATTTTGACTAAAAACAATGTAGGGAAGTAGAAAAAAAACAAAAGCGAAGCAACAGATAGATTTATAGCGTTCCATGAACCGGGATTTTTCTAAACAAAACTGAAAAGAATAAGAAAAACGAACGTAATATTAGATTAAACCGATCGCGTGTTAAAGATAATAAAAATATTCTGGTTAAAGATCCGCTTTAAAATGAACGAACCCAGCGCTGAATTATTGCCGTTGACATACGGCCCACCCGGGGTACTATGAAACCGCTTTTTTCAGACGCGTGACGCAGTTTAGCAACCTAAAACGGGCTTTTTGCGAAAGATTTTTTTCCTGCCGGGGTCGCTAATAAATTTTGACGGATGGACGCCTAAAAACCGTTGGCCAATTTGTAACTTACCGTCTGAATTCCGTTGCGCAGACGCCGCGTAAAACGCGCAATATTTTTGAAAGCGTTTGCTCAAAGAGCGCGCCGCGGCGGCTTCATCCTTTACCATATTAATTAAAAATCTTCTGCATGCTTTACCGCCTTATCTTTCTGTTTACCGGTTTTTCGCTATTCCTGGCCTGCGCCGCCCGGCCTTACCAAGCGACCAATAAAATATATAAACAACAAGCCGACCGCTACGCGCAATTGATCAAAACCTACCCCGTCAGAGATTCCCAACCTGCCGCCGCTTTGCATGATTGGGTCGGGACGACTAACTTTAATATGCGAAAGCCTAATTTTGTCGTCATTCACCATACCGCGCAAAACAGTTGCGAGCAAACGCTGAAAACGTTTACGCTGGCTCGGACGCAGGTCAGTGCGCATTACATCATTTGTAAGGACGGAACCGTGTACCATATGCTCAACGATTATTTGCGCGCCTGGCACGCCGGAATCGGACGTTGGGGCAATGTGACGGACGTGAACTCCGGCAGCATCGGGATCGAACTGGACAACAACGGTGCCGAAATATTTCCCGACGCGCAAATGAACGCGCTTTATACGCTGCTGGCGACCCTCAAAAAAACCTACGATATTCCTGCCGCTAATTTTATCGGCCATGAGGATATAGCTCCTACCCGTAAAAATGATCCGAATGTTTTATTCAATTGGAAAACCATGTCGGAAAAAGGTTTCGGGCTTTGGTACGCGGACACTACCGGCGCGATTATTCCGCCGGATTTCAGTTCGATCCAGGCGCTGCGGATCGTCGGATACGACGTCCGCGATACGACTGCCGCTATTACGGTTTTTAAAAGAAAATATTTACAGATCGATAAAAGTAAAACCCTGACCGACGACGATCGGAAAGTCCTGTATATGTTGTGTAAGCAGTTTTTGTAATAAGCCGTCGGCTGATATCCATCAGCTTTCAAAGTGAACTTTGCGCTTTGCCCCGTTGTTATGTAGCCCATGAAAAGTAAGAAAGTTACGGAGACCCTTGCAGTCGCCGACGCCGTTCAGCCCGACGCTCCGGGGATTTTTATCAAAGGGGCGAACGTCAATAACCTGCAACGGGTCGATCTGTTTATTCCCCGCAACCAGTTAGTGGCCGTCGCCGGGGTTTCCGGCTCCGGCAAGTCTTCTATTACAATGGACGTGTTGTTTGCCGAAGGGCAGCGGCGCTATGTGGAAAGCCTGAGCTCCTACGCGCGCCAGTTCCTGATGCGTATGAAGAAGCCGGAGGTGGATTATATCAAAGGGATTTGCCCGGCCATCGCCATCGAGCAAAAAGTAACGACCGGCAATAACCGTTCGACGGTCGGTTCCATGACCGAGATATACGACTATTTACGTCTTTTGTATGCGCGCGTCGGGAAAACCTATTCGCCCGTTAGCGGTCGGATCGTTAAAAAAAGGCAGGTTTCCGACGTGGTAGACTTTATCCAGTCTTTCGAGGACGGCGACCGCGCGCTGCTGTACATTCCGCTGCCTGTCAAATATACGGACAGGACGCTGTTCCAGGAATTACATTTGTTGCAGCAAAAAGGATATACGCGTCTCTCCGGCAATAACGAAACGGTCGAGATTGAAGACCTGCTTAACGACGAAACCAAACAGGAGGAAATGAAGAAAACCGTCGATCATTTTGCGACGAACGACCTCCGCATCCTCATCGACCGTTTTGTCGTCCGAAAAGAGGATATGGAAAACGCAAAACGCATGGCGGATTCCGTACTGACCGCATTTTACGAAAGCGAAGGCGAGGCTATCGTAGAGATCGTCGGAAAAGATACCCAACGCTTTAGCAATCGTTTTGAACTGGACGGAATAGAGTTTTTGGAACCCACGCCGCAACTCTTTAATTATAATAACCCCTACGGCGCCTGTCCGACCTGCGAAGGCTACGGTAAGGTCATCGGGATTGACGAGGATAAAGTCATACCGGATAAATCCCTATCCGTATTCGATGGCGCCGTCGCCTGTTGGAAAGGGGAAAAATCCAGCGAATGGTTGCAGGAATTCCTGCGCGCTGCGCGGAATTTTGACTTTCCCGTCCACCGCGCATACCAGGATCTGACCAAAGAAGAAAAAAGGACGCTTTGGAAAGGTAACCGCCATTTTAACGGGATCGACGATTATTTCCGGCAACTTGAATCACAGACTTATAAAATCCAAAATCGCGTCATGTTGGCCCGCTTTCGGGGTAAAACAGCCTGCCCGACCTGCGAAGGTAGTCGTCTCCGGCCCGAAGCCAACTATGTTAAAGTCGGCGGCAGACCCGTCGGAGACCTCGTGGACCTGCCTATCGACGAATTGGCGCAGTTTTTCCAAGAACTTCAATTAGACGCCCACGACCTGCAAATATCCAAGCGCCTGATCATGGAGATCTGCAACCGGCTCCGGTTTATGATGGACGTCGGGCTTCCCTATCTTTCATTGAGCCGGATCTCGTCCACTTTGAGCGGCGGCGAAACCCAACGCATCAACCTAACGCGCACACTGGGCAGCAACCTCACGAGCAGTCTTTACATTTTGGACGAACCCAGCGTCGGATTGCATCCCCGCGATACCAAAAGGCTGGTCGGCGTATTGAAAAACCTGCGAGATCTGGGCAATACGGTCGTCGTCGTGGAGCATGAGGAAGACGTATTAAAAAGCGCCGACTACCTGGTCGATATGGGACCTTTTGCCGGTATTCACGGCGGCAAGGTCGTTTTTGCCGGTCCGTATGAAGATATTTTCCAGGCCAAAGACAGCCTTACTGCCGCGTATCTGAGCGGACGGATGCAAATATCCGTTCCGGCGCACCGGCGAACGTCGACCGCCTGGCTAACTGTGAAAAATGCCCGTCAGCATAACCTGAAAAATACAACGATCCATATTCCGCTGAACGCCATGACCGTTATCAGCGGCGTCAGCGGGTCGGGCAAGACGACGCTGGTGAAGCAAATTCTCTATCCGGCCCTACTTAAACATTTTGACCAGTCCTACCCTACCGCTCCCGGTAATTTTGACGGGATCGAAGGCGACTTGGACCGGATCGAAGCGGTGGAAATGATCAACCAAAGCCCAATCGGGAAATCTTCGCGCTCCAACCCGGCCACCTACGTCAAGGCCTACGATTATATCCGCGATCTTTTTGCCAAACAGCCGCTCGCTAAAATACGCGGCTATAAGCCCGGAAATTTTTCTTTTAATACGGAAGGCGGCCGCTGCGAAACTTGTAAAGGCGAGGGCGAACAGGTCGTGGAAATGCAATTCCTGGCCGACGTGCGGCTGGAATGCGAAGAATGTCATGGCAAACGATTCAAAGCGGAAACGCTGGAAATTACTTACAAAGACAAAAATATTTTTGAAGTTCTGGAACTCACTGTTGAAGAAGCGCTGGAGTTTTTCAAGGACGTCAAGGAAATATATCAGCGCATTAAGCCGCTCAACGACGTCGGACTGGGTTATATTCATTTGGGGCAATCCTCCTCCACCCTTAGCGGCGGCGAGGCGCAGCGCGTCAAACTCGCCTATTTCCTGACCAAAGAATCCGGCCAAGAACGCATCTTTTTTATTTTTGACGAACCTACCACCGGTTTGCACTTCCACGATATTAACACCTTGCTGGTTGCCATGAACGCGCTCGTTGAAAAAGGGCATACTGTTTTGATCGTCGAACATAATATGGAGGTCATTAAATCAGCCGACTGGGTGATCGACTTGGGTCCCGAAGGCGGGAAAGAAGGCGGAAGACTTGTTTTTGAAGGAACGCCGGAAGGTTTGGCGGAATCCGGTCTGGGTTATACGGCTGGATTTTTAAAAGAAAAGTTAAATGAAAGCGCTGTAATCAGTTAGTTATTCGCGGTTTCCTCAACTGCCGTCCACAACTGCTCCGACGACGACGCCCAGTTAAATTTTTCACGTTGCACTTTGCCTAGTTTAACCAATCGCCGATATACTTCCGGCTGCGTAGCTAATAAAAACATGGCCTCCGCAATATCGGTCGCCGAATTTGGATTAACTAAAAGCGCCGCTTCTCCCGCCACTTCCGGCATGGAGGACATATTGGAAACAATAGCCGGAACGTCGCATTGCATGGCTTCGAGAATGGGAACGCCAAATCCTTCAAACTGAGAAACATACGCCGACGCAAAAGCCGAAGCAGTCAGCGCGGGCAATTCATTTTCCGCCATATACCCGGTGAAAATGACGTCTAACCGGTAAGCAGAGCGGTCGGCGGCGTCTCTTATTTCCTCGGTTTGCCAGCCCATCCTGCCCGCTAAAACCAGTTTTACAGGCCCGTTTAATTCCTGGTCGTTCATTTTTTCTCTATATAGCCCAAATGCTTCAATTAGCCGCGCGATGTTTTTGCGGGGATGAATGGATCCAACGTATAAAAAATAAGCAGCTCCGTCTGTATATTTTGCCCGGACGGACGCCTGCGCGACCGCGTCGAGCGGACGAAATCCTTCGCGGACGCCGTTATAGACGACGGCAATATCTGGATTTTTGAGCGGGTAACGAGCTAAAATATCCCGAAGCGTAAAGTCTGAAACGGCGATGACCTTGTCCGCTTTTTTTAAAAAATGGGGCGTAAAAAAACGGTAGTAAGCGCGCGGCTGCCAGCCGATGAATTGCGGGTAATGCAGCCAGGCCAGATCGTGTATGACGAGGACAGTTCTAACTTTAGCGGATAAACTCGCGAACCCGTCAGTCGATAAAAAAACGTCAGCTTTATATTTCTTGAGGGCGCGTACGACCGACCATTCAAACCACCAGATAAAAAGCAAAGGATGGCGGGCGGGGGGGAACAAAACCACCCGCGCGACATTTTCCGGAAAAATGTATTCACCGGAAAAGGATCGGTCAAAAAACAAAGTAAAGCGGTGTTCTGGATGCGCGGTAGCCATGCGGCGTACGGTTTCGTAGGTAAAACGGCCGATCCCTTCCAACTGGCTGGGCAATAACATACGGGCGTTGACGGCGATGTTCAAAGGAAATGATGAATGATGAATGATGAATGTTTTTTCCCGTTAGCCGCGAGCGTCATTATTTTGTCGCAAAGTATGGAAAAGCCTTTTAAAATCCTTAATTTTGTCGTAAAATTAAACGGTATGCAGTCCATTACCCATATTTCTCAATTAGACCCCGACGGCGTTTATTCTTATGCCGACTATTTGAGTTGGAAATTCGAGCAGGCGTTGGAAATTATTAAAGGTAAAATTTTCCCGCTTTCCGCGCCCAGCTTTACGCACCAGAAACTTTCCTGGAAACTAACGGTCATTTTTGACAGATATTTCAAAAATCATCCTTGCGAAACTCTGGCCGCCCCTTTCGACGTGCGGCTGTATAATCGGGCAAAATCTAAAAAAACGGATAAAGATATTTATTCCGTCATCCAGCCGGATCTTTGTGTGGTCTGTGATTTGAAAAAAATAGACGAAAAAGGATGTCTGGGGGCGCCGGATTTAGTCGTAGAGATACTTTCACCGGGAAATTCTACCCGCGAAATGAAACTGAAAAAGGATTTATACCAGGAATCCGGCGTGAGCGAATACTGGATCGTTGACCCGGTTCATGAAACCGTCGCCCGGTACAATGTAGAATCCGACGGGGTTTTCAGCCGTCCGCTCATTTTCGTGAGCGCCGACGTCATGCCCTCCGTCATTTTTCCAGACTTTAGGCTGTCGCTCGGCGAGTTATTTCCGCCAATAGAAGAACCTATCATTGAAGATACGGATGAGCGGCTTTAGAAATATAGCGTTCCTTACCCGATCATAACCTATTCATCGTCAAAAATTTACAGCTAAATTCTAATAGCCTACGTCTAGTAGCTCCTTAAAATCACACTATATGAGCCTTCGCATTTCACATCCCGGCGGTCGCGTCGAAGGAACGATCACGCTCGATGGGTCCAAAAGCCTGAGCAACCGTCTGCTGATCATCCGCGCCCTGTCCGGCGCGGATTTCCCGATTCAGAAATTGTCCGGCTCAAAAGATACGCAGACGCTACAAAACTTATTGGCGTTAACGGGCGAAACCTACGACGCCGGAGCGGCAGGAACCACTTTCCGGTTTATGACTGCCTACCTTAGTTTGCAGCCGGAAACCCAAATATTGACGGGTTCGGAGCGCATGAAACAGCGGCCCGTCGGCGCGCTTGTAGAAGCGCTGCGTAGCCTGGGCGCTGAAATCGAATATATGGAAAAAGACGGATACCCGCCGTTGCGCATTCACGCCCCCGCAGCTACCGGCCATTCGCCCCGTCAGCTTTCCGTTCCCGCCAATATCAGCAGCCAGTATATTTCGGCGCTGCTAATGATCGCCCCCCTATTGCCTCAGGGTTTGGAACTTACGCTGGAAGGGAACATTGTTTCCAGGCCCTATATCGAAATGACGCTGGATTTGATGAAGCGTTTTGGCGTCGCCCACGATTGGCAGGGGCATACGATTTATGTCGCCCCGCAGCGCTACCGACCTGTAGCGACGACCGTCGAAGCCGACTGGTCGGCGGCCTCTTATTATTATGCCATCGCCGCTTTTGCCGGGGAAGTTGATCTGCAATTGAACGGTTTGTTCCGGGAAAGCCTTCAGGGCGACGCCGTCATAGCGGAGGTCATGGAACAATTTGGCGTCCGTACGGAATATACGCCCGAGGGTATCCGCCTGACCAAATCCGGCGTCCCTGCTACGGATTTTTTTGAACAGGATTTTATCCGTTGCCCGGACATTGCCCAAACGCTGGCAGTCGTTTGCGGCGGGCTGGGCGCGAACGGGCTATTTACGGGTCTGGAAACCTTGTTCATCAAAGAAACCGACCGCGTCGCCGCTTTAAAAACGGAACTTTCTAAAATTGGCGTTACCCTGTCCAAACTTCCGGCGCGGTTCTCCAAAAGAAGCGATAAACAATGGTATTCTATAGAAGGAAAAGCGATATTTTCACAGACGCCCGTCTTTGAAACTTACGAAGATCACCGCATGGCGATGGCCTTTGCCCCATTAGCGATGCTCGCGCCAATAGAGATCGAAGACCCGCAGGTCGTCGGTAAATCTTATCCCGCTTTTTGGGACGACTTAAAAACGATCGGTTTTATGGTTTAACCAGTTTACGCGCGCTCTGGCTCCCTTTCTTATCGCGGATTGTCAAAAAGTAAACTCCGGCGGGAAAGTTCCGGGCCGGAATCTCGTATTCATGACCGCCGACGGAGTTTGCCGACCAGATAATTGCGCCTATGGCGCTATGAAGCTGCAAATCAACCGCTTCCGCTTCGCCCGACCAGGTTAAGCGCCACGTCGCGCCTGTGGCCGGGTTCGGATAAACCTGGACGTTTAAGCCTTCCGATACAACTAATTTTGTATCTGCCAATATGCCCGGCACGCTATCGCAGGGGTAAGTAACAAAATGGATCATGGGTTTGCCAGGTTCGTCGTAGCAACGAGCCGGCCCGGTCGTAGGATTAGTCCCGACGGCCTGCGGGAAGAAAAACCGCAGGCTGCCGATTTTTTCCCAGATAACTTTGTCGGCAAAGTCGTAGGTCGAACTTTTGTCCCACGAAATATTTTGCTGAGTTAGCGGCGTCCCATTGAATTGAGCCGTAAAAATGGAGTCTACGCGATAGTTGAAAAATATAAGATTTCCTTCCGACAGGTGGGTCTTAGAGCGGAAAATAGTTTTGACAGAATCTCCTTTCAGCGCGCCAAAATCATAGAGCAGCAGGAACAAATTTAATTGGCGGTCGTAAGTATAGATCCGCTTATCCGAAAATTGCATAATATCCGTCCGTTCAAGACTGCTGATATTTTGCTCCCGATAGGTCAGACGGGTAATTTTTGAGGGGCGGGTAAACAGAATGGTATCTGCCGTTATCTCCAGCGTCCAGACGCCGCCGCGTGCGCTGGTATAAGGCGATTGCGTATAATACCATTTGGTTCCGACAGGAGGGCCGGTATACGTTTGAGCAAAAAGCGAGTGAAATGAACATAGGAGCAGCGTCGCTGCGGCGAGTAGATTTCGTGTCATGGAATAAGTTTTGGAGAAGATTAAAACACAAAGATAAGGCGATCTTTCTTACAAAAAAGAAAGATCGCCTCTGCAACTTAAAAATATAATTAACTTCAATATGAGTTTATGAATCGTAAGGTCGCCCTGTCATTCGCTCTTGTAAGGTTTCCAAGGAAACGCCTTTGGTTTCGGGCATTAATTTCCAGACATAGACTAATTGCAAAACCATCATGCTGCAAAAAAACAAAAAGATAGGTCCGCCGCCAAACCTTCCGGCGAAATATGGAAAAGCGTTAGCAATGATCGCCGCAAAGATCCAATGCGTAAAACTTCCAAACGATTGCCCGTAAGCGCGGACTGCGTTCGGAAAAATCTCGGAAATAAATACCCAAATTACGGCCCCTTGCGAAAAAGCAAAGAAAGCGATGTAGGTAAATAAAAAATAAGGCACGCCGCTATATTGTTCCTTGAAAAAAGCCCAGCTCACCAAGCCCAATGCGCCAATTAAACCAACCGACCCGACCAGCATCAGCGACCGCCTCCCAAAACGGTCGATAATCAGGCCGCCGCACATCGTAAAGATCAGGTTGACCAGGCCGATCCCCGCCGTCGAAAACAACGACGCCGACTTGCCAAAACCCGCCATTTCGAAGATCCGGGGCGCATAATAAATAATGGCGTTAATGCCCGACCACTGGTTAAAAAAAGCAAACAAGAAGGCCAGCATGATCGGGAAACGGTATTTTTTAGAGAAAAAAGGCTCCTTCGGCGCGCCGGAAGTATCCGTGGACGATTGAATTTCAGCGATCAGTCCCTCGACGCCATCAGGCTGCGAAACGTTTAACACTTTTCTCGCTCCTTCGACGTCGTTCTTTTTCAGGATCAACCAGCGCGGACTTTCCGGTATCAAAAAGGTTAAAATGGTAAAAATAAATGACGGGACGGCTACCACACCCAGCATCCAGCGCCAGTCTTCATTTCCGGTTCCCTGAAGCAAATAATTGGAAACATAAGCAATCAGGATACCGGCGACGATATTTAACTGAAACAGCACTACCATCCGGCCCCGCGACTCGGCGGGAGCGATTTCAGAAATATACATAGGCGCGACCACCGAAGACGCGCCAATAGCCAGACCGCCCAAAAAACGGAACAACATAAACAAGTTGACGTCGCTGGCCAGCGCAGCGCCGACAGAGGAAATAAAATAGATCAGACCGATCCAGAACAGGGAGCGTTTCCGGCCCATTCGATCCGCCGGGATCCCGCCGAACATGGCGCCGAAAACGGTTCCATAAAGCGCCATGGCCACCGCCAGCCCGATTTGAATATCGGTTAGCCCCCACAGTTGTTGTATTGCTTTTTCGGCGCCTGAGATGACCGCCGTATCAAGTCCGAATAAAAATCCGGCAAAAGCGGCCATAAAAGACCACGCAAATATTTTTCCGTTCATTCGTTGAATTTTCTTTTCTGTTTGGCGGTAAAGATAAAATAATATTGGGTATAATGAAGTTCGCCATGAAAGATAAAATTGGGAAGGCTTAATAAAGCTATTTGATAGGATATTTTATCAGGTTTATCGTTGCCGCCAATCATTTACAATTTTTCATTTACCCTTTACCATTATGAACGTGGCGATGGTCTGAAAAAGAAACCGTAATTTAGCGCCCATATCCGTTGATCAGGCTAGCCTGAGGACCGTCGGTCTAAAGCCTGCTATGAACAAATCGAAATCATGCCCGATATAATAAAAGCCGTTATTCCGGTAGCCGGCGCGGGAACGCGTTTGCGACCGCATACTTATACGCAGCCCAAACCGCTAATTCCGGTAGCCGGTAAATCCATTATTTCTTTTATCATTGAACCGCTCATCGAAGCCGGGGTGGAGGATTTTGTGTTCATCATCGGCTATCTCGGCGAAAAGATCCGACTGTTCGTGCAAGAAAAATATCCTCATATCCGGGCGGAGTTTGTCGAACAGCCCGAACGTGAAGGGATCGGCCACGCCATCTGGACCGCCCGTAAAAATATTGAGGACTGTAAGGAAATTTTGATCGTCCTGGGCGATACGGTGATTGATATGGACTTTAAAAGCGTCCTTTACAGCGAGTTCACCTGTCTGGGCGTTAAGGAAGTGAAAGACCCGCGCGAATTCGGCGTAGTGGAACTCAACGATAAAGGGTTCATCGCCAAACTGGTGGAAAAACCCCGTATCCCAAAATCCAACCTGGCGCTGGTCGGTTTGTACAAGATCTGCGAAGTGCGACAGTTGGTTAAGGCGCTGGATTATAATATTCAGCATAATATCCGGACCATGGGAGAATTCCAGCTCACAGATGGCTTGATGTGGATGATCGACCAGGGAACCAAAATGACCATTTTAAGGGTCAACAACTGGTTCGATTGCGGCAAAAAAGACGTTTTGCTG
>JBBRMZ010000100.1:0-17150 GCA_038230555.1 Chitinophagales bacterium
CCTACGGAAAGGGCGCTCCGCGCGTCGCCGCCCCAATATTGAAAAGCCGCCGTCATCGGAATGACGGCTCCCCGGACAAAATTCGGGACAGTAGTTGTTACGGTCGATCGGATATTGGTTCCGAATTGTTCAGAAGCGATAGTGACAAACAGCGCCCAATAGCCGCTGCCGATCCCCGCCATAAAACACAGGATATAAAAAGTCGACGCCCCGATGGATTTCAGGTTTAAAAAAACCAGGCAAACAGCGCTTAGAAGGCCAATATAAGTCAAGACAACTTTTTTCCGGCTTTTCCAGAACTGACTCAGTAATCCGCTGACGAGGTCGCCCGCGCTCAGACCAATGTAAGCATACAAAATAGCCGTAGCCACCGATATTTTTCCTCCGGTCACGCCGTTCAAAGCGGCAAACTTAGGCGAAAACTTGATCAGGATACCCAGCGCATACCAGATGGGCAAACCCAGCATGATACAGCACAGATATTTCAAAACCCTCTTCCGGCTGCTAAACAGCGACCAGAAATTTCCCTGCGAAACCGACTGCCGGTTCATTTTCTCAAACATACCGGATTCAAACGTTTTAAAGCGCAAAAGCAATAAAGCGATTCCCAACCCTCCGCCTACCTGATAACAGGTTTGCCAGCTAAAAGAATTTTTAACGACCACAGCGGCAACAACGCCCAAAACGCCCATAGAAACGACGGCCACCGTACCAAGCCCTCTATTTTTAGCGGACAACATTTCCGAAGTCAGCGTAATGGCGGCGCCCAGTTCTCCAGCCAGGCCAAACCCGGCCAGCAACCGGCAAATTTCGTATTGCTCAATATTGGTTATGAAGCTATTGGCTATATTGGCAACGGAATAAATAATAATGGAACCAAATAAAACAGATTTCCTGCCCTTTTTATCGCCATAAATTCCCCATAGAATTCCCCCTAAAAGCATGCCGCCCATTTGCCATAAAAAAAGGCCGGCGTTCCATCTATCGATCTCCGCAGGATCGGTCAGGCCAATCCCTTTCAAACTATCTATGCTGACGATATTGAATATCTGAATATCGTAGATATCCACAAAATACCCCAGCGCGGCGACTAAAACCGTAAAATATAACCGATTGGCCGAGGGGCTCGTAAGAGGTTCCATAGAGCGTTGATTTTTAGTCTTCAAAGAAATAAAAAAAACCTGAAAGTAGTTTTACTTTCAGGTTTTTAGAATCAATTTTATAAAAAAGCTAATAGCTGATGTCTAAAAGCTAACAGCTATCTTAATTCTTAGCGAAATAAGAGGTGTTTTTAACGTTATTATCCATGTTTTCAATACGCTTTTTAAATTCCTGGGACAGGTCCAGTTTATCTTCGCGGGCAAAGATTTCTTTTAAAGCGATCAGCGTATTGCGGTCGTTCGGGTCGATGGATTCCGCTTTCTTGAAATACGGCAGCGCCTGATCGAACATTGCGACCAGTTCTTTATTTTTTGCCTCGTATTTTGCAATGCCCGCTTTTGTGTTATCGTTGTCCAATAACTTCAATTCTTTGGTGAGCGCCGCCGCTTTATTATAATAGAATGCGCCGATGGAATAAATAGCGTTCGAGTTTTTAGCATCCAGATCTAGCGTTCTATTGAAGTAGATCAACGCCGAGTCATTGTAAGTCACGCCTTTAGCGGGGTCCGTAGGTTTTATCTGTTCAGCTAACTGATCGTATACGTTGCCGAGCGTAACATATAGCGAGGTGTTTTTTGGCTCTTTCTGGATAGCCAGTTTCAAATCGCTGATCAGTTCGTCCAGTTTGCCGGTTTTCAATTTATAATTGATCAGGGCGATCAGGATATGACTGTCTTCAGGGTATTTTTTCTGGCCGTCCGTCAAATATTGTACCGCTTCTGTCGGGTTTTTATCGACCGTACCTCTGAACAGGGCTTCGTATATCCAGCCGGTATCGGCGTGCATTGCGATTAATTCTTTATAGTACGGAACGGCTTCCGATTCTTTTTGCGCCTGCGTAGCGGCTGCGGCAATATATGTTAGCTCATTTTTATAAACTGTTTTATCATCCAGTCCGCTCTTCTTACCGTTTGCTTTTAAAATATCGTGGATATCTTTTGCGGCTTTAAAAGACATATAGGCGTTCGCATAATCTTTTTTATCGTAATAATCGCTGGCGCCCTGATTCAAATAGGTCTGCGTGGTCGTCATAGCGTCCAACATGTCTTTAGTGTCAGATTTTTTAGTAGACAATTTTTGCGCCTGCATGAAAGCGGTAGCGGCTTCATACGCCGCGCCGTAATACTTAACCTGGAAATCTGCCTGTTTTTTTAATAACGTCAGCTCCTGTTTGGAAGCTATGTCCGAAGCGGCTAACTCGTTATATGTCCGGCCTTTCAACATCCATCCTTCAAACGTCTGGTTTTCAGGCGCTTTTAGCGCGTCGTCGACGGCGGCTTTGATCTCGGGCAGCTTGGTTCGGTCCTTGCTATTTCCCGGATCGTAGTTTTTAAACGATTTCTGCGCTTTCTTTAAATTATCTGCCGGCGTTTGCGCCTGTGCGCTGCAAAACGCAAACACCATCATGGTTAAACAAAACAACGCTTTTCTCATTGTGATCATTTTAAAAATTGAAAAATGGGTTTTACAAAGCTTTCCATATACTTTCTATATATTAAGACGTATAAAACCGGTTTGGTTAGTTATATAAACCTTAAACTTTTATTTTTTATTAAAATAAGGTTACTTTTAGATATCTGTTATTCTATATCTTCCGGTTTTGCCTGTCCGTTCTCCGTCGCCCGGTCGTCTCCGGGTTCCTGACCGTTTTCATGAACAGCGTCTTCATTAAGAGCGATTGGATCGACGTCCTGAATAGCGACGTCGCGGATGACCGCAATATCGGCAATTTCTTCTCCTTCGTCGAGGCGAATAACCCGCACGCCCTGCCCGGCTCTGCCAATAATACGTAAATCGGCTGCCGACATTCGGATCATAATGCCAGATTTGGTGGTAATGATCATGTCGTCGGCGTCCTTAACGGTCTTGATGGCGATCAGCGTCCCTGTCTTTTCCGTCACGTTGAGCGTTTTTACGCCTTTGCCGCCCCGGTTAGTCACGCGATAATCTTCAAGAGACGATCTTTTACCGTTGCCATGCTCGGAAATAACCAGGATGCTGGTTTCCTTGTCTGCCGGATCGACGCAGATCATGCCGATCACTCTGTCCCGGCCGTCTTCGTCTAAAGTAATTCCAATCACCCCTGCCGCAGACCTGCCCATAGGCCGGACTTTTGCTTCCGGGAAGCGGATCGCTCGTCCGTTGCGGTTGGCCAGCAGGATCTCTTCCGATCCGTTGGTCAGTCGCGCGTCGATGAGTTGATCTCCTTCGTTGATGGTGATCGCGTTAATACCCGAAGCTCTTGGACGGGAGAAAGCCTCGACCTGCGTTTTTTTAATCAAACCCAGATCCGTGCAGAAAATAATATAGTTGTTGTTGATAAACTCCGTATCGTTCAGATCTTTGATCTTCACGTAGGCGCGGATCTTTTCCTCGTTCGGTATGGAGAGTATATTTTGGATGAACCTCCCCGATGAAGTTTTGGTTGTTTCCGGGATCTCGTAAGCCCGCAGCCAGTAACAGCGGCCTTTATCGGAGAAGAACAACAGGTAATTGTGCGCGCTGGCAACAAACATGTGGACTACAAAATCCTCATTCCGGGTTTTGGAGCCCCGCGAACCTCTTCCTCCTCTTCCCTGCGCCCGGTATTCAGAAATATTCGTCCGCTTGATATAGCCCAAATTAGAAATGGTAATGATCATTTCTTCGTCTGCGATCAGGTCTTCCATATTGATCTCGCCGTCCGCAAAACTGATCTCTGTGCGTCGGGCGTCTCCAAAACGGTCTTTAATCTCGGTCAGTTCTGTTTTGATGATTTCGCGCTGCAGGGTCTCGCTGTCTAAGATCGAATGGTAGTAAGCAATTTCTTTCTGAATTTCTTCATATTCTGCCCGTACTTTATCGCGCTCCAGCCCCGTTAGTTTTTGCAGACGCATATCTAAAATGGCCTGCGCCTGTATCTCGGAAAGCTCGAACGTAGTCATTAATCCGTTCCGGGCTTCCTCGACGTTTTTGGAAGCGCGGATCAGGGTAATCACTTCGTCCAGATGATCCAGGGCGATTAGCAGCCCTTCCAGGATATGAGCTCTTTCTTCGGCTTTTCTAAGGTCAAATTTGGTGCGCCGGACAATCACTTCCAGTCTGAACTTGATAAATTCTTCAATGATGTCTTTCAGGTTCAGGATCATCGGGCGGCCTCCGACAAGAGCGACGTTATTCACGCCAAAAGAAGACTGCAGCGGCGTAAGTTTGTACAACAGGTGCAAAACGACCGAAGACATTGCGTCTTTTCTTAATTCGATGACGATACGCATACCGTCCCTGTCCGATTCGTCGCGTACCGCGCTGATCCCTTCTATTCTCTTATCCTCAACCAGCTCGGCTATTTTCATCACCAGGACCGATTTATTGACCTGGTAAGGAATTTCGGTAATGATGATGTTTTCACGTTCGCCCCGCATTTCAATTTCCGCTTTCCCGCGCACCACCACTTTGCCGCGCCCTGTTTCATATCCTTCGCGGACGCCTTCGTACCCGTAAATAATACCGCCCGTTGGAAAATCCGGCGCTTTGATATATTCCATTAGTTCGGCGATCGTAATTTCAGGGGCGTCGATGGTTGCCATGACGCCGTCGATCACTTCGCCCAAATTGTGGGGCAACATATTGGTCGCCATACCGACCGCAATGCCGGAAGCTCCGTTCACCAGTAAATTGGGAAATTTAGCCGGGAGAACAGTGGGTTCTTCCAGCGTATCGTCAAAATTCAACGCAAAATCGACGGTATCTTTATGGATGTCGTTGAGTAGTTCGTCGCTCAATCTTTTCAGACGCGCTTCCGTATATCGCATTGCAGCCGGGCTGTCGCCGTCGACAGAGCCAAAATTTCCCTGGCCGTCAACCAGCGGGTATCTCAGCGACCAAACCTGAGCCATCCTGACCATCGCGTCATATACTGAAGTGTCGCCGTGCGGATGATATTTTCCTAAAACCTCGCCTACGATACGGGCAGATTTTTTATGGGCTTTATTGTATGACATGCCTAAATCGGACATGCCAAATAAAACGCGTCGGTGCACGGGTTTGAGACCGTCCCGGACGTCGGGCAAAGCGCGGGAAACAATCACGGACATTGAGTAATCAATGTACGCGGTTTTCATTTCATCTTCAATGTTAATTGAGACAATTCTTTGATTATCTGACATTTAAATTTTTAAGTTATTTAGCATAAACGGGCCGGAAGGGCTGAAGCAGTCAAACAGCTATATTTTCAATAAGGAGCGCTTCTTGAATAAACTGTGCAAATTTACGAAATATTCGTCTGAAATATGAATTAAAACAGATTATTTTATCTCTTAAAATTAATCGTTATCAGCGTACGCGCGCCTGCTAATGGAAGCGTAAAATTCGGATAAACGGGAGGTCTTTCTAGTTTTTTATAAAAACCAGAAAGACCTCCCGCCCGCTTCTCCTGTTCTGAAAGAATAGGGGCAAATACATAGCGCGGTTCGCTAAAATTGTCCTACTCCCTATTGTTTTAAGGAGTTAATATAAAGTTAAATGTTTAAATATATGTGAGCCCTTAATGTAATTCCGGGTCATATTTGCGTTAATTGAAAAAATCAAAGCAATGAAAAAATTACTATTATTATTAGTCCTGGCGGCTTTTGGATTTCATATTCAGGCGCAAAATTTTACTTTCGGTCTGAAAGCAGGGCTTAGCACAGGCGACGTTACGCCCAGTAAATTAGGAAGCATCATTTTAAAGAGTCAATACGACTCTTTGGGCTTAGCAGTCAATAACGCAAATTATGGCTTCCATTTTGGCATTTTCGCGCGCATCCAACTTAGCGCTTTGTTCATACAGCCGGAAGCGGTTTTCAATTCTTCCAAAGTGGATTTCAACGTAAGAAATTTAACCGGCGGCGCTTCCATCGATTCCATACGCAGCGAAAGCTATCAGAACTTAGACGTTCCTGTAATCGTCGGCGCCAAATATTTTGGTATTTTGAGGGTCGGCGTCGGTCCCGTCGCCCATATCCACCTAACCAGTTCTTCTGATTTATTAAATTACCATGGATACGGCCAAATGTTCATGACCGCGACCTACGGATACCAGGCCGGCGTCGGGCTCGACTTGGGCCATGTAGGCGTCGATCTCCGGTACGAAGGGAATTTTAGTAATTTCGGTAGCCAGATCACTTTTGGCGGAACCCCATATCAGTTTTCCCGAACTCCCGAAAGATTAATCGCTTCGCTAAACATTGCTTTTTAACTGGCCCCATTGTTCCCGATCGTTTTCTCCTGTAGGGTCATTATATGATACGCTAAGTTTTCCGCTTCCTTTTCGGGAAATTTCCACCAATTATATGACCAGATGGAAACGACCGGAAATTGCAACCGTTCTAATTCAGCGAGCGTTTTCCTGTCCCAGTCTGCGTTAAAATAGGTAGCGGGTTGAAACCTGCCGTCCACCCGGATAACGATTGGACCCCCTGCTTCTTTATCCAGAACGATTATTGGAAAAATATATCCGTTGATCAAAAAATGTTCCTTTACTTGCGCGGGAGCTATCCAACGCGAAAGAGCGGAGCGGACCTGGGCGGCAAAAACAGAAGGTTTTAAATCTTTCTTTATCACATAGCGTTGTTCCAGTTCCTCTAAAATCAATTGGGCGGCTCCCAGCCTTTCTTCAGAAATATGGTCGCCCAAAAGAAGTAAAGAGGCCAACAGATAGGGTGCTTCGTGGTTGGGATCGTTTCTCGCTTCCGCTAACCGGTTTTTGGGAATCGAGTTTATCCAGATCAATTTATTTGTGAAACTATTCAATAATGCTCGCAGACGCTTTTTATTCGCCGGGAACGCGTCGATTTGATCGTACGAGCCGCCTACGATCAATAGTTCAAACTGAAGGCCGTCTATTTCTTCTACAGAATAAACCCCCAACCCGTTTCGTTGCAAATGCGCTATTTTTTCCCAGCCAAAAATGGTTTTCTGGACCATATTGAGCAGCGTCGCATTAAATGCATTTCTTTGATCTTTATTCATACAAACTACCCCAATATGCGGATAGGTATTAAACGGGGTGGCGGCTATTTCTTCCAAAGTCCTGACGAGCGCTTTAATTTCAGCTTCGTTGGTCCGGGTAGACGCATTCCATTTTCCTTCGCACTGAACAACCTGCACAAATTGCCCGAACGCCGCCTTCCTGTGAAAGGGCGTTTGCAGACCTGGGTAAAAAACCGAATCATTGATTTTATGGACGCTTTCGCTTACGTTCCGGTGTAAATAATATAGTCTCGTCGAAGAGGCTCCGGTTTTTTTTGCTAGTCCGGCAAGCGTATTTTCATCCGGTTCCTCCCCGCCGTTTTCATCAATTACGACGATCCGGCCGGCCGTTTCGGCGACTAATCGTAGAAGAGGTAGATCGGCCTGAACGCTGTTTTCGAAAATGGTCAGATCGACGACGGCGGAGTTGCTTTCTAACAACTGGCAGTAAACCTGAGGCGTAGTTAACAGAACGGGGTAGTTTTCCGTAAAATAAAGAAGGTTGTCCCTGATAATGTCCTTTAAATAGTTTCCTTTCGATTGTTTTTGTTTTACCGGCGCGTAAAATGATCTATAGGCCGCCGGGTCGTTGCGTTTTATTGTTTGTATGATCTCTTCCTTCCGGTTTTGCCATAGCGCGGTAATTTGATCAGGCATAAGTTTACGAAGTTTGTCTTCCATTTCGTTTAACTGATCCAACGGTTCGTCGCTGTGCACGGCGTCCGACTGATAGTATTTCAGTAACATATTGTAGAAATACCAACTTTCAAATGCGGACGTCCAGTGGTCGGGTTTAACTTTTATTAGACTTTGTATCAGTTTCTGCGCGCCCGCGGAAAGTTGCAGCCAATATCGACGCCAATCGTAATAATTGTCAAAGTCTCTGATTTGATTGCGCGTGTCTTCCAGTTGTTCAATAATTTCCTCGACAAATAACTGGCGTTTAACCAGGGTGAGCGTTTTATGTAAAACGTCAATCTCATATAATCTGGCGTCGTTTAATTCCTGTTCCAGCAGGTCGGTAGCTGTTTCCAGGTCATTAATATCCTGGCTGGCGTCGGGATCAAAAAACACGGAAGTTTTCCCGTTTAACCTTCCCATTTCTTCCTGCATCAGCGACGGCGTTTTTTTACGCCATGCGTCCAGCGCCAATTCAAACGTATGCAGATTCAATTGCATTCTTTTAAAGTCTTTCCGTTCTGCGGGCGTTAAAAATTGATGCGTGAAATACTTTTGCTCGTTGAACAGCTTCTGCAAATCCGCGTATTCCTGTAAAACTTCCGACTTTGCCTGCAAAGTTTGCTTCGACCGTTGAGAAAAAACGGAAGCAATGGTCAGCGCGCCCGTTTTAAAAAGATTATTCTGCTCGAAATCGGCGCCATACTGAAAGCTAAAGTCAGAAAAATCTTCTTTCAGATTATTCAGTTGATCGGATAGCGCCGCATGGCCCCGCTCATAATGAGACAACGTTTTTTGAGCATAAGCGTCAAGCGTTTCCATATATTTGCGCTGGAGTATCCTGAATTTTTCCAGGAAATATTCAGTTTGTTCTGTCGCGAGGCGCTTCCCCGCCGCTTGGTTATTTCCGATAAAAATATTGGGGTGCAGAACGCCAAGAGGATGTTTGAGGGTATTAACTTTTCTATAGAGATTTTTACTTTGTATGGTCGCTTCCCGGAGATCGGTAAACTCCTCTTTATTAAACTCGTAATCTTTTGTATTCAGGTGAGCGCTTAAAATCTCCTTCCCGCCGGACTCCCGGCTTTGCAAATAATGGCCGACTACCTCTGAAAAAGGCTCGCCGCCAAAAATACCTTCATTGAGCGCTTTATGCCGGGCGTCGGATTTAATCAATAAACGGCGACCCTGCTTGAGGGTTATCTTAAATTCTTCTTCTTTAAAAGATTGGTTTTTAGCTTTACCCTCGTTCCGCAGTCCGTCCTGTATTAATTTTTGATCGAACAACAGATCTTTTAATAAAATAGTCAGGTTTCCGACGCCTACATCGACCAATGCATTTTGTACCTGCATTAGCGTCGATAGATCGTTAGCGACGACGACCGTTTTTTGACCATTGGATAAAGCGTTTAGCGTCAAATTGATCGAAGTATGGGTTTTCCCGGTACCATGACCGCCTTCGATCAAAGAAAGTTTATTGCCGAGCGACGTCCGGATAGCTGTTTTTTGAAACGCGTCTTCCGGCAAAAGAGAAAATTCATGTCCCGGCTCTGCGGGTTTTACCTGTTTTGAAAGCGCGGATAAAATAGGTTCCAAACCGGTCGTCAAGTATTGTCCCGCGAACGCAATGGCAGGCGTTAAAACACTTTGCGCGCGCTGATGTGGAAATAATCCTAGTACACCCGACCAGGAAATATCTCCGGGCGCTTTTAGCCCGCGCAGTACGCCCGGACTTGGACATTCCCGCAGCCCGGAATTTAATAAACCATTGGAATAACCCAATTGTCGACCCAAATCGTTGCACAAAACGTCTATATCTTTACGATAAAAAATTTTTTGAAGCGCAAATTGATACAGCTTGTCTTTTAAATCCTTTCCGTCGGCTCCATATTTAGATTGATAAAAACGGATCAGATAGTCGTTGGCGACGACCGGGTGGGCTTCATCGCGCCCAATAATCCAGCTATCTTTCCTGGTCGGATGAGGTTTTATATGGAGATACCAAATAAAAAGCGGCGCGGTGAAGATAGCGTCTAAGGCGTCGCTCCCTGCCGTAGTGTCGCCTGGCGCTCCTAAAGCATGTTTTTTTGAGTCGCCATTTTTTTCTTTAGAAGAAACAGAATCATCGGAAGCGTAAACGGTATACGTTTTTGTCAAATTCCGCGCGACCGGCGTTTGAAGAGCGGGTTTTTCATCGGGCGTTAGAACGGTGCTTACCGGTTCGGGAACAGTTGTTTTCGAACTATCGATATCAATCGCCATAGCGTAGGCTGCGTCAGATTTTGAAATATACCGCTCGTTTGTCTCCAGGACCAAAGGAAAACCAAAAGCAAATTGGTGTTCTCCCTTCGTTTTTTGAATATTTTTAGATTCAAAATAAAAATTTCTGAATAATTCGGTTTGAAGAAAATCGGCATGAATATCGGTCTCCCATCCGTTCGGAGAAAAAAATAAATCTATCCACTTAGCGACCAGCGGATATTCGCGGTTGAATACCAGGAATATGTCTACTTTTTCTTTATCTAAAGGCAGGAGACGGAGGTAATTTTTTTCTACCGGATCAATAAATCCGGCTTGCGTTTTCTCTTTCTCTGACAAGTTTTCGTTCATCGCATTTTTCTTTATCTCCCTAAACTCTTTTAACTACACGACCGCTAACGACAATCTTAAATGGTTGCACTTGAAAATCTATAAAATCATAAAAACTCCGGCATGGACGTCGACTCGTGATCTTTTTGCAAATATAAGAACAAAATATCTGATCGACTCAACAAATCCGGCTACTTAATTTACAGCCGCGCTATTGGGAAACCCCCTATATTTGTTCCCAAACTACGCAACATTTTTTTGATAATTCCCAATATTACTGCTATGAGAAAACTCTATCGCTTACTTAAGCGTTCGCCTTTTTTGCGGACGCTTACACTCCTGTCGATCATGGTGTTTGCTTTTTATCAAATCAGCCAGCGCTATAAGGCGTCGCCGGAGTCTTCCGGATCGGAAACGCCGTTTTTTGACCTCCATCCGGACCAGGTCGCTTCGCTCGTGGTTTCCTCCGCCACGCCGCAACCGTCCGATTTATCTTTTGTCCGCGACGGCGCCCGTTGGTTTGCCGTAAGCGGCGTCGAAACGGTGGAGATCCCGGTCGATTCTATCATCCCGCTCTTCAACGCTTTGAACCGTATGGCGGTAGAGGAAGTAAAAACCGGAATAAAAAAAATGGCCGCTTTGGGTATTGATGAAGCCGCGCCGGATATGAAAATATCCGTTACCCAGGAGAACCGGCCCGTCCAGGAAATCTACCTTGGAGTCTCCGGCATGGACGCCGTTAGCAAGAACTGGCGTACCTGCGTCCGCCTGCCCAAAGACCGGGTCGCGTATATGGTCCGCGGTAATTTACCCGCTCTGTTTAATAAGCATATTGACGATTATAAAAATCCTCTTGTTCTGAACGTTAATCCTGATAGCGTCGTTGAACTCAGATATACCAATGCTGCAGATTCTACCATTGTTTTTGTAAGATCCAACCAGGTTTGGTCGGTCAGAGGAAGCAAAGCGCCCGTTCAGAGCGAAGCATTGGACGCCGAATTACGTCAATTTGCCCATCTGCAAAGCCGGCGCTTTTGCAGTCCGGCCGTTGCGGCGGAAAATCTGCCGTTGGTTTATCGTTTATCTGTATTTATAAAGGAAGGAGGGGATTCAATTGGTATTTCTGTATTTAAAAAAGAACCGGGATGGGTGATTCATTCAACGCAGAATGAGAAGGCGTTTTTTTTAGCGGATACGCTGCCGGTTTTTTTTAATAATCCCAATACTTTTCTACAAGCCCAAAAAGAAATATATTCTACTAAGACTGCAAAGTTAAATTAATATGCGGCATTCGGAATTATTCATTTAAACCACCCCGCATACATCACATAATTGTTCGCGATCCGCTCAATCGTATCCGTAAAAGTTTCAATACTTAACGGCTTAATTTTTTTTGCCGGAACGCCCGCATAGACAAATCCTGATTCCAACCG
Organism: Chitinophagales bacterium; assembly: GCA_038230555.1. Lineage (GTDB taxonomy): Bacteria > Bacteroidota > Bacteroidia > Chitinophagales > Saprospiraceae > JAAFJT01. The sequence goes on from JBBRMZ010000100.1 coordinate 11,850, forward strand.
GCTATTTTCTAAAACCACGGCGCCGGCGGCAATCAATACATTATTTTCCACCTCCGCATGATCCATTACGATCGCGCCCATCCCCACCAACACATTGTCGCCAATGCTGCAACCGTGAACGATTGCGCGGTGGCCAATGGAAACGTTGTTCCCGATATTGGTCGGCGCCTGCTTGTAGGTGCAATGAATGATGGCGCCGTCCTGCACATTCACTTTATTGCCCATTTTAATATAGTGAACGTCCCCCCGGACGACGCATTGGAACCAAAAACTGCACTGATCGCCGGTCTCCACGTCGCCGACGATGGTTGCATTCTCTGCAAAATAACAATCCGCTCCAAACCGGGGAGCTATACCGTTAACCGGAAGTATAAGCGCCATATAAAAAAGTTTATTCAATAATATACCAATCGTGCCGCCTCCGTCTAATATTTCCGAAATCACCGACTTCCTTTACCTAAAATTTCATAGCTGATAGCTAATGGCCAATAGCTAACGGCTTTTTAATAGATGTTAAAGTTGACAAATTTACATTCCAGCGATCCGTTCAACAAAGGTATTTTCTTGGAAGCGTGCAAACCTACCTGTTTCAACGCTTCAAGGTTAGAAGAAATAATCCATACCTTCCAACCTTTAAATTTTTTTTTCAGCACGTCGCCCATCATTTTATAAAACTCTACGTCGTCCTTCATTTCCATGCGTTCATTGTAGGGCGGATTAGTAATGATCGTCCCCGTTACCGGGAATTCGTCTATTTTAAAAAAATCTTTTCGTTTTATATCTATTTTTTCTAAAAGGCCCGCCGCCTCCATATTCCGTTCAGAAACCCGGACTGCCTGAAAGTGTAGGTCGCGGCCAATGATCGGATGGGTAAATTCTACTTTCCTTTTCATGGCGCTTTCAGTTACGCGGCTCCAAAGTTCAGAATCAAAATCTTTCCATCGTTTAAAACAAAAATAATCGCGGCCCGTCTGCGGCGGTAAATGAAAAGCGTACAGCGCCGCTTCCGACAGAATGGTTCCGGATCCGCACATCGGATCCAAAAATGCCGACGCCCGGTCCCATCCGCTTAATAATACCATCCCGGCCGCCAAAACTTCATTGATGGGCGCTTCCAGTGAATCGACGCGATATCCCCGGCGATGTAGCGAATCGCCGCTTGAATCCAGCAAAACGTCTACGCAATCGCGGTTGATATGAACATTTACCCTTAGATCTGGCGTAACGGTATTTACATTCGGCCTTTTAGAAGTTTTATCTCGAAACTGATCTACAATGGCGTCCTTAGTTTTTAAGGCAACGTATTGAGAGTGCGTAAAATACTCTGAAAAAACGGTCGCGTCCACTGCCAGCGTCTGTTTCACGTCCATGTAAGCCGACCAGTCAACACGTCGTATCTGATCGTAAAACTCATTTTCATTCCTTGCTTTGAAAGAAAAGACATGCAATAAAATTCTCAAAGCTGTTCGCAGCTCAAAGTTAGCGCGATAAAGTAATTCCTTGTCGCCTTCAAATTCTACGCCCCGGCGTATAATGCGAACATGGTTGGCGCCCATTTCAGCTAATTCCTGCGCCAGGACTTCTTCTAATCCCTGGAATGTTTTTGCTATAAATTTCATCTATTTTTATATCAATGTCCCGTCGCGCATTTACCCAAACTCATAAACACATATATCCAGAAAATTCCTTTAGCCAAAAAGAACAGAAAGCCAACCGCGCCTACTCTTTTAAGCCATAACCTAAATTTTGTTTTATCCATTATCATAACAAATAAATATTAAGTATGGGAACATATTTAATGGATATTATTTTTCTATTTAGGGATAGACAGAGGGCCGCTAAAAAACTACGTTTGTATAACCCCTACGTTGAATTTTTCTATTGGAGCGCAGTTCGCCGCTTCAATTCCCATTGATAATATTTGCCGGGTATCTAATGGATCAATAATGGCGTCGACCCATAAACGGGCCGCTGCATACTGCGGCGTGGTCTGACGATCATATTTATTTTTTATTTCATTATAGAGTTTCTGCTCTTCTTCCGGTTTCAGGATTTCATTTTTTCCTTTCATAGACGCCACCTGGATTTGCAAAAGCACTTTTGCAGCCTGCGCTCCACCCATTACGGCAATTTTTGCGGTCGGCCAGGCAACGATAAGGCGCGGATCGTACGCCTTTCCGCACATGGCGTAATTGCCGGCTCCATAGGAATTGCCCACCACGACTGTAAATTTTGGAACGGTAGAATTAGCCACAGCATTCACCATTTTTGCCCCGTCTTTAATAATGCCGCCGTGTTCCGAGCGGCTGCCAACCATAAAACCTGTGACGTCGTGAAAAAAGACCAGCGGTATCTTTTTTTGGTTGCAATTCATAATAAACCGCGTCGCTTTATCGGCAGAGTCCGAATAAATGACGCCGCCGAACTGCATTTCGCCTTTTGCAGTCTTCACTACCTGCCGCGCGTTGGCGACTATGCCGACCGCCCAGCCTTCAATCCGCGCATATGCGCAAAGAATGGTTTTCCCATATCCCGCTTTATATTCGGTTAGTTCGGAGTCGTCCACGATCCTTTTCAGCATCTCCGCCATATCGTAAGATTTATTTGGCGCGGCGGGAAATATCTGATAAATTTCTTTAGGGTCAAATTTTGGCGGCTGCGGCGCGGCGCGGCTGAAACCGGCTACAGTGTTTGCTCCGTACTTATCAACGAGTTTTTTGATCGTATCCAAGCACGTATGTTCGTCGGGCGTCCGATAATCTGTAATGCCGCTTATTTCTGATTGCGTCCGGGCGCCTCCCAAAGTTTCTTTATCGACGTCTTCTCCTATAGCTGCTTTGACCAGGTAAGGGCCGGCTAAAAATATAGACCCCGTTCTTTCAACGATTAGCGCCTCATCGCTCATGATCGGTAAATAAGCGCCGCCGGCCACGCAACTTCCCATAATTGCGGCAATTTGAGGAACGCCCATACTGGAAAGTTTAGCATTATTCCTGAAAATCCTGCCAAAATGTTCTTTATCCGGAAAAATTTCATCCTGCATAGGCAGGTAAACCCCCGCGCTATCGACCAGGTAAATAATGGGTATCCGGTTTTCCATGGCAATCTCTTGGGCGCGCAGATTTTTTTTGCCGGTAATAGGAAACCAGGCGCCCGCTTTAACCGTGGCGTCGTTAGCGACGACCATACAAAGCCGTCCGTTTATATAACCCATCACAACGATCACGCCGCCCGCAGGACATCCGCCATGTTCGTCGTATAGTTCAAAACCTGCATAAGCGCCAATCTCAAAAATGGGCCGTTCGTCGTCCATTAAATAATCGACGCGTTCCCGGGCGGTTAATTTGCCTTCCGCCCGTTCCTTGTCCATTTTCTTTTTACCGCCCCCTTCATATATTTTATCCAGTTGCCGCCGGATACCGGAAACGCCTAACTTCATAGCGTCGTCGTTTTGAGACGCTTCCAAACTTCCTGCTATCATCAAATTGTATTGATCAACTAAAATAGAGCGCTAAAGTAAAGGAAATACGCCAAAACCTAAGCCGGCCCGTAAATAAAGACTTTAAAAACATTTCATCGCATTTTTGCTAAAAAAGTGACCCGGACGTCGCGTATTAGTCTACATATCGCTTATTTGAAGTAGAAGGCTATATTTGCCGGTTCAAATTTGGTGCTTGTTCAGATAAATTCTACATTTGTATTAGAAGTTAATTAATCAAATTTTTTACAACAAAATCTATTTTTATGTCCATTAATTTATTAGACGTACTAAAAAATCAGATGAGCGGCGACCTCGTGAACCGGGCGTCCCAATTTCTTGGCGAAGATAACTCGGCAGTTCAGCGCGCAATGAATGCGGTCTTACCCTGTGTATTAGGAGGAGTAGCTTCGCAGGGCAGCTCGGTGAGCGGCGCAAGTAATCTGTTAAATATGTTGAGCTCCGGCGGACACGACGGCAGTATTTTCAGCAATCTTTCCTCTTTAATGGGCGGCGGCAGCGCCACGCAGGGACTGGTAAGTTCCGGCAGCAGCATCATCAGGGGGTTATTTGGCGACAAAACCAGCTCAATTGTCGACGCTATTTCTTCCCATGCTGGCGTTAAATCCAGTTCGGCTTCGTCTTTATTATCTATGGCTGCCCCAATGGTTTTGGGAATGCTTGGTAATCATATCAATTCTACAGGAACTACTGCGAGCGGTTTATCTACTTTGTTGTCGAATCAGATGGACGCTATTAAAAGCGCGCTTCCGGCAAGTATCAGCCAGGCTATGGGATTGCATACGTCGACGCCTTCTATGGACCGCCCGATGGCCGCTATGTCTGGCGCCGCTCAGACTGTTAAAAATACGGCCGCAGACGTTGTAGAAGAAACGGGCTCCGCTTTTAATAAATGGCTGCCGTGGTTGTTGCTTTTAGCCGCCGCCGCTTTGGCCTGGTATTTTATGAGGAGTTGTAACTCCACCCCCGCTCCGGTTGAAAAAGTGACTGTTGATACGGTGAAAGTACAAGCTCCGGTAGCGGTTGTGCCGGTCGTTCAAATGGACTCGTTGAAATTGAGCGACGGAACCATGATCGTTGTCAAACCAAATTCGTTCCTTGAAGCGCTTTATAAAGAGGTGGCTGATCCTAAATCCAGCGTTGGAGTAAAACTTCAAATGGAAGGAGTTAATTTTGCAACGGGTTCGGCCGTTCTATCTGACGATACTAAACCTTACCTCGACGACTTGGCTCATATCATGAAAGCGTATCCTAAATTAGCCATTGAAATTGACGGTTATACTGATAACGTAGGGGCCGAAGCGGCAAATAAAAAGTTATCTGCTGATCGCGCTCATGCTGTCGACGCTTATTTGGATACGAAAGGTATCGCCGCTGACAGAGTAACGACTAAAGGAATGGGTTCGGCCAATCCGATCGCAGATAACGCTACGGAAGATGGCAAAGCAAAAAATCGTCGTTTTGAAGCGGTAATTACGAAAGAATAAAAGACTATTTAAAAAAATTTTTTAATTAAAATATAAAGCCTGTAAGCTCCTCAGCGGTTTACGGGCTTTATTTTAAACGTAAAGAATTATACTTTACGCCCTCCGGTGGAAACCTGAAAATAAATGCGGAGATTTTTTAACTTTGCACCCTTTAATGGCGTTATAATATCGTTTTTGCCGTTTTTAAGGGTTCTATAGCGCTTAAAAATGGTCTTTTTTATTACGTCATTCGACTTTTTAAAGTTGGAAATAAGAAATTTGAAGTTGAGTAAGCCTTTATGAAAAAAATACCTTTAGATATAGTGGCGTTGTCCC
>JBBRMZ010000101.1:0-17007 GCA_038230555.1 Chitinophagales bacterium
ATTACGCCGGTAACCGGTTGGCGGCTCGTCAAATCCTGGAGGATCGACGAGTTTTTGCCCGCCGCCAAAGGGGTTTACCTGGAAATAGAAAAAAACCTGGGCATATCGGTCTGGAAAGACGCGCAGGTAGTGAAAGCGATTAAAAATATCGAAGAAGAAAATCATTGGTTGTGGCGTGCCGGGCAGGAGGACTACGCCGGTTTTTGTAGTTCTACCCTTTCTTATTCAAATACAGATCGAAATCATTCAGGCGTTCCCGGTTTACAACCTTTTCGCGCTTTTGGAGAAATTGGCCAGGCGGCGCAGGTCAACGTTCCTTTGCTGATCCGTTCGCTCCGGGCGTTTTTTCAAAAAGCCGGCCTGTTAAGAACAAGCCGCTTTATCCATGCCGATTTACAGATTGTGAACGACGGCGTTGTTTACGGGGGTATTCAAGCCCCTCATATTATTTTTTGCGAAGGCGTCCGCGCGGCGGCCAACCCGTTTTTTGAAGGTCTGCCGTTCAAACCCGACAAAGGGGAATTACTGATCGCGCGCATTCCCGGTTTCCCGTTTAAAAAAATCTTTAAGAACAATATTTCCCTCGCGCCTTTGGGAGGCGATCTTTTTTGGGCCGGCGCTACCAACAAATGGGATTTTGACCATGAAACGCCTACCATCGCTATGCGGGAAAAAATTATCCGGGAATTGGATTCCATGATCGACCGGCCTTATGAGATCGTCGAACAGCAGGCCGCCGTCCGTCCGACCGTCGCCGACCGCAGGCCCCTGATCGGCCTCCATCCTGCCCATTCCGCTTTAGGTATCTTTAACGGTTTTGGAACCAAAGGAACCTCCCTCGTACCCTTTTGGGCGGATCATTTTATCGATTTTTTGGAAAACGGCGCTGAATTGGACGCCGAGGTCGACGTTAAAAGGATTTGGAAAAAACGGAACCCCTTAAAAAAGCTGACGGCTGACGGCTGATAGCTGACGGCTATTTCAAATCAACTCCCGGCACGCTTTATACAAATCATTCCAATCTTTTCTTTCTTTCACCACGGTTTCCAAATATTCCAGCCAGACCGTCCGGTCCTGCGCGCCTTCTTTCACAATAGCGCCCGTCAGGCTGGCCGCCAGGTCGCGGGCGTGGAGCGAACCGTTCCCAAAATGAGCGGCGAGCGCCTGGCCCGTATTGATCACCGAAATTGCTTCCGCCGAACTCAGCGTGCCAGAAGGAGATTTGAGCTTGAGCTTGCCGTCCTGCGTGGCGCCACCGCGCAATTCCCGGAAAATGGTCACCAGCCGCTGTATTTCTTTCAGGGGCGCTTCGGCGACCGGCAGATCCAGGATGCGGCCCATTTTTGCAACGCGGGTCTGGACGATGCGCACTTCTTCTTCAAAAGATTCGGGCAGCGGCAGCGTGACGGTGTTGAACCTGCGCCGCAAAGCGCTGGATAATTCGTTGACGCCTTTATCGCGGTCGTTGGCGGTGGCGATCAGGTTGAACCCTTTGACGGCTTTAATCTCGATCCCCAGTTCCGGAACCGGCAGCAATTTTTCTGAAAGCAGGGTAATGAGGGAATCCTGCACGTCCGACGGGATGCGGGTCAATTCCTCCAGCCGGACGATCTTTCCGTCGCGCATTGCATGTAGCACCGGACTGGCGACCAGCGCTTTTTCGGAAGGTCCTTCCGAAAGCAGCAGGGCATAATTCCAGCCGTAGCGGATTTGTTCTTCGCTCATCCCCGCTGTTCCCTGCACCAGCAAAGAGGAATTGCCGGAGATGGCGGCCGAAAGATGTTCAGAAACCCAGGTTTTTGCCGTCCCCGGAACGCCCAGCAGCAGCAGCGCGCGATCGGTGGCCAGCGTGGCGACGGCAATTTCCATCAGCCTGCGCGGGCCGATATATTTGGGTTCGATTTCCATGCCCCCGACTTTGCCGCCCAACAAATATGTTACCACGGCCCAGGGCGACATTTTCCAGTTCGCAGGGCGGGGCTTTTGGTCGGACGCTATCAGAACTTCCAATTCCCGGGCGTACATTTCTTCGGCGCTGGGCCGGAGAATGGCTTCATTATACATGGGCAAAAAAAGGTTTTAATTTTTCTAACAGGTAGCCGGGCGCGTCGACGGAACGGCGGGACGCCGCCTCTACAAACCCCAGGCGGACGCTGCCGCCGTTGAGCAATTTATGCTGCTCGTTGAAGATCTCGTGGTAAAAAGTCATGGTCCTGGTCGGCAAATGGCGCATTTGGGTCTTTACCGTCAATTCCTCGTCGTAAAATGCCGGGCGAACAAAACGGATCTGGAAACTCATCACAGGCATAAAAATCCCGTAAGTCAGTTCCATATCTTTATAGGTCAGCCCGATGGACCGGATGGCTTCCGCCCGGCCGACCTCGTAATATAGCGCGTACGCCCCATAATATAAATAGCCCATTTGATCGGTCTCGCCGTATCGCACCCGGATGGTCGTTTCGTGATTCAGCATATTATTTTTTTGTAGAGACGCGACGGGTCGCAAAGATTATCATACAACCAAAATTTATTGAGCGCTTAATCCTAACTTTGCGTGAAAATAAGCGTAATTGGCTAGGATCACGCATTTATGATATTGAAAAACTAAAAAATGAATATACTAATCATTGGCGGCGGCAATATGGGGCTGACGTACGCGCAAAGTTTTATCCGCAGCCACGTGGCGACCAGGGAACAAACCATGATCCTGGAACATTCGGAAGAAAAAGCTAAAGAATTGAAAGCCAAAGGGGTGGGAAATATTTTTTCTAAACCCGGCGAATGCCTGCCGCAGGCCGACCTGGTCATCCTGGCGGTCAAACCGCAGGACACTGCGACGCTTTTCGGACAATTGAAACCTTTCATTAAACCCGCGCAGGTTTTCCTGACCATCATGGCCGGCGTCAAAACTTCAAAGATCCGCGAAGCGCTGGGCGTGCAAAAGATCATCCGCGCCATGCCCAATTTGCCGGCGCAAATTGGCCAGGGAATGACGGTTTTTACTTCTACCGACGAAGTGACGCGCCTCGAATTGACGATGGTGCAAAACCTGCTGAGTTCGACCGGGAAAACCATTTATGTGGAAAAAGAATCAGCCATCGACGCCAGCACCGCTATTTCCGGCAGCGGTCCGGCCTACGTCTATTTTTTCATGGACGCCATGATCCAGGCCGCCCGCAAAATGGGATTTTCGGAATCGGAAGCGGAACTGCTCGTGAGTCAGACCTTCACCGGCGCGGTAGACTTATATAATAAAGCTAATTTTTCCTGCGAAGAATGGATCAAACGCGTGGCTTCTAAAGGGGGAACGACCGAAGCGGCGCTCCTCTCCTTTCAAAATGCGCATTTGCATCAGCATATTATTGACGGAACGGTCGCCGCTTTGGAGCGCGCGGTAGAACTTGGGAAATAAAAGATGTTAACATTTTTCATAGCTATTCTTGCCAAACTTTTTTCGCTCGTCAATGTATTTGGCGCCGTTCCCCTGTATCTAACTCTGACGGCGACTTACACAAACGCGGAACGGAAAAAACTGGTGTTTTATACCAGTATTTATTTTATCTGCATCCTGCTTGCTTTTTTCTGGGGCGGGGCGCTGATCCTGAGCTTTTTCGGACTGACAGTATACGCGCTGCGAATCGCGGGCGGGCTGATTATCCTTAATTCCGGTTTTTCTTTGCTCAACGACCGGTTCGCCGAGAGCCGCGCCGTCAATGAAGAAGTACAGAAAGAGGCGATGATTAATAAACCCGATATTGCTTTTTCGCCGCTGGCCATGCCGCTGCTTTCCGGGCCGGGTTCTATCTCTTTGCTCATCGGTTTTTTTGCCGAATACGGCGAGCTCAATCAACGCGCCGTTATTAGCGGGGTCATATTAGTCAACGGGATCATTGTTTTTATCGTCCTGTCGATGGCGCCTTTCTTCTATAAGTTGCTGGGCGTCGCCGGGCTGAAAGCCGGATCCCGGGTAATGAGTTTTATCACGATGTCCATCGGCGTGCAGTTCATCATTTCCGGCGTCGTTAGCCTGGTTAAAAGTTTATATTAACAGGGTTTACCTCAACTGTTTTCCAAATACCTGCACCCAGTAAGTATCGTCCTGTGCGGCGCCCATTTCTTTAAAGGCCGGATTCATCATTTGTTTACAATGCCCCGGGCTTTTGATCCATCCTTTGATTACTTGGGGCATGTCCGGATAGCCAAAAGCAATATTTTCGCCGATGTTTGACCAGTTGTAACCCGCTTCCGTCGCGCGCTTATCCACTTCTGTACCGTCGCTCCCTTTATGGTTAAAAAAATTATGGTCTTTCATATCTTCGGCGTGACGGATCGCCGCTTGTTCTAACAGGCCGTTCCAGCGCAGCGAGCCAACAGGCTGCATTTTTTGCCCGCCGCACATACAGCCGGAAGCGCGCAACTGGTTGACGCGGTTCAACATTTCCTGTTGAAAATGATCCAGCGTAAGCATATTAGCGTTTGGGTTAGGGGTTTGATTAGAAACCGGAATAACCGTTTTATTTAATTGCTGACTATTAGAACGGCAGGAAAAGAACAGGGCAAACGTTATGAAGAAAAAGATTCTTAAATTTATCATAGCGGCGGTTTAATATTCTAAAAATATAACGCTGCGCGGTTTATCTTTAGCGCTTGCCGCAAAAAAATATTTTGACCGTTAAAAACGTAAAAAGATGCCTAAGCGCATAACTCATCATTCATAACTCATAACTCATAACTCCTGATGAAATACCAGCTTTTAGGCCACAGCGGCCTGAGCGTTTACGAACTCTGCCTCGGAACCATGACTTTTGGAACGGAATGGCCCATCGGCGCCGACCACGCGACCAGCAAAAAAGTGTTCGACGCTTACGCGGGCGCGGGCGGCAATTTCCTGGACACAGCCAACCGCTACACGGAAGGGACCAGCGAAAAATGGGTGGGCGAGTTCATTCACGCCGACCGCGACCACTTTGTACTGGCCACTAAATATACCCTACACGATAAAAAAGGCGACCCCAATCTCGCGGGCAACCACCGCAAAAACATGATGCGCAGCGTCGAGCAAAGCCTGAAAAGACTGAATACGGACTTCATCGACCTCCTTTGGGTACATGCCTGGGATATGATCACGCCCGTCGAGGAAGTCATGCGCGGTTTGGACGACCTGATCTCCGCCGGGAAGGTCCATTATATCGGCGTGTCGGATACGCCCGCCTGGGTCGTCAGCCGCGCCAATACGCTGGCGGAGTTCCGCGGCTGGACGTCGTTTGTTGGTTTGCAAATTGAATACAGCCTGATCCAGCGGACGCCGGAGCGCGACCTGCTCCCGATGGCCAAAGCGCTGGGTCTGACAGTGACGCCCTGGGCGCCGCTGGCCGGCGGCGCTTTGACGGGCAAATATTTGCGGGGCGAAACCGGCAGGGTTCCGGCCAACAGCGCCCGCCTCAACGACCGGAGCCAGGCCATCGCCAGGACCGTCGTCCGGATCGCCGAAGAACTGGGCGTTTCCGCTTCGCAGGTCGCTTTGAACTGGACGCGCCAACGCGGACAGTCTGTGATCCCGATTGTCGGGTCGCGCAAAAAAGAACAAATTGAAGACAACATCGCCTGCGTCAATTTCACTTTGCCGGAACAGCACGTGAAAGAACTGGACGACGTCAGCAAAGTTGAACTGGGTTTCCCGCACGATTTTTTACAATCGGAACAGGTTAAAGACCTGGTGTTTGGCGGCGCCTATCATCAGATGGACATAAGAAAATAAACAAATTAGCCCTTCTTTCCTTAGAAAGAAGGGCTAATTTGTTAGGTTATATGATAATTCTATTGAACGCTTCTACACGTCCGCGCTGCGCGCGGAGAGGGTAGGTGGGACGTATTTTATTTTTTTACAAAAAAATAAAATACGTCACTTTTCCGGATTGAGCGCCGCAAAAAGTATGCGCAATGTAAATTGGTTCAGCAGTTAAATTTTTGACGTTACAAAAATTATTATAGAACCATTTGTCTCAATGTAATTAAGCGGATGCCATTTTCTCATATACCCCAATTACTTCTTTTACCGCTGCGGCGGAGTCGGTCAGCAATTTTTTCTCCTCGTCGTTAAGCTGCAGTTCGATGATCTTTTCGATCCCGTTCGCGCCGAGGATAACCGGAACGCCGACGCAAAAACCATTGATCCCGTACTCGCCGTTTAGGATCGCGCAGCAGGGAAACACGCGGCGCTCGTTTTTAACGATGGCTTCCACCATTTGGGCTGCCGCAGCGCCCGGCGCGTACCAGGCCGACGTGCCCATCAGTTTGACCAGTTCGCCGCCGCCGTCTTTGGTGCGGGCCACGATGGCGTCCAGTTTTTCTTTACCGATCAGCTCGGTAACGGGAATGCCGCCGACCGTCGTGTAGCGCGGGAGGGGAACCATCGTGTCTCCATGACCGCCCATCAGGATGGCCTGGATATCTTTGGGCGAAACATTGAGTTCGGTGGCCAGAAAAGCGCGGTAGCGGGCGGTATCCAGAATGCCGGCCATACCGATCACGCGGCTACTTTTCAAACCCGCTTTTTTATATGCCGCATAAGTCATCACGTCTAACGGGTTGGAAACGACGATAATAATGGGGTTAGGCGAATGTTTCATAATACTTTCCGTTACGCTGCCAACGATTTTGGCGTTGGTCGCTATCAGGTCGTCGCGCGTCATGCCGGGTTTGCGGGGAATGCCGGCGGTGATTACGACGATATCGGAATGAGCGGTATCCGCGTAATCGTCGGTTCCGGTTAGCGAAGTACTGTAGTGATCGATAGGCGCCTGTTGCCAGGTATCGAGGGCTTTGCCTTTAGCGAGGGCGCCAACAATGTCCAACACGACGATTTCCTTGACAATATCTTTATGCGCCAAAACGTTGGCGACGGTTGCGCCCACATTTCCGGCGCCGATAACGGTAACTTTACTCATAAAAAATTCAGGTTTTAGATTTGATTGGACAGGTTTTTGAAGAATAGCGGTTGACCTGCCGGCAGGACGCAAAGGTAAAATATTTTGTAAAAAAGCGGAGGCAAATGCCGCTTCCGGCAAAATTATTATGCTTTTTTCGCCAGAATATCGAAATAGAAAAAAATAATTAATATAGAATAGTTCGCCGAATAATTGGGTTAACCGGCAAATAACCAATAATTTTGCGGAGCGAACGTTTTTAGCTCTAAACCGCGTCCTATGTGGAGAAACTTACTATTTTTTGCTTTTTTCCCGTTCATTTCTTCCCTGCCCTTACGCGGTCAGGCGCCAGGGCCTTGCGGGACGAGCGAAACGGACGCGCGTTTACTCCTCGACTGGCTGCTCCGGAATAAAACCGCAGTCGCCACCCTAAATTTGACTCCCAGAAACGCGACGGTCTTTGTGCCGGTCACTTTTCACCTCGTTGCGGATGCGGACGGCACAGGCAGAGCGGCGGAGTCCGATATTTTGGATATGCTTTGCCAAGTTAACGCTATTTACCAATCCAATTTTAGCGATCAGGGCCAGAGTATGCAGTTTTATATCAAATCCATTCAATACATCAATAACCACGACCTGTATGCCGCCGGCAAAAGTTCAAAAGCCGTCGTCGTCATGGCCAATAATAAAGTAACCGACGCACTCAATGTCTATACGGTCAACAGCATGGGCGGAGGATCCGAAGGCGTTTTAGGCTATTATGCACAGGGCGACGTGAATTATACGTTCGACTGGGTGGTGCTCGTCAATGGGCAGGCGAACGGCGCGAACGCTTCCACTGCGGCGCACGAGTTTGGGCATGTATTTAGTTTACTGCATACATTCAACGGCTGGGAATCGGGCGGATATGCAACCGGAACCTGCGCGCCCGTTTCTTCGCCGGGCGGGATTGCAACCGAAATGGCCTCCCGCGACGCGGCGACGCGCAACTGCGACGCCTCCGGCGACTACCTCTGCGATACGCCGCCCGATTATAATTTTGGTTTTGGCGCAACGACCTGTACATTTAACGACGTCGCTAAAGACGCCAAATGCGCCCAGGTGCATCCGGATATTTTAAACCTGATGGGTTATTTTATCGGTTGCGAAAGTAAATTTTCAACCCAGCAAAAACAGGTCATGTTGGCGGACTACAATACAAATCCATACCGTCAATATTTGCGCGGCGGCGCCCCCGACAAAACAGAGATCGCGACCGCTCCCCTGTTAGCCGCTCCGGCGAATGCCGCCAATACGCCTTATTCCGATTACGTGGCTTTCAACTGGAGCGCCGTTGGCGGCGCGTCCAATTATTTGCTGGAGATCAGCCCTTACCAGACGTTCATCGTTAACCAGCATTTTTTCATCAGTCCTAAAAATACGCAAACTGTCAGCAACCGGACTAACCCCGGAACTTTTCTGGCCAATAAAACCTATTACTGGCGCGTAAAACCTTTCAGCCCTTACAAAACCTGCGGTTCCTGGTCGGCGGTGAACAGTTTTAAAACAGGCTCCCTGAGCGGGACGGAGGACGTGCCGGGATTGAGCGATTTTGAGGTTTATCCGAACCCCGTTTCCAATAGCCGCCAAATACATTGTACTTTAACGACTGCCTACTCCATCAAGGGGAAATTTCGTTTATTTGATATGGCCGGGCGGCAAGTGAAAGTACAAGACGCCGTTTTTTCCGCCGGAACCAATTCAGAGTATATGAACGTCGAAGATCTGAGCGGCGGTTTTTACCTGCTTTCTTTTGAATCCGGGAACGGCGCCGTTCGCAAAAAAATTATCCTGACGCCGTAAGACGCTGATTATTCTAAGCGTTTAAATAAAAAACGACGCTTAATATGTATAGCATAATCCATTTACTATTAATAAATTAAAGCTAACGGCTAATCGCTAATGGCTTAAACAATCCCTTCAAACGCTATTTACTTACATTGCTTCATTTCAATCATCATTTTTCATGTCTACAATAAAAGTTTTACTCGTTTTCTCCCTTCTCGTTGGGGGATTAAAAGTCAATGCGCAGAAACGCGGGGATTGCGGAATGGAACCGGAAGATTTAAAGGCCGTCACCGTCCAGTTGCTTAAAAATAAAGAAATGCTACGTCAGGGACTTTTGACGCCGCGGGCGGGCGTTACTTATGTGCCGGTCGCTTTTCACCTCGTCGCCGACGATAACGGCGCAGGCCGGGCGCTGGAAAGCGACCTGCTGGATATGCTTTGCCAGATCAATGTGTTGTATAAAGGTCTGAATATACAATTTTATTTGAGCGCGTTCCGCTATATCAACAGCAGCGTCGTGTACAATACGCCTAAGGGATTTGCCGGTTCCAACTTGATCGCCAATAATAAAGTAAATAACGCCGTCAATATTTTTATCACGCTCAACGCAACGGCTTCGACGGATCAGGGACAAATTTTAGGCTATTACTCGCCCGGCAATCCAATTTATTCCAACGATTGGGTCGTATTGATCAAATCGCAGGCCAACGGAGCCAACGCCGCGACCGGCGCGCACGAGATCGGCCACTTTTTCAGCATGCTCCACACGTTCAACGGCTGGGAAGCGGGCGGGTATTCCGCTAATTCCTGCGCGCCTTTCACCTCTCCCGGAGGAACGCCCACTGAATTTGCCTCCCGCGTGGCGGGCGCCCAAAACTGCGAAACGGCGGGCGATTTTATTTGCGATACGCCTCCTGATTATAACTTTGGCTTCGGCAACAACGGCTGTTCTTATACGGCCACGGCGAAAGACCCGAACTGCATCCAGGTGCATCCCGATACTTCCAACCTGATGGGTTATTTTATTGGCTGCGAATCCACTTTTTCGCCGGTCCAACAGCAGCACATCATCGCTGATCTGACGACCAACCCTTCCCGCGCTTATGTCCGGACGGGCGTCGTTCCCGACCAGACTGATCTGACCGCCCCAGTCTTGTCGCTTCCCGCCGAAGCGGGGACGACCACCCTCGCCGACCAGGTAAATTTTAGCTGGGCGGGCGTTCCGAAAGCGGCCAAATATATTGTAGAGATCAGCCGTTCCAAGTCGTTCAATTTACAGCCCGTGCGGATCATCACCGACCAGACGACCCTTACGGTGGATAATAAAACCTACCCGAACGCTTTTTACGGCGGCCTGACCTATTACTGGCGCGTCCGCCCCTATAATTCGTATAAAGCCTGCGCTGCCTATTCCGCCGTCGGTTCCTTCACGACCAGCCTCGTCAGCGGCGTAGCAGATATTGCCGGGGTCAATTCTTTGGAGGTTTCGCCCAATCCGTTGCGGCGGTCGCAGCAGCTGGCGGTCCGGCTGAATTCCGAAGCGCCGATAAAAGGAGTATTGAAATTATATAATCAACTGGGACAACTGATCTTGCAGCAGTACGTTGATTTCGCCGCCGGCTCGAGCGAGCAATGGATCAATACCGATCAGCTTCAAACGGGGTTATATATTCTGACCCTGGAATCAGGAAATGGGGTAATGTCGAAAAAAGTTATTGTGGGGGAATAAGGGAAATTGTCTGAAGGGTGATCCTTATCATTGTTTTTGATTTTTATGAACAAGGTTTAGAAGGCTTCATAGAGGAAAAATCAATTTTCAATTCCGCAGGGACGACTTTTTGATAATAATTTTCTATAATGATAAAGACGAACCCCGGAAGCATGAAATATTTCTTTATATTTCGTCCAGTTTCTATTTTCCAGCCTTATCATAAAAATCATACTAAATCACAAGAATCACAGTTCAGACAGATTAACCAACCATGGAAGAATTAAACAAGTACAGCAAACAAATCACGCAGAACGATAACCTGCCGGCTGCGCAGGCCATGCTTCACGCCATCGGATTGACCGATAGCGATCTGAAAAAACCGCAGGTAGGGATTGTCAGTACCGGCTGGGAAGGCAACCCCTGCAACATGCACCTCAACGACCTGGCAAAATCCATCAAAAAAGGGATCAGCGACGCCGACCTGATCGGCCTGATCTTCCATACCATCGGGGTCAGCGACGGGATTTCGATGGGGACGCAGGGAATGCGTTTTTCCCTGCCTTCGCGCGATATCATCGCCGATTCCATCGAAACAGTCGCTTCCGCGCAATGGTATGACGCCATCGTGGCTGTCGTAGGCTGCGATAAAAATATGCCCGGCGCCATGATGGCGCTCGGACGGCTGAACCGCCCCGCCATTCTGGTGTACGGCGGAACCATACAGGCCGGTTCTTATAAAGGCGCGAAGCTGGATATTGTCTCCGCTTTTGAGGCCCACGGCCAAATGGTCGCGGGCAAGATCTCGCAGGCCGATTTTAAAGGCGTCGTCCATCATGCCTGCCCGGGCGCGGGCGCCTGCGGCGGGATGTACACCGCCAACACCATGAGTTCGGCCATCGAAGCCATGGGCATGGCGCTCCCGCATAATTCCGACAACCCGGCCGTCAGTTCAGAAAAACAGGACGAGTGCGCCCGCATTGGTAAAGCCATCCGCCACCTCATCGAAAAAGATATTAAGCCGCGCGATATTATGACCAAAGCGGCGTTTGAAAACGCCGTCACGGTGGTCATTGCTTTGGGCGGCTCCACCAACGCCGTTTTGCACCTGATCGCGATGGCCAAAGCCGTTGGCGTTTCGCTGACCCTCGCGGATTTCAAGCGCGTCGGTGATAAAACCCCTATGCTGGCCGACCTGCGCCCCAGCGGAAAATACCTCATGGAAGACCTCCACGCCGTCGGCGGCGTGCCGGGCGTCATGAAAGCGCTGCTGGAAAGGGGTTATTTGCACGGCGACTGCCTGACCGTCACCGGAAAAACCATTGCCGAAAACCTCGAACACGCGCCGCACCTGAAAGCGGGGCAGGACGTCGTTCACCCATTTGAGAACCCGATTAAGAAAACCAGCCACCTACAGATCCTGTTCGGCAACCTCGCCTCCGAAGGGGCCGTCGCCAAGATCACAGGTAAAGAAGGTGAGTATTTTAAAGGCAAAGCCAAAGTATATGACGGCGAGGCGGCCGTGAACGCCGCCATTGACGCTAAAAAAATTGAGGCGGGCGACGTGGTCGTCATTCGTTATACCGGCCCGAAAGGCGCTCCCGGAATGCCGGAAATGCTGAAACCCACCTCCGCCATCATAGGCGCGGGCCTGGGTAACTCCGTGGCCCTGATCACCGACGGCCGGTTTTCCGGCGGGACGCACGGTTTTGTGGTCGGCCACGTAACCCCGGAAGCGCAATCCGGCGGACTGATCGCTTTCCTGAAAGACGGCGACGAGATCATTATCGACGCCGTAAATAATATCCTCTCCGCGACGCTGACGGACGAAGAGATCGCTTCCCGCAAGGCGGGCTGGAACCCGCCGCCGCTCAACGCGACCAACGGTATTTTACTGAAATATGCTAAAACAGTTTCTTCTGCGAGCGAGGGATGCGTGACGGATGAGTTCTAAGATTAAAAACGGGCGGAACTAAAATAGGATTTTGGTTCCGCCCGTTCTATTTTACTTTAAGTTGCGGACTGTAAAACTACCTTTATAAAGTCAGTCGTTTCTCCATTGGAAAGAGATTTTATATTCCTCTCCGGCTGTTTCGCTTTATTTTCCGTATTTTGCCTTCCTGTTTTTTACCCTCTGTTTAGTTTTTCAAACGTTCCGGACCACGCTATGTATAAATACTTTCCAATCTTCATCTTTTTTTTCGCCGCGACCTGCGCGCTTTCCGCACAGGAAAAAACGCCTTACGTCCCCTGCAACGAGACGCCCGAAATCATGCAAAACTATTATGCGGACGTCCGGGCGCTCAACAGGGTGTACGTAGCCGAAGGATCTCCGGAAATGCGGGAACGGTACAAAGCGCTGGCGGAGGAGTATGTAGGAAAACTCCGGGCGATTCCATTCGATCCGCTGCCGCAGGGTTGCAAGGCGGATTATATTTTGTTTAAACGCGACCTCTCGGACGCCATTTACCAAGCGGAGCGGGAAGCGGCGGCATACGACGCCCTGAAACCCTGGTTCCCGTTTGCGGACTCGATCTACGCGCTGGAAAAAATACGGCGGCGGGGCGGGGCGATCGACGGTCAGCGCGCGGCGGCCGGCTTTTCCGCCGTCGCCAAACAGGTTAAAAGTTTGACCGCTCGGTTGGGAAAAGAAAAGAATATCGGCGTGGACGAAGCGCGCAGGGCCGCTGGCATTATCGGGGGGATGCAGGCCGCCGCCAAAAATGTGTTTACGTTTTACAACGCTTACGACCCCAATTTTAGCTGGTGGGTTCCGGATACCTATAAAAGTCTGGAAAACGAACTGGCGGCTTACGCGGCGGCGTTCAAAACGACGGCGGACCGGAACGCGCCTAAAAAGGATTCCAGCGGGATTGTCGGTTTCCCGATCGGGAAGGAAGAACTGCTGAGGGAGCTGAAGAACGACCTGATCCCGTATAAACCGGAAGAACTGATCGACATAGCCATCCAGGAAATGGCCTGGTGCGACCGCGAGATGGTCAAAGCCTCTACGGAAATGGGGTTCGGCGCAGACTGGAAAAAAGCGTTGGAAAAAGTGAAGCAAAGCTATGTGCCGGCGGGAGAACAGCCGCAGGCCATGATGAAGATATACAACGAATCGGTCGCTTTCATCAAAGCGAAGGACCTGATCACCATCCCGCCCTTAGCGGAAGAGACCTGGCGGATCGCCATGATGAGCCCCAAGCAGCAACTCGTGAACCCGTTTTTTTACGGCGGCGAGGAGTTCGCCGTCTCCTACCCGACCAACACGATGGATTACGACGCCCGGCTGATGAGCATGCGGGGCAACAACCCGCATTTTGCCCGCGCGGTCGTGCACCACGAGCTGATCGCGGGGCATTACCTGGAGCAGTTCATGAACGAACATTACAACGCCTACCGCAATTTTCCAACGGCTTTCTGGACGGAAGGCTGGTCTTTATATTGGGAAATGTTGTTGTGGAACGAAGGCTTTGCCCAAACGCCGGAAGACCGCGTCGGGATGCTGTTTTGGCGGATGCACCGCTGCGCGCGGATCATTTTCTCGCTCAACTACCATACGAATAAATGGTCGCCGCAGGAATGTATTGATTTCCTGGTCGACCGCGTCGGCCACGAACGCGCAAACGCCGAAGGGGAAGTGCGGCGGTCATTTTCCGGCGGGTATAATCCGCTGTACCAAGTTGGCTACATGATCGGCGGCCTACAGATCATGGCCCTGAAAAACGAAATGGTCGGCGGTGGAAAAACGACGCTCAAACAATTTCACGACGCGGTCATGCGCCAAAACGCGATGCCGATCGAAATGCTTCGGAATATTTTAACGAATCAGCCGATGAAAGCGGATTATCAGCCGCAGTGGCGGTTTTATAAGACGAAGCCCTAACAACCGGTTAGGTTGAGCTAATTTGTCGCCTGCCTTCCGTTTAATGATCCGCAAAAAATTCCTTACTTTTGTAGAAATGGAGGAGTATGATTAAAATACCTTACGGATTAAGCGATTTTCAAACCCTGATAAAAGAGCGCTTTTTCTATCAGGATCGCACCAATTATATTGAAAAACTCGAATCCTGGAATTCTAAATTCCCTGTTTTCCTGCGCCCGCGCCGGTTCGGAAAAAGTCTGTTTATTAGCGCGCTACATAGTTATTATGGATTGGAATACAAAGAACAGTTTACGGCTATTTTTGGAAAATTATACATTGGGAAAAAGCCAACCGGCTTAGAGAATAGCTATCTTGTTTTGCGCTTTGATTTTAGCCGGATAGATACGGATACGCATGAAAGTACCTATCAGGGGTTTTTAACGAATGTTATTGTCGGCGCCCGGACATTTCTGGGCGCGTATAAACGCTTTTTTAGCGACGAGGACGGTAAAATCATTCTTGAACAAAAAAGCCCCGAAGCGGTCGTAAAAACTATTTTCAGTATTGCCCAAAAAAACGAAATACCGCATAAAATATATTTGCTGATTGACGAATACGACCATTTTGCCAATGAATTATTGTCCTTTGACATAAATCGCTTCAAGTCGGACGTCAGTCGCAACGGATTTGTCCGAAAATTTTATGAAAGTTTCAAGACCGCTACGGGCGAAGGCGTGGTTGACCGGATTTTTATTACCGGCGTCTCGCCCGTCACGCTGGATTCGCTGACTAGCGGATTTAACATCAGCGATAACATTAGTTTGAACCCGATTTTTCATGAAATGATGGGGTTTACTTATGTAGACGTAATCGGCCTTTTGCTCAAGTCAGGTTTCTCTTTAGAAAAAATGACCACGACGTCTGTAGATTTGTCGGAATGGTATAACGGCTACCGGTTTAGTAAAAAAGGGATAGCCACGCTCTTTAACCCGGATATGGTGCTGTATTTTTTAAAAGAATATAGCGTCAATCAAACCTATCCCGATGAAATGTTGGACGTCAATATTGTTTCAGATTACCGGAAAATACGTAATATTTTTAAAATTGGAGGCCCTGAAAACGAGAAATTTGAGCTGCTGGAAAAACTGATCGAAGAAGGTTCTATTCAATTTTCGCTTACCCGTCTCTATAATTTAGAGTTAGAGTTTACGCAGGACGATTTTTTGAGTCTGCTGTTCTATATGGGCATGCTGACGATCAAAGACGCCAAAAGTTTGCGTTGGCGGTTTGGTATTCCGAATTATGTGATCAAAAAACTGTACTTTGAATATTTCGCCTCTATTTTTCTGGCCAAGACCCGCTTCTCCAACACGCGCATTCCCATCGACGACGCCATCGACCAGTTGGTGAACGAAGCCAGTCCCGAACCGTTTTTTAAAATCATCGAACACGTGCTGACCGTCAATCAGTCCAACCGCGACGAAATGGCCTACGGCGAAAAGCATGTAAAATCATTGATGACCGGCATACTGTATCCGTTTGAGGCTTATTTTATCCATAGCGAGTATGAAATAGAGAAAGGCTACATAGATCTTTTTTTGGAGAAGTCGCCCGACAAGCCGATCAATTTTGAAATAGCGCTGGAACTAAAATACGTTAAGAAATCGGCCGAAAAGACGCTCCCGACAGTAATCCGGGAAGCGCGGGACCAGTTGGCCGGTTATATGGCGGGCGAGCGGTTTAGCCGCCCCGACGTCCGGGGATTCTATGTGGTTTTCTTCGGAGGCGCATTAAATGCATGGGGTGAATTTGGAAAATATTAGGAAGTTACCGTGATGAATTATTGCGCCGGACGTCAATAATGTTTCGACCACAGATATGGGCGCTTTAACGATGAGGAAGTATATGCCGCCCTATTCGTCGGTCAGTTGGGTATGCGGTTCAATATAGTTTTCTAATGGAATATCTTTAAAAATCTCAATGGCTTCATGGAAATTCTCCCATTGAATGCTGTGATTTTGTTTAATATCGCTTATGTCAAAGGGGGTGTTATCCATTTCACCAAGCGAGGTAACATCAGCGGATTGCTTTTTTATGGGAAATTTATTTGGTTTACCTGTTTTGAGTTTGCTCATTCTTGGTTTAATTTATAAATGTAAACAAAAACGGGCCTTAGTATGCTTTTTCAGAAAAAACCTATTGGAGGCAATTATTACAAGTTTTCTTTAAAAAGTTATAGATAGGTGTCTTTCCGACTCTATAATTTAAAGAACTTATGCTGTGTGTAATTTGAAGCTGTACATTAGTTTAATTTTTGAATAGTAAAATTACCTTTAAAATTAACAGTATCTGGCGAAATGAGCGGAAAAGGATTAGTTTTATCTGGCGTAGATAAAAAAACTACATCAACATAACCTACAATTATTTTTTTTAATTCGTCGAAGCTTTTAATTTCTACATAATTATAACGATTTTGATCGAAAACTGTAGATTCGTCTTTAATTATTTCCCCTTGCATTGTATAATCGGTTAATACTCCTGATAAGTAGGTACAGTTAAATAAACGCTAAAGGTTTTAAGTAAAATCAATGCGATATTTTTCGGAGTAAGCGCAAATAATATTTCTAACTGCCTGAGCAAGCGTGGCGCCGTTTAAATAATCACCTGGTTTTAGCCATTCA
>JBBRMZ010000102.1:0-16857 GCA_038230555.1 Chitinophagales bacterium
AACGGGAAAACACAAACTTAAACAGCATCGGCGCTTCCCCGCTTTTTCTTTTCAACCGCTGTACTTTCTTTGCTTGAAAATATACACTAAAACCGGCGACGCCGGTCAAACAGGCCTGTTCGGAGGGGCCAGGGTTTCCAAAAACAACCTGCGCGTGGAAGCCTACGGAACGCTCGACGAACTCAACGCTTTCGTCGGCGCCCTGCGCGACGGCGTTACAGATCCCGGCTATGCAGCCGCGCTCAAAGACGTACAGGACAGGCTGTTCACCATCGGCGCCCACCTCGCGTCCGAACCGGGGGAAAATAATATGCCGCCTGATATTCTTGAAACGGATATAGAGATACTGGAGGCTGGAATGGATCAAATGGACGAAGCGCTACCCCGGTTAAAAAATTTTATTCTGCCCGGCGGCGCGCCCGTCGTTTCCGCCTGCCACATTGCCCGGACCGTCTGCCGGCGCGCCGAGCGCGTAGCCGTCGCCCTCCACGAACAGGAAGGCGTCGACCCCCTCGCGCTTAAATACCTGAACCGCCTGTCCGATTATTTTTTTGTGCTGGGCCGGAAAATAGCGCTCGATATGGGCGTTGAAGAAGTCGTATGGAAAGGAAGGAAATAAACTTAATAACTCATCATTAATTTCATGTACGTCAATAAATTCAACAAAAGCGCTGACTTCCCGGAGATTGAACGTTTGATCCGCGAAAACGGGTTTGCTGTTCTGATTCGCTCCGTCGACGGCGTCGTACAGGCGGCGCATATACCCCTGGAATTGACCGCCGGCGAGGTGGGCGAAAAAGTACTGACCGGACACGTCTCCCGCGCCAACCCGATCTGGAAAAACCCGGACGACCCAACAGAAACGCTGGCCATTTTTACCGGGCCGCACGCCTATATTTCCTCTTCCTGGTACGACCACGTAAACGTGCCGACCTGGAATTATATCGCCGTTCATATCTATGGAAAAATGCGCCTGATCGAAGGCGAAGACTTGACCCGGTCGATCGGCGCGCTGGTCGATAAATATGAAAGCGGATCGGTCAATCCGGTCAGCATGCAAAGCATGGGAGCGGAATACGTCCGGAAAGAAAT
This sequence comes from Chitinophagales bacterium, assembly GCA_038230555.1. Lineage (GTDB taxonomy): Bacteria > Bacteroidota > Bacteroidia > Chitinophagales > Saprospiraceae > JAAFJT01. Next base: position 1,093 of record JBBRMZ010000102.1, read on the forward strand.
GAAAGGTCTGGTCGGCTTCGAAATATCCATCGACCGGGTACAGGGCGCCTGGAAGCTTAGCCAGAACCGCGACGAGAAAAACCGGTTGAGTATAATTGCAGAACTGGAGAAATTGAACGACCACAACGCGACCCTCGTTGCAGAGGAAATGAAACGCAGGCTGTAAAGGTCCTTTTCGTCCCTTACTGACTGGTGATGACGAATTTTTCTGTAAAAAACTTGCCGTTTATAACCAAATTAGCGACATACCACCCATCGGGTAATCTTTCCGATTGCCATCTCCATTGATGAAGCCCTGCGGCGGTCATTTGATTTTCCCAGACGGACGCCGCTAACCTGCCGACGGAATCGTAAATATAAAGGCTGGTCGGACTTTCCGCCAATAAGGTATAATTTAAAAAAATCTCGCCTGACGAAGGGTTAGGAAAAATGGAAGTAGCGGTTTTAGCCGGAATAGCCGTAGAACTAATAGTAGCGGAGCGAAAAAACGAGGGGGCTCCGGTTAATTTGATATTTTTAGAAGAAATAATGTGTTGTTCTCCGGTGGCGGAAAAGTCCCAATTTTTTTGGTTAATCAGATCAAGGCCTGCGGCAGTTGGAAAACTGTAAGCGGCGTCCGCCTGTTCGGAGTTATCAAGGAGCGTAGTTTTAGCCCACAGCGCATATATTTTGCCGCCTTTCAGGTCTTTAAAAACCGCGCCGTCGACCGTTTGCGGCAAAGCAAGCGCCGTCGTGGCCGCGCCGTCAAATTCAAAACCTTTCAGGAGCGCGGCGGCAGTTTTGAAAGCTACCCCTTCCTGCGTGAGTTTGGTCGTATATAATTGTTGACCTTCTAAAGGATAATATAAGCCCATCTGGTCGAATTCGCTGGTAGCGGTCGCTTCGTCTCGCTGCTGACTGATAGAAAAAACATGAAATTGCAAAACCCCGGCCTGTTTGGTTTTAATCAGTGCTTTAACGATAAAATTTCGCTGCACTTCATAGCCGCCCATAAAGTCGCCAAACGCTTTAGCCGGAACATTACATTCTGTGATAATGAATAATTTCTGCGGATATTTGAGCCCGTCGTATCCATATTTTAACAATACCTGCTTGAAATCTTCTTTTTTAGTTAATACGCCGGTAGCCGCGCGGTCGGAATTGCGGAAGTAAACGAAGCCTTGTATCTTGTCGCTCCATTCCCGGACAGAATTATCGGTATGCGGATATTCGTGATAACTCAGCACGTCAAAATAAGCGCCGCCCGCGAGCGGATAAGCGGCGGAGACCTTGCCATGATCGGGGTTGTCGGTTTGCCGCAACACCGCGTCGAGAAAACTCGGAAAACCGACGCCGCCAATAGTCACATAAGCGTTCGAGTCTAAACTCTTTATCACTTCATAACTAATTCTCAACATCCGTATATATTGTTGAACGGGCGCGTGCAGGGAGTATTCGCAAGGGTCGGGATCCTGGCTCCACCAACTCCCCGGCTGCCCTGCCGGAAGAAAAGGATTATAGGTGGTCGCGAAATCAGGTTCGTTCCAGACCTCCCAGAAGCGCACCTGGTTTTTATATATTTTGACGGTCTTGAATATATAAGACGCGTAATAATTGGTATCGTTAATTTCCATGCCTTCTTTACCGGCTTTCCAGATCGGCGCGTACATATTTTTAAAAAGCGTCGACTGGGTAGTTCTGTCGGAGCAGTAAACAGTAGTATCCTGGTGCTGATCGCTCGGATAGCCCAAAAACACGACATTGTTTTTCATGCCGAGCGACTCGTAATATTTAAACTGCTCGGAGCGAATATTATATCCCCATTTTTCAAGAAAGCGCTCGGGCAGGGTGGGCCGCAAAGCGTTTGCGCCTACCCCCGCTACTTTCAGGTAGGGGTTGCCGGCGGCAATATCGGCGAGGTTTTCATCTGCGTAAGGCGGATAAACGCCCATATTGGTTCCATAGCCAAATTCGGCGTTATAGGGCGGCACGTATCCGTTGGCCGTGTGTAAAGAAGCGCCGGCAGGAAGCTGAGAGAAGCTAAAAAAGCTGGCTGTTAAACAAAAAAATAAAGAAATTCTACGGTAAGCAGTTTTGTAAAAAAAGGTAGGTTTCCTCATGGCGATCGTTTTGATTAAAAATTAAAATAGAAAAAAGGAACGGTAAGTTTTCTTCCTTTAACTTCTATTCAAAGTTTTAACGTCAAGTTTTTTTTAATATTTTTACGCTATGATTTTATAACGTTTGTTAGTATGTAGTGATAAAGATAGCCATTTTATCGGTCGAAAGAATGACTAAAGACATAAAAAGATAACAACCTGTTAATTTAGACCCTTACAATCAGGGTTTATTAAACTTTCCAGACGAAAATTAGTCCAAATGCCATAAACCGGCAAAACTAAACTACCTTAAGTGAAGGAAACGAGCGACGAAGAAATCCTGAGTTTATTACAACATGAAAAAAGCTATCAACATGGATTTTCTGTATTGACGGCGAAATACAGAGAACAACTTTACCGGCATATTCGTAGAATGGTAGTCGATCACGACGACGCCGACGACGTTTTACAAAATACTTTTGTCAAAGTTTTTAGAAACATAAATCGTTTTGAAGGGAAATCTAAACTCTATACCTGGCTTTACCGGATCGCTACAAATGAAGCCATTACTTTTCTTAATTCAAGAAATAAAAAAGATACGGATACGCTCGACGACCCCGAGCAAAATTACGCGGCAGTTCGCCTGAAAGCCGACGAATGGTTTGACGGCGACGAAATACAGGTAAAATTGTTAAAAGCCATTACAACTTTGCCGGAAAAACAAAAAATTGTATTTAACTTAAGGTATTACGACGAACTGCCTTATGAAGAAATGTCTAAAATTTTAAATACTTCGGTAGGCGCTTTGAAGGCGTCTTATCACCACGCTGTAAAAAAAATCGAAGCCTGTTTCCAGGAGGAGTGATATAGAAGGGAAAACTTAAAAATATAAAATGATGAACAAAGAAATATTGGACGAATTAAACGCAATTAGTCCGCTGCTGGCAAAAAAAGGCAGAATCAGCGACGGATATAAAATTCCCGACGGTTATTTTGAACAGATGACCCGCCAGGTCATGGAGCAGGTAAGCCTTATGCCCCAGCCTGAATTTGCTAAAAAACGACGTTCTTTCCTGACCGGCGTTATAGAATGGTTCGATCTGCATCGCTCTGCCGCTCCTCGTTTTGGGATCGCTATGGCTGTTGTGATCTGCCTCGCCGCAGGCGCGCTTTGGCGGACTAGGACTGCCGATCCGATTTCCGGAAATACAGCCGTAGTTAATCAAAATGTGGCAATCCATCAATATATTGCCGCTCACCCGGACGAATTTGACGATGAATTTATTTTAGAAAGCCAGGGAGGAAAATACGCGGACAACGCGTCGGCCGGCGAAGAGAAAAACGCTAAACTGAACGGTTCTTCATTGACCGAGAAAGACGATTTGGAAAAAATGCTGCGGGAAGAGTTGCAGGACGAAGCCCTCGACGGAGGGAAACTTTGATATAGAACCCGCAGCTTTTTTCAAGGTGTATTTCTACCGGGTACCTGTAGAAAAAGAAATATTTTTATACATTTTGTAAATTGTTTATCGGCAATAAACAAAAGCTGATTGCTGAAAGCTAAATGCTGATAGCTAATTTATATTTCACCCTTTTTGAAACAAACTATGAACAGTTCATTTTTGATCGTATCAGCGTTCTTATGCTGTACATTCTTTTCTGTCCGCGCGCAGGACGTTAAACCGCCGCAGCCTTCGGGCGAATCCATACAGGCGCAAAAATTATCGTTTATTATTGAACGTATGGAATTGTCCCCTGAAGAATTAAAAGCGTTTTTACCCATTTATAAACAGCAACAAGACAAATTAAGAACGACACGCAGATCTGTTCCTATTAACCGTAAATTGGAAGAGCTAAGCGACGATGAAACTGAAGCCGGTATTACGGCGACCTTTGCCCGCGAAGAGAAATTGCTGGAAGTGAGGAAAGATTATTTTATCATTTTTAAGTCCATTCTTCCCATTAAAAAAGTAGCGAAGTTATACCTGGCGGAAAAAGAGTTTAACGGGGATCTGCTAACAAAACTTCAAAATAAAAGCGCTCAGAGATAAATCTTTTATTTATTTATTTGCGTATGTAAGCATGTGTTAAATGTGTCCTTTTTGAAGGGACGTCGAATAAAAAACGACGTCCTTTTTTATTTTTCCGATTCTATAAAAGACTAAAAATCAATTTATACCAGCATATACTCATACTGTAGCAGCAGGGCGCAAACAAACAATAAAGTATGTAAGGCTTCTGCGGCGGCGGCATTCATACTCAAGAAAGAAAAAGCCAGTAAAAAACCCAATGGCACCCCAAAGATCAGGAGACGTTCGATATGAAAATTCGCCTGGACGCCCAGGGTAGCGGCGGAAAAAAGCAATAGCCAGAAGAGGATAAAAATATACTTCTGAGCGGAAATATTTCTTTTGGACGTCAGCCGTCCGCTGAAAAACAGGGTTATTAAAACCAGGACGGTCATCAACGCAATTTTAATATAATCAGCGGAGCGCGACCCTGCCCCCAGGTTAATTAATCCAATACTTTTTGCGACGTGCGCGTGAAAAAACTGCCCTCCCTGATCGGTCCAAAATAAAAAAACAACCGTTAGAAAATTAGGTATCAGGAATCCCAGTAATACCATAAGCCATTCCTTGAGCGCTATGCCCCTCAACGCGCTCAAACCTATAAGCGCCCAAAAAAATAAAATAGCGTAAGAAAACTGGAACAGGCTGGCCGCGCCTATCCATAGACCTATATCAAAAATAGTATCTGCGCAACGGACGTTTTTATAAACGGCAAAAAGACAGTATAAAGAAAGTATGACAAACGTATTGCCCATCAAAATCGGCGACAAAGACAAAAATTCGGGCGTCATGGAACATACCAGACAATAAAAAACGCCCGGCAGCAGAGTGGCTTCGCTGGAGATCCGGTATTTGGCGACCAGTTGGTTGATCATAACGGCTTGTATAAATACCAGCGCCAACGCGCATAACTGACCAAAAACGCCGGACGGCGATATCCATTGATAGATCCAACCGCTTACCACGCCCGCATTTTGAGGGACGTAAGAAAAAGGATGTATAAAAATAACGAACCGCAGGACAATCAAATATATTAATACGAATATATTTCCCAGGGCCTGATTAGTTCTGAATATGGATAACACTATAAGTAGTTATGAATTATAAATTATGCGAATAATGGGTTGAAAAAGTGCTAAAAGGACTCCGGGACGATAGACCCCGAAAACCGGAAGTAAACATAACAGGCGCGCAGTTCCTTTTATCCCGAAAATCCCGGCCCCGATTTCCGTTTATCCTTGGCAGTCATTTGTTACCCGTCAACCCCCCGAGTCACATATAAGTCACATATAAGCCGTACACAAGCCGTACACAAGCCGTATCTGATGCATATATAAGTCAGGTCTGACCGTCCCCTCGGATACTAGTCAATTTGAGGAAAGGTCAAACTAAAAGGGTCCTCAAAAACGTCTTACTCAAAATGGTTGATAGTCCGATATCCAAAAAGGCAGACCAATGTTTATCCACTTTTGCTAGTTTTAAACCATTATTCGCATAATTTATAAATGAATATAATTTTATTATGCAGTACAGCTCTCTGAAAAAATCGTTCAAAGTTATTAAAATGTCCGATATTCCCCTTTAAAAAAACTTTATTCACATTCTTTCCCATTAAACAGGGAAGCAATGATCCGGGATGTCCGTTTTGTTCCTTCCTGCGGCCTTGATAAACCCTTATAAAGGCTTAATTTGGTTAGCGCTTCGGCAATATTCAAAGAGGTTTGCAACTGCGAATAAAAAACATGCTTCGCTTCAAATCGCACCGCTAAATATGACTGTTCAGTCTGTCCCGGCGTGGGAATCAAAATCGCTTTCACACCCAAAGCGGCCAGATCCATGATACTGCTATACCCAGATCTGCACAAAATGACCTTACAGGATAGCGCTTTTTCGTTTAAGTCCCTGGACGTCATAAAATTATATACTTCTATTTGATCGGTCTCCATCCAATGTTTTTCTTCCGTCGTTACCCCCCTGACCAGTAAATAACGGGAATCAGAACTGCTCATTTCTTTTAATTGACGAAGAACCAGTTTTTCCAGTATAGAGCGCTGCGGTTCGGGACCGGACAAAATCACTCCGAGATCATATATTTTTGGCGTCTCGTACCGGATCATCCTGGTCAAAACGCCAATATATTTTACGGGAACGCCTGTGAACGAACCGTGCGAAAGTTCGCCTGATAAGTTTATATCTCCCGCGTCGTCCGGGACCCAGCATTCGTCGAACCGGCGGATATAAAAATGATTGACCTGATTCGCCGCCCATTGTAAAATGCTTGGCGCCGCCCGGATAAATAATTGGTGGGTCAGAATGACGCTTTTAATTTTCGGGTCATATATGCCGTATCGGTTATCAGAAATGATAGCGTCGACGACATGATTCTTTAGATAGCGTTTCAAAAACCGTCGCTCTTTCCAGACCGCCAGGGGAATTTTATACCATTGGAGCGCCATATTCAGGAGCATGGAATCGCTATGATAGTTAATATTGTAAGCGGGCAGTTGCAACGCGGTCAACTGTGGAAATTCCTTTTTCAGGAGTGCCAGCACGCCTCCGTCGGATGCCAGCGTAATTTCGGCGCCCATCTGAAGCGCCTCGTTAATGATCGGAATACACCGGGTTGCATGCCCCATTCCCCAGTTTAACGGAGCGATTAAAATCTTTTTACCCCGGACCAGGTCGGTTTGGAGGGGCTGAAAGGCGGCGTCTTCCACAATTTTTACAGATACCTTGCGTTATAAACTAAACAAAGGTAAAAAGTCGATATGAAAAAATATATTTATTTTTTATTATTAGCCGGCTGCTCTATAGCGGCGTCTTCCTGTGGTATGTTTAAGCAAAAATGTAACTGCCCGCATTTTGAAACGAAATCCCAATCTCTACGGACCTTCCATTCTTAAAGATTAGCTCCGTTTATTTCTCTTAACTTTTTCTTTTATTTATCGCCATTGAATTTATTATAAGCAAACAGCCTACGTCGCGCCGCCGCCGTTAAACCATTTTATTCGTTAAAACTTCTGGAATCGACGCCGTTCCGAAGGATTTTCTGTTATTATCAGCGGTTCCTCTATACCTTTGCTCAAAATATTCCTTTTACTAAATAACCGCCCGCTGGGTTCAACGCGTATGTTTCAATCTATTTATCTTCAATAGCGCTCCGAAATTAATAATTTATCTCATAGCTCCCGGGTTTTAAAAGGCAAATTATTGTTTTCAACTTTAAGTACGTAAACCCATTGTAAAGAATATCTACAAAATGGGGAATTAGCGCTACCATATAAGATCATTATTAAAAGGCTTGAAAATTTAGGCGTTTTACTGTTTTATTAATTTCCAAACGAAGTCAATATATGTCCGATTTTTTAAAAAAATACTGGCTGCTGCTTATTTTGTCTCTTTTTAAAATAGCCATATCCGTATTTCTTTTAAACTCTAATTACGAACTCCATCGCGACGAATTGTTATATGCCGATCAGGGATCTCATTTAGCCTGGGGATATTTGGAGGTGCCGCCTATGATGGCCGCTATGTCCTATTGTTCTAAAGCGCTGCTGGGCGGAAATTTCGCTTGGGGGTTAAAAGCCTGGATGGAATTGTGCGGAGGCTTAACTGTTTTTGCCACCGGGTTAATTGTTATGCGGATGGGCGGCGGTCTTTTTGCCCAGGCGCTTGCTTGCTGGGGAGTCATGTTATCGGCATATTTACGGGTACACATTTTGTTTCAGGCCAACGCGCTGGATATTTTATGCTGGACCATGATTTGCTATTATATGGTTTGTTATTTCAAAAAGCCGGAAAACAGGTTTCTGCTCTATTGTGGCGTTTTTGTCGGATTTGGCGTATTAAGCAAATATTCGATTGGTTTCTATGTGGCCGCTCTGTTCATAGGCGCTCTACTGACCGACCATAGAAAATTATTAACCAATAAATATACTTATTTCGCCGCTTTAATTGCGCTCGCTATTTGCTCGCCCAATTTATGGTGGCAATATTCCCACCGTTTCCCTTTGTTCCATCATTTTAATGAACTGTACGAGCTGGAACTTCAACACATTACGCCGACCGGATTTTTAGTAGCGCAACTATTTTTCCTATTGCCGGCCATTATTATTTGGACCTCCGGACTGATCTTTGCCCTGTTTTCCCGCGAAGGAGTGCCATACCGGATGCTCGGGATCGCTTTTTTGAGCGTCATTGCCATTCTCGTTATTTTGCACGGCAAACACTATTATTCTCTCGGGGCTTACCCGGTCCTGATGGCTTTTGGCGGCTATTATTTAGAAAAACAGACGCGCGGCGATTGGAAATTATGGATGCGGCCCGCTTTATTTATTATCCCCGTCCTCCTGTACCTGCCTTTTTCTTTTCTGGGAGTCCCGTCCCTGGAGCCGGATAAAATGGCGGAGATATGCCAAAAATATAAAATATTGGGTATTTTATTGTGGGAGGACGGAAAAGACCATCCGCTGCCCCAGGATTATGCCGATATGTTGGGCTGGCAGGAAATGACGGCGAAAGTCGCCAAAGTATATCAAAACCTATCGGACGAAGATAAAAAGCGCGTATATATCCATTGCGACAACTACGGCGAAGCCGGCGCGCTTAACTTTTACGGAAAAAAATACAATCTCCCTGAAGCGCATAGCTTCAATTCCAGTTATATTCTCTGGACGCCTGATCGCGCGCGCCTGTCGCGCGTGATTATGGTGACGCAACAAAAAACCGATCCCGTCCAGTTCAGTCATTTTAGAAAAGAAGTAGTTTGCGACAGCGTCGTCAACCCGCTGGCGCGCGAGTTGGGAGCGCGTATTCTTTATATGACCGACGCCGACAGTGCGCTGACCGTCGAATTTAACCTGGAAATAGCAAAAAGAAAAAGTCTTTTTGTCCGCGCGGAACCCAAAAAAAATATGTTGTTTTAATAAAACTTGCCTGATTTTATACTTGATAAGCGCTATTTTTACCGGAGGTCAAGAACGCTTAAAACCGGTAAAATGAAACTATTCCTTCGGCAGTACGGCCTTATTGTTTTCCTTTCGCTCGTCAAATTTTTTATTACGCTCTTTCTTCCCAATCCCGCATTTGAACTCCATCGGGACGAATATTTGTATTGGGACCAAGGCGCCCATCTGGCCTGGGGCTATATGGAGGTTCCGCCCATACTCGGTTTTCTCTCTTATATTTCCCGGATTTTCCTATCCGCCGATTCCATTTGGGCGGTGAGAATATGGGGCGCTTTGTTTGGCGCGCTGACTGTTTTTATGGTCGGTAAAATGGCTTTAAAATTAAGAGGCGGTCTTTTTGCCCAGGCGCTTGCCGGCGGCGGTATTCTTCTAGGCGCGTATTTGAGGATACATATTTTATTTCAGGCTAACGCCCTCGATATACTGGTCTGCACCCTGATCTGTTATGAAATGATCCGTTATATCCAGGTCTCTGACAAAATCTACGTCGACGGCGGCGGCATAAATCAACCTTCCTGGCCGGCTCGTTACTATTTATTATCCATCGGGTTATTAACCGGCTTGGGCGTATTGGGTAAATATTCCGTAGGCTTTTTTCTATTTGGATTATTCTTGGGAGCGCTGTTAACCCTACAGCGACGTATTTTCAGAGACCCATATTTTTACGGAGCCATTCTAATTGCCGTGTGCGTTGCCGCGCCTAATTTATGGTGGCAATACGCGCATCGGTTTCCCGTGTTTCATCATTTTAGCGAATTGTACGACTCCCAACTGGGCCGCCTTAGTCCATTGGTTTTTTTAATGAACCAGGTTCTTCTATTGTTTCCCGTATTAATTATCTGGGTATCCGGATTAATCTGGCTCTTATTTTCAAAAACCGCTTCGCCTTACCGGATTTTTGGATTCGCTTATTTGGGCGTTATTGGTTTACTGGTCGCTTTACATGGTAAAGATTATTACGCGCTAAGCGCTTATCCGGTGTTGTTTGCTTTTGGCGGCGTTTACCTCGAAAAAACGACGACTTATGGCTGGCGCTCGTGGCTGCGCCCCGCCATGATCGTCGTCCCGTTAGTGCTCGCCTGGTTTATTCTTCCGTTAGCTATCCCTTACCGGTCGCCCGAAAAAATGACCGAAGCCTGTAGGAATTTCAAATCGCTGGGTCTGCTGAAATGGGAAGACGATAAAGATCACGCGTTGCCGCAGGATTACGCGGATATGCTCGGCTGGGAAGAGCTGACCCAAAAAGTCGCTAAAGCTTATAATTCCTGCTCGCCGGATGTAAAACGGCGCATCTATATTCACTGCGATAATTACGGACAAGTAGGCGCGCTCAATTTTTACGGCAAAAAATACGGGCTGCCGGAAGCGCATAGTCTGAACTCCAGTTACATTCTTTGGGCGCCCGTCCATCCGTCCGTCGAAAATATTTTACTGATCAGCGACCATCAATTAAGCGCCGCAAAATCTGCTCATTTTAAGAGCTGCATTTATACGGACAGCATTGTGAATCCCCTTGCCAGGGAAAAAGGAACGCGGATCATCTTTCTGAGTTCCCCTGATAGCGCGGCGACCGCTTCTTTTTACGCCGAAGGCGATTCCCTTAAACGATTATTTACCCGGGACAAATAAGCTAACCGCTTTATATCATCGACATATATGTTGGAAACATAGACCTCCAGAGCGGCCAGTCGTGCGTAGACTCCGGGCGGCAATCCAGCCAGTGCGATACGTGTTTGACGTCCAGGATATGCGAGAGTTTAAAATTAGCGTCCTTGCAGATATCCCAGTCGGAAGTGCCGAGAATGATCTTCATTTTCCAAAGATCAGGGTGGTTCAAACCTGGAAGATAATCGACCGGGTTATTAAAATAGATATTATCGTCGAAATACCCGCGCGTAAAATTGCGAATGTCAAACGCGCCGCTCATGGTGAATAAATGACTGACCGCGTCCGGGTGGCGGAAGGCAAAATTCGCGGCATGATAGCCGCCAAAACTCGCCCCGGTGGTTCCTACTTTGTGGTATCCGGTGCGGTAGCGGATGGTTTCCACCACTTCTTCCCGGATCATTTTATCGTACCAGATATGGTTCTGCGCTTTTTGCGCCGGATGTATATGCCGGTTGTACCAGCTGTATTTATCCATGCTGTCGACGCAAAAAAGCTGTATTTTTCCATTGTCCAAAAACCATTGCACCGAGTCGATCAGTTTAAAGTCTTTGCTTTCATAATACCGGCCCATGGTAGAAGGAAAAACGATGAACGGATATCCGGCATGGCCATAAATAAGCATTTCCATATCTCCGCTCAAATTGGGAGAGCGCCATTTGTAATATTCTTCTTTCACTTTTTTAAAATTATCAGGTGATCAATGGGGCAAATATATAGACTTTATAGAACGCCGCGCTGCCCGACGCTCTTTTAATAGCGTAAAATCTGAAAGCTGACGGCTGATAGCTAAAAACTATTTCACCAACCCCAGGCTTTGCAGCGTCGACATATCGATCCGCCCCTGGATCAGGTGATGATCTTTCTGATATTTTTTTAAAGCCGCTTTCGTAGGATATTCCAAACGCCCGTTCATAGGGGATTCGTATCCGTTTTCGACCAGCGCTTTTTGTATATCCTCAATATTGACCCAGCCGGGCAGGCAACATTCCAGCGTAACCAGTTCCCGCCAGCCCGTACTCCAGGCGCCTGGTTCAAATCGCGTCCAGGTAGAATCGACCTGGTTAAATTCTTCGGGCGCCGAACGGCGCATCACTTTAAAATATCCGTCGTTGATTAGCCTTTTCCGGCGAACGACCAAATATTCTTGCGGGCTTACCATTTTTACTTTGGTCGTATGATGACGCAATAGGTATTCTTTAGGAATAGATTTCCGGATGATCTTAAATTCAGGAAGGGTCTTTTCAACACAAACAATAATGGACCGCTCCATTTTGTCCTGTAAGTCGCCCGGGTAAGAAATGGTTTTTTCAATATAATACCTGTTGGCGGGCGGCGTGATCATTAATTTACGATTAATAAAATAAAAATCATGCGGGGCGGATTTTACCGATAAGGGGGGCTTGGTCATTATGGTATCCGTATATTCCTCATATTCAGGTTCGAATATTTTGATATATAGTTCTTCGTTCTGAAAACGTTCGTCCGGCGACGCTCCCGGTTTAAATAATATTTTATGGTAACAACGGCCCGGGATAAATTCGTCTATACCATTTTCTTCTTCTGCCGATTTTTGAAGCGTTTGTGCGGACGCGGCGGAGAAGAGCATAAACAAAAAAAGCGCTATGCGTACTGGAAGCATGGCGGATGATTTTAGGTTTTCAATACAGACTTTTTTAAACGGTTTCGTATTTATTTTTCGACATGGCATGCACGGCCTCTGCCATCTCGGCTATTAAACCAGGGTTTTTCTCTACAGCGTTACCCACTACGACCAAGTCGGCGCCTGCTTTGGCGTTAGCCGCCGCTTTTTCCGGCGTCCGCATTCCCCCGCCTACCATTACCGGAATTTGTACCCCGCCGCTCACCATAGCGATCATACTTTCGGAAACCGGGTTTTTTGCGCCGCTTCCGCCGTCCAGGAAAATAAGTTTCAGACCAAGCATTTGTCCGGCAAGGGCGGTGCAATAAGCGATTTCGTCTTTATCGGACGGTATCGGCAGAGAATTGCTGATGTAGGAAGCCGTAGTCGGCGTTCCGCCGTCAATTAGCATATATCCGGTAGGAAGAATTTCTAAACCGCTCCTGTATAAACCCGGCGCCGCAAGCACGTGTTGCCCGATCAAAAGATCGGGATTTCTACCGGATATCAGCGAGAGAAAAAGGATGGCGTCCGCTTTCGAGTTGATCTGTTGCAAACTGCCGGGGAAGAGAATAATTGGCTTTTTACTATGGCCGCGAATATAGTCGAGGCAGAAATCCATTTTATCGTTCACCACCAGGCTGCCGCCGACAAAAAAATAGTCAATCCCGCCCTGAATAGCGGCGGCCACCATTTTCTCTATATTGCCAAGGCGCGTTTTATCTGGGTCGATCAAAATCGCTATTTCTTTTTTGCCTTGTCGTTTCGATTCTGTCAGGGACTGGTAGATTTGACGGTTCATCCGGAAAATTTAGCCAAAGTTAAGTCTATTTAAAGAATGTCAACGCGAAGCGCCGAATATTAATAAAAAATTAAATTAAAAATTACTGCATACCTTCTTTCATAATATACTTATTATAATAAAAATCAGATGCTTGTTGTAATAAAAATGTTACATTAAAACATTTTTAATCAACCATGCCCAATCCGCATAGCCAAAGCGGGGAAGGACAATTTTCCGCGTACCTTGTCTTTTCCCGTTCCGAACACACGCCCGGATAATCGCCCGTCCATCCTTCCATATTAAGGATGATCTGTAGATGCAAATGCGGCGGCCAGCCGCCGTTCTCTGTCCGGTCTCCCAGGGTAGCAAAAGCGAATCCGGCGGACAATATATTGTTTTTTTGTAAACCAGTCAAGGAGGACAGGGATAAATGTCCATAAAGCGCGTAAAATTGGACGTTTTTTAGGTCGTATTCTAAAATAATGGCGCCTCCATAATCTAATTGTTGGTTGTTAAAACCGAAACTATGTACGCGCGCTTCAAAAGCGGTATAGACCGGCGTTCCCGCTTCCGTCCAAAGATCAACTCCCAGATGGCAGTTGCGGTTCTCCTTTTCGTTATGAAAATGTCCGCTGACCCCGTAGAGATTTCTTTTTTCCAAATAGCCGCCATAAGCGACCCTGATTTTTTTCTCCGCCCGCGTCTGATCCACATAAGCGGCCAGGCTGTCATAAACCCGGACCTCCGGGTGCGTTCTCCGAAGATATTCTTCGGAAAGATCCACGGCTCCATAATCCGTATGCTTAAAGCCTGTTCCTAAAACCGGGAACGGCGTATGTTTTCCGGCTATTTTTGTCATGGTTTCTTTTATCTTCCGCAATATAAGTAAAAACCCGTCGAACGCTTTCGTTTTTGCTAAAAAACGTTGCTTTTAAAAAGAACCTATTGAAATTTTACTAATTATTTACCGGATTTATTGATAGCTATTTAAACTTTCAATTTTGTTATTAATAAATTTGCATTAATCACGTCTATTCTTTTAACTTTGCATCATTAAGCGGTTCGATAAAGTTCAAAGCGCTTTTTATTAATTTGTGAGGTGATGAAACTGGCAGACATACCCCCTTGTCTCGGGGGTGGGGATCATAGGACAAACGTGGCATACTTAGGGTTGACCACTGCGCGCGCAATTGTGCCATAGCTAACTACCCCGTGAAGGTTCGACTCCTTCCCTTACAGCCGTCATTTTTCAGGCTTAAAAACCAAAAAGGAAAAGTGTTCTTCTTATAACTGCCGGTAAAAGGCCAGACTGTCTAAAATCTGGCGATCCAATGCCGTCTGATTGACGACGGCAGCGCCGATCCGGGTTAGCAGCGTAAAATTAATACTGCCGCCTTCATTTTTCTTATCCTGCCTCATGACGTCGAGCAGGCGCGCAAAGTCGAAGCCCGACAGGTCGTAATGGCCGTATAGCCTTAAAAATACCTGCACAATCTCCTCCATTTTTTTCATGCTAAGTAGTTCCTGCGAAAGAAAGGCCTCGCAAATCATACCAATGGCGATCGCTTCGCCGTGCAGCAGCGGCTTGTCCGTTTCCAGCGACAGGCTTTCAACTGCATGGCCAACAGTATGGCCAAAATTAAGCGCTTTACGGACGCCTTTTTCAAACGGGTCTTTTTGGACTATGCGTTTTTTGACCATCAGCGAAGGACCAAGTTCGTTCTGTATTTTTTCGAGCGCTTCAAAGTCGATCTGTTCAATGGCGACAAGGCGTTTCCATTGACGCGCGTCGGCGATGAGCGCGTGTTTTAGCATTTCGGCAAAGCCGCTGCGGAGTTCCCGCTGCGGCAGGGTTTTCAGGAAATCGCGGCTGATGAAAACGGCGGCGGGGTCGGAAAAAACGCCGATGCTGTTTTTGATCTGCATAAAATCAATTCCCAGTTTTCCGCCAATGCTCGAATCAACCTGAGAGAGCAGGGTAGTGGGGACCTGCGCGAAAGCGATTCCCCGCTTAAAAGTAGCGGCGCAAAAACCGCCCATATCGCCGAGAACGCCGCCGCCGAGACAGGCGAGCAGGGATTTCCGGTCGGCGCCCGCATTGAATAACTCTTCCCAGATCAGCCGGCAGGTATCCAGGTTTTTATGGCTTTCGCCGGGCGCGACGACGATGTTTTTGAAAGGGAGCGACTTAAAAAAGGGACGCGCGACCGGGAAGCAGCATTTTTCTGTATTTTCGTCCATTAGGATAATTGCTTGAGAAAAAGCGTTTTGTTCTAAAAAACCGGTCACGGCGGTTTCGAGATCGTCGATAAAGATCGTGTAACGCGGAAGTTGGATCTGTTGCATAAAAATAGACGGCGTCAAGGTTAACTACTTTAATCAAAATAAACGCCTTTATAAACACGTATAAATAAAATAATAGACGTTAAATATTAGCTGATAGCTGATAGCTGATAGCTGATAGCTGATAGCTGATAGCTGATAGCTGATAGCTGATAGCTGATAGCTGATAGCTGATAGCTGATAGCTGATAGCTGATAGCTGATAGCTGATAGCTGAT
>JBBRMZ010000103.1:0-16600 GCA_038230555.1 Chitinophagales bacterium
ATGGATAAAACCCGAAGATTACCGCACGCCGGATCAATTGTTTTATGCAGCTCAAACAATTTTACAACAAGTAGGGAATGCTTATAAAATTAATTTTTCCCCCTTTAAATAATATCAATTTATTTTGTACCGGTACTTAAAACGGGTTGACCAACCATTATTTTTAGACGGCGCGACCTCATTTTTAAAAAAGCGGTACAAATATTGGTATTGTCTAATTAGACTTGCAGCGCGTTTTTAAAATAAACGCTCCATTTCAAAAACCGATTCTAAGCTAATTTTAGCCTCCTGCGTCATGTTCGTTGGGGGCATTTTTGTTTTTAGCTGATTTAAAATCATTGCCCCATGATGTAAGCGTCTTTATCAGATCGTGGGGCAAAATTTTCTATTTCTACAGCATTGTCCTGCTGAAACACATACCCGTCTTCATAACCAACCGATACGTAGACATTTAAAGATTCGTTGGCGGGGCCTTTGAAAGCGCCTTTCACGGGCGTGCAGTCTATAAAATCCCTGCCGACGGCCAGCGTCACATAATTATCGTCTGTAAATACGTCGTTGGTAGGGTCGACGCCGACCCATCCGGCGCCTGGAATCCAGGCTTCCACCCAGGCGTGGGTAGCCCCCTCTCCGCGCATTCCGTTTTTATTGGGACAAATGTAGCCGCTGACGTAACGGGCGGGGGCGCCTGCATATCTGAGCATATAAAGCAATACATGGGCAAAATCCTGGCAAACGCCTTTTTTTTGCTCCCAGACTTGGCTGACGGTGGTTTCGATGGTCGTGATCCCTTTTACGTATTGAAACTGTTCAAATATAAAATGAGACAGCGCAAACAGGACCTCAAGCGGCGACTTTTCGTATGGTTGTATGGAAAAAAGGTATTCGGCAATTTCTTCATGTCCGTCGACGCGGTGAACATGGCTAAAATCCAGTAGTTTCATACTTTTCACGCGTTCAGACCGGATCACTCCCCAATCTTCTTTGGTAGAAATTAAATCCGCCGCAGGCGTTTTGGGTTTAACCCTTATGATTAATCTGCTATCTATGACCAATTCTTTTTCAAGGTATAATACCGTAAAAAAGCCCGTTGTATTGCCCCAGTAGTCCGTAAATTTATTCACGGCGGGGTCTCCGGTGATGGTCAATTCATGGTTTAATATTTCCTGTTCTTCGTTGTGATAAGGAAAAACCTTTATCTGGTTGCCGCTTTCCCTGATCGGCGCGTCGTATTGATATTTTGTAATATGTTGAATCTTAAAAATGGCCATCTCTAAAATAATGATGAATTATGAATGTTATAAGTAATTCAATAGCAATACTTAAAAAATTATCATCCGACTTGCAGTGGAAGGTTCAATAAGGCTTCCAGCTAATCAATAATAAGCAAAATATTTTTTTGTGAGCATATCGCCGAAATGGAGTAAATTTTCCTTGAGGTCGGACAAATATTTATGCAGCCCGGTCGAAGAAATATGACTTAGATCGGTGTACTGAACGCTGGAATATAAGCGGCCGATCATATTTTCCAATTCTCTGTGTTGTTCCAGGTGTTCAAGATGATTGAGCGTCTGGATGTTTTGGTGCAATTTTTTCAGGCAATACAGCGCGGAACGGGGAAAATTCGCATTCAGAATCATCATATCCACGATGTTTTGAGTTTCAATACCGCTCCTATAGGTTTTTAAGTATAATTCATAACCGGACACGGTGAACAATAAGTTTTTCCAATAAATGACGTCCGAGGCATTTTCGAGGTCGTATTCAATATCCTGAAATTTTAAGTCCAGGATATCGACCGTCTGAATTGCCCTTTCGAGGTAACGACCCAGATTCATATAATTCCACCCCTGCGTCCGGGGAATGGTGACGTCCGCAACGCCAAAATACAAATGACAATGATTGATGAGTTCGGATAGTATATCCAGGTGCCGGCCCGATTGAATAGAGTTTGCGACGTCTAAATGGTTAAGTTTCAAATAAAAACTATTGGTACATTCCCATAACTCTTTACTGAGGTGATCCTGTACGCCCCGCGCGTTTTCCCTGGCCCGCATGACGATATGATGCAGCGACGACGCATTACTTTTTTCGGTAATCATATATTTCAACACGGCGGCGCTGTCATATTGAATTTCTTCGATTTCTTCTTCGGTCAACGGGCTGAAAACTTTGAGCGCAGGCCGCCAGGAAAACTGACGGTCCGATTCACGGTCCAAAGATAATACGCTGTTAATTTCTAATGCCCGAAGAATACCGTCCGTTCTTTCAATATACCGGTTGAGCCAAAAAAGAGAGTCTGCTATTCTACTGAGCATCTATAATAAATATGAAATATGAATTATGAGTTATGAAATATTTAATCGTGGAGTACCCAGGTGTCTTTGCTGCCGCCGCCCTGCGAGGAATTAACGACCAGCGACCCTTCCCGAAGCGCGACCCGGGTTAATCCGCCCGGAACAATCTCTATGCCGTCCGGCCCGTAGAGCGCATAGGGGCGCAAATCAATATGGCGGGGTTGAAGTTTTCCGTCAATCAGGCAGGGAGCCGTAGAGAGTTTCAAGATGGGCTGCGCAATGAAAGAGCGAGGGTCTTTAAGAATTGCGACTTTGAATGCGTCGATTTCTTCCTGGTCGGCTTTATGGCCCATTAACATCCCGTAGCCGCCTGATTCGTTGGTTTTTTTGACGACCATTCGGTGTATATTTTCAAAAACATAGGCTCTATGGTCCTCGTTATCCAGATGGTAGGTTGGGACGTTTCTCAAAATAGGCGTTTCGTTAAGGTAAAATTTGATCATATCCGGCACGTAGGCATAAATTGCCTTGTCGTCCGCTACCCCGTTGCCGACGGCGTTAACGATCGCCACGCCGCCTTTCCGGTACGCCGAGAGCAGGCCGGCCACGCCCAGCAAACTATCAGGCCGGAAAGCGACGGGATCCAGAAACTCGTCGTCTACTCTTCTGTAGATGACGTCCACCTGGCGCATTCCTCCGGTGGTTTTCATGTATACTTTATGATTACTAACGAGCAAATCCCGTCCCTCCACCAGTTCGACGCCCATCGTCCGCGCTAAAAAAGTATGCTCGTAATAAGCGGAATTAAAGATTCCCGGCGTCAGAATCACAATCGTCGGATTTACTTTCTGGTTAGGGGCTAAGGAAAGCAATATTTTGTACAAAAAGATCGAGTAATCGCGGACGCTCTCTATAGGATAGTTCGCCAGGACGGACGGGAAAATACGCTTGGTCACTTCGCGGTTTTCCAGCATGTAGGATACCCCGGAGGGAGTCCGTAGGTTGTCTTCCAAGACATAATAAACGCCGTCGGCGTCCCGGACGAGATCGATCCCGGCAATGTGGACGTAAATATCAAAGGGAACCCGTATTCCGAAAACATCGCGGCAAAAATGCGGGCAGGAAGAAATTAGCTCCGGCGGGATTAGCCCCTCTTTGACGATTAGCTGTTCGCTGTAAATATCTTTCAAAAAACGGTTGAGCGCCGTCAGCCGTTGTTTAATTCCGCTTTCTATATGCTCCCAGTCGGTTTTAGTGATGATGCGCGGAATCACGTCAAAAGGAAAAATGCGTTCGACGCCTTCGGCGTTGGAATATACAGTAAATGTGATTCCCTGATTCATAAATAAGTTTGCCGCCAGTTCTTCTTTTTGTCGCAATGTTTCATGCTCCATCGAACTCAGGAAATCGGCTAAAAAGCGATAGTGAGTGCGTATTTCACCCGCCTCATGCATTTCATCCCAGAAAACGGCGTTAGGGTTATAGTGATCGAAAATAGCGTTCTTTTTCATACGTTCAACGGCTGGTAAAAAGGGAAAGGTAGAAAAAGACGCCGAAAATGTATATAGAAAAAAATGAGAAATTGGATAAAAATGGGGAGGCGACGATTATTTTATTTAAGATGGATTATTAAATACAAAATTAAATAAAATTTGAGTTTGGAAGAATTAAATAGTAACAAGAGGAAATATTAAAATATGGCGATAAAGGCCCCAAAAAGTAATAAGCGCTTTTAAGCAACGGCGTAACCCGTAAAAGGCCGCATTCGCGGCGCGTGAAAAGCCAGGACAATATCCGATTTAGGGACGCCACGTAATTCCAGATCTTCAATTATATCGTAATCAGTCATATTTAACTGTAGCCAGATTTTTTCGTTGATAATATCAAAATGAAAAATAACCGCAAAAATTTGCTGTTGATCGCGCCAGCCTATTCTCAAAACCTGATAATGATCATTCACCGTATCAAAGACTAATTGGGTTTCGATGTCGGTAGGTTGGGGGTAACCGCTTTTATCAGTCCCATACTCGGTTAAGACTTCTTGCAAAATTTGGCGGTAGCGTTTTACTTTTTCCATTCTACTATGGTATTATCCAACGGGTTAAAAATTAATAGTTTTACATTATCGTTTTTGAGTCTTTTTTGAATAAACTGACCCTGAAAAATGCGATGGTTATAAGCAGCCAGGGGTATAGCAAGATAAAGTTCGCGAATAGGGTCTTTTTCTTCAAGCGCGGCTAAATAATCTAAATATTGCCCGATAGCTAAATGGAAATCGGACATAATTGATTTTCCAATAAAGGATTTTATTTCAACCGCTATCTTGTCATCATTTTTTTCGGCGGCCAGCGCCATTTCGGCGGCAAGATCAATTTCCACGTAAGTTTATTTCAAGCGCTATACGCAAAGGGTCGGTTGTGATTTTCCATCCGTCTTTTTCTAACGCTTCCCGAACGCTATAATGAAAAATATCTTTCGCCCCTTTTTCTTACGAAGATACTATAAATTCCATATTTTTTAAACAACAAACGTTGTTTCCTTAAAATATCCAAAATTCCTTACCTTTCCCGTCAAATATAAAATATGAAAAGAACAGCGCTACTACTCGGCGCGGTTTGCCGGCTGACCGCCGCAACTAACGCGCAGGCCGCCGCTTCACCCGAAAAAGGCCGCTCAGCGCTGGAGGGCGGTGGCCGCCGGCGGAATGAGCATCGGCAGGAAACGCATGATGGTGGCCGCTAAAACGCTGACGCTGACCGCGATGGATATTTTTGAGGATAAAGACCAGGTCATTGAAGCGGCGAGAAAAGAATTTGAATAGCGACGGGGTAAGGATTTTAAATACGTACCGCTCTTGGGCGACCGCAAACCTGCATTGGATTACAGGAAATAAATGACTTAATAATTAACCAACTTTGTATGAAAAAATTACTCTTTATTTGTTTAACGCTCGCCGTTGCTCTGCATGGGTCGGCGCAAAACGGAAAATCAATGGCCGCGCCGCAACTGGGCGTCAATACGGTCGACGAAGTGATCGCAGCTATGACCCCGGAGGAAAAAGTGAAGATGGTGGTCGGTATGGGTTTTAAAATTCCCGTTATGCCGTCCCCGGCTAAAAAAGAAGGAGAAAAAGGGGATCCAACTGCCGAGGTGTTGGGCATTAAACTGCCGCCCACCAACGCGGAGGACGATCTGATAGCCGAAAAAGTTGCCGGGTCGGCGGGCAGATTACACGGAATCCCGAGACTGGGAATCCCGATTGTGACCGTTTCCGACGGACCGGCGGGATTGCGAATCGCCCCGATGAGAAAAGAAAGCCCCGGCAGAACCTATTACGCGACGGCTTTTCCAACGGGAACTTCGCTGGCGTCGACCTGGGATACGGCGCTGGTTCGCAAACTGGGCGTCGCTTTTGGCGAGGAAATCCGCGATTACGGCGTCGACGTGCTGCTGGCCCCTGGGATGAACACACACCGGAACCCGCTGGGCGGACGCAATTTTGAATATTATTCTGAAGACCCCATCGTTTCGGGCAATATGGCCGCCGCCATTGTCAACGGGATTCAGTCGCAGGGCGTCGGAGCTACTATCAAACATTTTGCCGCCAACAACCAGGAAACCAATCGCGCCAGCGTCAATACGGTCGTAAGCGAACGCGCCATGCGGGAAATTTACCTGAAAGGGTTTGAGATTGCGATTAAAAAATCGGATCCCTGGGCGATCATGAGTTCCTACAACAAGATCAACGGCGTCTATGCGCCGGAAAACCGCGAACTGTTGACGACCATTTTGAAAGACGAATGGAAATATAAAGGAATGGTGATGACTGATTGGTTTGGCGGAAAAGATCCCGTCGCGATGATCAACGCCGGCAACGATTTGCTGATGCCCGGCAACGCGGCTCAGACGCAAGCTGTCTTCAGCGGTTTACAGAGCGGTAAAATCAGTAAGCGGCAAATGGACGATAACGTTCGGCGCGTACTTCATCTCATTTTAAAATCGCCTACTTTTAAAAAATTCGCTTATTCGGACAATCCGGATTTGAAAGGCCACGCCGAAGTTGCGCGCATGGCCGCCGCCGACGGCATGATATTGTTGAAAAACCTGGATTATACGCTGCCGCTGAAACCGGGCGCGAAAGTTGCTTTTTACGGGAATACGACTTTCGAGATCGTTGCCGGCGGAACGGGCAGCGGCGACGTCAATAAAGCCTACGTCGTTTCTTTATACGACGGGTTGAAAAATGCGGGTTATGCGCTTGACGAAAACTGGAAAAATACATACCAGGCCTTTATTGCCTACGAAAGAACCAAACGACCTAAGCCAAAATTCTTTTTTCAGGCGCCCGCGCCGATCCCGGAAATGTCCTTGACCCCGGAACAACTTAAACAACACGCTGCCGACGCCGACATAGCGGTATTTACGATTGGCCGGAACGCGGGCGAAGGCGCCGACCGGAAAGTGGAGAACGATTTTAACCTGAGCGCGGTCGAGCGGAAATTATTGGAAAACATTGTCGACGCCTATCATGCCAAAGGCAAAAGAGTGATTGTGGTATTGAATATCGGCGGCGTCATCGAAACGGCGAGCTGGCGCGACGTTTGCGACGGAATTTTGCTGGCCTGGCAGCCTGGGCAGGAAGCTGGAAACGCCATCGCGGACGTCCTGAGCGGAAAAGTTAACCCGTCCGGCAAACTGGCGACGACCTTCCCCATCAGTTATACCGACGAGCCCTCCGCTAAAAACTTCCCGGGCAAGGAATTTCCGCAGCCGGAAGGGACGCCTTTCAACCCGATGATGGGCCGGCCTGCGGAAGTGATTTATGAAGAAGATATTTACGTGGGCTACCGCTATAATTCGACTTTTCACGCCGCCGCCGCTTATCCGTTTGGATTTGGCGGTTCGTACACCACGTTCGGCTATGGAAATTTAGCGGTTGAATCCATCGACCGCGATAATAATATATCGCTGATCGTCGGCGTCAAAAATACCGGAAAAGTAGCCGGCAAAGAAGTCGTTCAATGCTACCTGACCGCGCCGGCCGGAACGTTAAAAAAACCCGCGCTGGAATTGAAAGGTTTTGCCAAAACCAACCTGTTACAGCCGGGCGAAAGCCAGACTCTGCGATTTACCATGAATGCTTCCGACCTCGCCTCTTATGATCCGCAGCGCGCCGCCTGGGTGACGGACGCCGGAACCTACACTGTAAAGATTGGCGCCTCTTCCGTAGATATTAAAAAAACGACTACTTTTACTTTGTCCAAAGACGTCGTTACCGAGCGGGTGCATCCGGTTTTGAAGCCCACGGTTCAGATTGCCGTCCTTTACCTCAACTAATGCAATAAATTAAAGTATACCATAAAATATCCTTATTTTAGCGCTTTCCAACAGCAGGTTGGAAAGCGCTTTTTATTTTAAACTCCTACGCCATGCAAAAAATTACGTTGTCCGTGAACGGAACGCCCCGCGCGATCGAGGCGGAACCTGATATGCCCCTGCTTTGGGCGCTCCGCGATCTGATGGGGCTGACCGGAACTAAATACGGCTGTGGGATAGCGTCTTGCGGCGCCTGTACCGTTCACCTCGACGGAACGCCCGTACGGTCCTGCTCGATCACGGTCGGCCTTATTAAAAACAGTAGAATTACCACCATCGAGGGTCTGAGCGCCAAAGCCGGGCTGGCTATTCAACAAGCCTGGATTGAAAAACAGGTTCCGCAATGCGGTTATTGTCAGTCGGGACAGATCATGTCCGCCACGACTTTGCTGGCAAACAACGCCAACCCGACCGACGCGGATATTGATAACGCCATGTCGGGCAACCTTTGCCGGTGCGGAACGTATCCGCGCATCCGCGCCGCGATCCATTTAGCGGCCGCTTCGCTGCGCGAACATCCGACTGGTAAAGGCGCTGCTGAGACGCCTGCTAAAACAGGCTCCGGGCGATAAAAATCTCCCGAAGCCTCGGTTTTTTCTTCTTTAATTTCAAAATTAAAACTGCCATGTCAACCATA
This sequence comes from Chitinophagales bacterium, assembly GCA_038230555.1. Taxonomy (GTDB): domain Bacteria; phylum Bacteroidota; class Bacteroidia; order Chitinophagales; family Saprospiraceae; genus JAAFJT01. The sequence goes on from JBBRMZ010000103.1 coordinate 8,311, forward strand.
CCTCGTCGCGATTTTATGAAACTTGCCGGAACGCTGACCTTAGGATTTTCTCTGCCGGGTCTTGCTATTAGCAGAATCGCCAACCTTTCCCAACTGCCCCTGGACCAGGTTGGTTTATCGCCTTATATCCAGATCGCCAAAGACGGGATCGTTACCCTCATCTGTCCGCGCCCGGATATGGGGCAGGGCGCCTCGCAGGCCATGCCCATGCTCATCGCCGAGGAGTTAGAAGTGCGCATGGAAGATATAATAGTCAAATTTTCCGACGGCCAGTCGCAGTTTGGCGGACAGGGGGCGGGCGGGTCTTCCAGCGTTCGGTCAAAATACCAATCCCTTCGCCAGGTTGGCGCCACGGCCCGCGAAATGTTGAAGCAGGCAGCCGCTAATAAATGGAATTGCGCCGTCGCAGATTGCAAAGCGGAGAACGGCAAAATTATCAATAAAACCAATGACGCCATTCTTTCCTACGGGGCGTTGGTCGACGAAGCGGCTAAACTGACGCCGCCGAAAGACGTAAAACTGAAAACGCCTAAAGAGTTTAAACTGATCGGCAAAAGCCTGCCGCGTCTCGACGTGCCGACCCGCGTCAACGGTTCCGCCGTTTTCGGGCTGGACGTTCAGGTGCCGGGGATGTTGTACGCCGTCGTTCAACATTCGCCGATGATCCACGGCAAAATAAAATCCATCGACGACGCGGCGGCTTTAGCTATCCCGGGCGTCCGAAAAGTTGTCCGAACGGAACGTCTGCTCCCTTATAAAAAACTGGAAGCGGTCGCCGTCATTGCCGACAACACCTGGGCAGCTATACAGGGCCGGAAAGCGCTGAAAGTCGAATGGGAGAACGGCGATAACGCTAAAACCTCCACGACCGCTTACTTCCAGAACCTGCGGGAACTCGTCAAAAAAGACGGTTTTACAATGACCGACGCCAAAGGAGACGTGGAGAGCGGGCTGAAAACGTCGGTTAAGACTTTAGAAGCTGTATATGAAACGCCGTTCACCGCCCACGCCCCTTTAGAACCCGAAAACTCGACCGCCTACGTGCAGGGAGATAAAGTGGAGATTTGGGCGCCCGTGCAGGGCCCCGATAACCTGATCAGTTATGTCGTTCAAAAATACGGATATAAAAAAGAGAACGTCAAAGTGAACACGCAATTGTTGGGCGGTTCTTTTGGCAGAAAATCCTATTACGATTACGCGCTGGAAGCGGTCGATCTGTCCAAACAGATGAACGCACCCGTCAAAGTCACCTGGACGCGCGAGGACGATCTGTCGCAAGGTCCGTTCCGGCCCGGCATGTTGAGCGCGATGCGCGGCGGGATCGACGCCAACGGCATCGTGCAGGCATTTGAACATAAAATTGTGGGCGCTTTCTTGGGCTGGCAAATCTTTAAAGCCGACCCGACCAAATCCACGAGCTGGTCGGAAGGCATCAACCAGGAAGACAGCCCCTACGCCATACCCAACCGCGCCCAAAAGTTTGTATTGGCGGAAACAGAAATCCCGGTTCTCTGGTGGCGCTCGGTCTATGCATCCACCAACCTGTTTGGCCACGAATGTTTCATCGATGAACTGGCGCGCGCCGCCAAACAGGATCCGATGGCTTTCCGGTTAAAAATGCTGGCCGGTGAACCTCGCTTCGCCGCCGTCCTGCAACTCCTCAAAGAAAAATCCGGCTACGGACAGCCGCTTCCCGCCGGACACGCCATGGGGATTGCGATGTCGCGGTCGTTTAAATCCATTTGCGCCTATGCGGTTACGGTCAGCAAACGCGGCAAAGGCGTGAAGATCGAAAAAGTGGTCGGAGTGATCGACGTTGGCGTTGCGATCAACCCGGACAATGTCAAAGCGCAAACCGAAGGCAACGTGGTGATGGGCCTATCGGCGGCGCTCAAAAACGCCATCACGTTTGAAGACGGCCAGTCGCAGCAAAGCAATTACCACCAGTTCAATATCTTCCGCATCAACGAAACGCCGAAAATAGCAATCCACGTCATGCCAAGCGAAGCCGATCCGGGGGGAGCCGGGGAACCGGGGCTGCCGCCGGTGGCGCCCGCTTTATGTAATGCGATCTTTAATTTGACGGGGAAAAGGATTAGGAAGCTGCCGTTTGATTTGGAGAATGTGGGATAAAAAATATTTATGCCCCTACAAAACCGCGTCACCCCTTTCGGCGATATCATCCAAACGCCCGAGCGCGGCGCCTGGACGGGCAACCGCGGCGTGATTCACAAAAACAAAGCGATCATCCGGCCTTTCCGGACGACAGCCTGGATTACCTGCCTACTGGAATATAAAAATATGCGGCGGGAAGTAATGACGGAAAACCGCTGGACGGAATTGTTTTTCCTCGACGAGGCGACCGCTTTTGCAGCCGGACACCGCCCCTGCGCTTTTTGCCGGCACATAGATTTTAAACGCTTTAAATCCTTGTGGTTAACGGCCAACAAAAACCGCTACTCCCTGAACGACGAAAAAATGACGTCCATCGACGCTATTTTGCAAGCGGAACGGATCGACGCGGCGGGGAAGAAAAAAACATATTTTGAGCGCCTCGAAAACCTGCCTTCCGGCGTTATGATCGTTCACGAAAATAAAAAACCTGTCTTATATTGGGAAGGACGACTATTAGAATGGTCGCCGGGCGGCTATATAAATACTCGCTTCATTGAAAACAACGTTATGGTAAAAGTTTTAACGCCTGAAAGCGTTGTACGAGTCTTCCGGTTGGGTTATATTCCTCAAATCCATCGAACGGCAAATGCGTAGACGCAAACAATGCAGGTTAATAATTGTTTATAGACCGTTTTATTTCATCATCAAATTGAATTTTCAATGAAGTTCTTAGGATTTATCTCATCCTTTCTGTTGGTTGTTGTTTTCTTCGGCGCGGGCGTTTCTACCGCTGTAGCCCAGGAGGCGACGCAAAAAAAAATGGTTGCTTCGCCGCCCGCTACCGCTACCGGTAAAATTGGCGACGCTAATGTGACCATTCATTACGCGCAGCCGTCCGTAAAAGGAAGAAAAATATGGGGCGAATTGGTTCCTTTCGGCCAGGTATGGCGTACGGGCGCCAATGAAGCGACTACTTTTATGACAGATAAAGCGTTGACATTCAACGGGCAGACTTTGCCGGCCGGCACATACGCGCTCTTTACCATTCCGGGAGAAAAAGAATGGACCATCATTTTCAACAAAACCGCCAAACAATGGGGCGCGTTCAGCTACAAGTCAGCCGACGACGCCATCCGGTTTATTACGACGCCCGCTAAATCCGCCGCTTTTAACGAACAAATGAAAATTGCGGTTGCCGATAACAAGATCCACATCATGTGGGAAAACGTGGAAGTGAAATTTTAAGCGGTTTTTGCCAGGCGACTTCAAAAACTGAATAGTTTTTAGATCGCTTTGTTTAACTTGCGCCGCTCTCTGAAATGGCGGGTTTATTGGCTCCAAAGATAGCGCTCCAATAAACCCGCTTTTTTATTTAGCGGGCGGGGGCAGGATTTAAATTCAAATGGATAAAATATTACATTATTTCCCTCAATTGACCGGGCTGCAACGCGAACAACTGGCCGCGCTGGAACCACTTTATAATGACTGGAACCAAAAGATCAACGTTGTTTCCCGGAAAGATATCGACAATTTGTACATTCATCACGTATTACATAGCTTGGCTATCGCTAAATTCATTCAATTCCGGCCCGGAACCGAAATTCTGGACCTCGGCACGGGAGGAGGTTTCCCCGGTATCCCTTTAGCGATCTTTTCCCCGGAATCGAAGTTTACGCTAATCGACGGCGTAGGCAAAAAAATTCGCGTCGCGCAGGAGATCGCGTCGGCGCTGGAATTAAAAAATATTATAACTTTGCCCGTACGGTCGGAAGAATTGCGGCAAACGTTTGACTTTATGGTCACGCGCGCGGTTGCCGGCATGGAACAACTTAATAACTGGAGCCATCGCCTGATTAAAACCAAAATGCAGAACGCGATACCCAACGGATGGATCGCGCTGAAGGGAGGTGATATACAATCGGAAATCAAAGCCATGACCCGGAAAGAATACGTCGAGATCAGCCCCATCGACGCTTATTTTCCGGAAGAATATTTTAAAGAGAAATACGTAGTCTACGTGCAGGGGTAATTTAGACGTCAGCCTTCAGCTATTAGCCGGAAACGAGGCAAATTATGTAAATTGCGCTATTTGATTTAGGATTTCTTATTGATTATTGTTGATTTATAAAATTCATCATTCATCATTCATCATTCATCATTAAAAATATTATGCCCGTCATAGAAATAAAAGTACCCAATATAGCCGAATCCATCACCGAGGTCACGCTTTCGCAATGGCTGAAAGAAAACGGCGCAATGGTGAAGATCGACGAACCCATCTGCGAATTTGAATCGGATAAAGCGACGCTGGAGTTACCTGCCGAAGCCGCAGGGAAACTCATCTGGGTGGCCGAAGCCGGCGCAGACTTAAAAATCGGCGCGCTCGTAGCAAAAATTGATACTGAAGCCGCAGCCGCAGGCGGTAAAGAACAACCGGCCGCTCCAGCTCCTGCGGCGTCGGCGACTACGCCTAAAGACGCTGCGGTCGCCGCCGGGGCGTCCGCAACGCCTAAAGACGCCCAACCGGAAGCCGTCCCGGCTCCTGCGGCGGAAGCAAAACCAGCGCCCGCAGCCTCCGGCAGAGACGCTTATGCAGTCGGCTCCCCTTCGCCCGCCGCCGCCAAAACGATGGCAGAAAACGGTCTGAGCGCCGCGCAAATCGACGGTTCGGGCCGCGACGGCAGAATCACCAAAGAAGACGCCCATAAAGCGACGGACGCTAAAACAGCCGCTCCGGCAGTCGCCGTGCCGCCGCCCGCTCCAGCTACGGCAAAAACAGAAACCGCGCCGCCCGCCGCGCCCGCTAAAACGGAATCCGCTAAACCTGCGCCAACCGCGCCGACGGTCTCCTTCAGCCGCAACGAGCATAAAAATAAAATGAGCAGGATGCGGCGCACCATTGCCAAACGACTGGTGTCAGCCAAAAATAATACCGCTATGCTGACCACTTTTAACGAGGTGGACATGACGGAACTGATGGCGCTAAGGGAAAAATACCAGGACCGGTTTGTTAAAAAATACGGGATCAAACTGGGCTTTATGTCGCTCTTTGCGAAAGCCTGCGCGAAGGTACTGATGGAAATGCCGGACGTCAACGCGATGATCGACGGCGAGGATATGGTCTACCACGATTATGCAGATATTTCGATCGCCATTTCTACGCCCAACGGTCTCGTGGTGCCGCCGGTAATGAACGTGGAATCGCTGAAGTTTCACGAAGTAGAGATTAAGATCAAGGAACTGGCGGAGAAGGCGCGCAACGGCAAACTCAGTCTTGAAGATATGTCGGGCGGCACGTTTACGATCACCAACGGCGGAATTTTTGGCTCCATGATGAGCACGCCGATCATTAATGAACCGCAGTCCGCCATTTTGGGCATGCACGCCATTTTGCAGCGCCCGATGGCGATCAACGGGGAGGTAAAGATCCGCCCGATGATGTACCTCGCGCTCAGTTATGACCACCGGGTGATTGACGGAAGTACGTCCGTAACCTTTCTGGTGAAAGTAAAACAATTGCTGGAAGATCCGACCGCTTTATTGATGGACTTATAAATAGCTATTAGCTGTTATCAATTCGCTTAAATATAATTGATTATCAGTAAGTGATGATACTTATTGCATCATTCAAAACCAACATACATTCCGCCAACCCCATGACCAATGACCTTTTACTGCGTTTTCGCGCCCTTTGGGACCCCAACCGCTTTCACGGCTGGGGTAAAAAGCGGCGTTATTTTGAAGGCTGGTATATTAAAGTAGTCGATCCGACAGAGCGATTTGCCTGGGCGTTTATTCCGGGTATTTCAATGGCCGCCAACGGGGAGCGGCATGCTTTCATTCAATCGCTGGATGGAAAAAAGCGGCAAGCCGCTTACCATCGCTTCAATGCGCGACAGTTTCAACCGGCCGAAGATCGTTTTTCGCTGCATTTGGGCGACAATTTCTTTTCCGGCGAGCAATTGCAGGTCTTTTTGCCCAATGTACAAGGACGGCTGTTTTTTGAAAACTGCATTCCCTGGCCGAAGAAACCCTGGGCGCCGGGCGTAATGAATTGGTACTCGTTCGCGCCTTTTATGGAATGTTATCACGGCGTGGTCAGCATGAACCATCAGATTAAAGGATCGCTGACCATTCACGGCGAAACGGTGGATTTTACGGGCGGTAAAGGATATATAGAAAAAGACTGGGGCGCTTCCTTTCCCAAAAGCTGGATCTGGATGCAAACCAATCATTTTGACGAGCCCGACGTTTCGCTGTTTGCTTCGGTCGCTCATATTCCCTGGCTGAAGTCGTTTTTTATCGGTTATATAGTCGGTTTCTGGTTGCGGGGAAAACTATATACGTTCGCGACCTATACCGGCGCGAAAATGAAGATCGCGCTGCTCAACGACCGTCAGGTAAAACTAACGTTTACAGATAAAACCAAACGCCTGGAAATAGAAGGGACCAAAGAGGAAGGCGGCGGTCTGATTTCCCCCATTTCCGGCGAAATGACCGGCAAGGTAAACGAAAGCCTTGAAGCGGTCGTCGACGTCGCTTTATATGAACACGATCAACTGATTTTTAAAGGCCGGGGCAGGAACGCTGGCATGGAACTGGCCGGGGAGATACACGCCCTACTATAACGAATATTATTCCGAACATTTTTTGAATCGCCCACGCCAAAACTTACTACCGTCATGCCAAGTTTCGACCCGCAGAATACCCCGTTGCAGGATTTTTACCAATATCTAACCGGCGCAGTCGCTCCCCGGCCCATCGCTTTTGTCAGCACCCTCGACGAAAACGGCGCGCGTAATTTAGCGCCTTTCAGCTATTTCAATGTGTTCAGCTCCTCGCCGCCGATCCTCGGTTTCGCCCCGGGCAATAAAAAAGATACGCTCGCAAACGTCAAAAAGACCGGGGAATGCGTGGTCAATATGGTTTCTTTCCCGATCGTTCAACAAATGAACGTGACCAGCGCCGGTTACCCGCACGGCGTCGACGAATTTGTAAAATCCGGTCTAACGCCCCTGGCGTCCGATTTGGTTAAACCTTTCCGCGTTAAGGAATCGCCCGTGCAGATGGAGTGCAAAATAGACCAGATCATTGAATTGGGAAAGGAGCCGACCTCCGGAACCCTCGTTCTTTGCCGCGTACTGCGAATGCACGTTGAAGAAGAAGTCCTCGACGCCAATGGTCGGATCGATCCTCAAAAAATAGACCTGATGGGCCGGATGGGCCGCGCTTATTACAGCCGCAGCAAAATGGACGTCCATACCATTCTCCAACCCCGCGAAAAACAGTCGATGGGTTTCGACCAATTGCCCGCCGGATTTTTAGAAAGTTCCGTCTTTACCGGCAACGACCTGGGTCAATTCGCCGCTTTGGAAGCGCTGCCCTTTAAAGAAGAAGCGCTGGGACAAAGAGGAAAAGATCCGCGCCTACAAAAAATCATGTTCTTTGGCAATATCCGACATAATTTACATTTGTACGCGCAGGAATTATTAGCTAAAGGGGACGTGCAAACAGCGGCGAAAATTGCATTGCTGGGAGAATATATATAAGTAAACGAACTAAATAAGACGCTCATATTTTCAATTCTTCAACTATTTAGTGCCTCGCAGTGGAAAAACCCGGAATAGATATTTTTTGTTTTTGCGGCGGCGGAGCCGCCGCAAAAACAAAAAATATCCCCTGCTTACGCAAGCGAAGCGAGCGTAAAAGTTATAACGGCGCCCTCCCGGCCTTAAATCGGAAAATAATATCCATTAAATATGTTCCCGTACTTAGCTATCTGCATTCTACTCATAAGTTTATCATTGACTTAAACCAGCTTAATAAATTTTGGAAAAAGATACCTCAAGAATTGAAGCCTTCAGCGACGGCATTTTCGGCGTAGCCATTACGCTGCTGGGCGTCGAAATAGCGGTTAAAGAAGGCGTTCCGCATACCAACGAAGGATTAACTGACGCCATTCTATCTTTGTGGCCAAAATATTTTGGCTACGTCAATAGTTTTGCGACCATTATATTGATGTGGCTGGCGCACCACGATATTTTTAAATTGTTGAAAAAAAGTAGCCCCCGTTTGATCCTGGCCAACGGCTTTTTGCTCATGGTGGTCGCCCTCGTTCCCTTTCCAACAAAAATCATGGTGGAGTTTATAGAAACGGACGCCCGACAAGCGGCAG
>JBBRMZ010000104.1:0-16495 GCA_038230555.1 Chitinophagales bacterium
CGCCGCTGCCTGCGGTCGTAACGGTCGGCGACTGCGAGATGGTGTTGACCCGCACTTTTTTCTGCACGCCAAAATGATAACCAAAGCTGCGCGCGATAGATTCGAGGATCGCTTTGGATTCCGCCATTTCATTATAATCCGGGAAGGTACGCTGCGCGGCCATGTAAGTCAACGCCAGGACGCTGCCCCAGTCGTTCATGACGTCCAGCTTCAACATCGTCTGCATCATTTTATGGAAAGAAATAGCGGATATGTCAAACGTTTTCAGCATCCATTCGTAATTCAGGTCGGTATAAGGTTTTCCTTTCCGCAGGTTCAGGGACATGCCGATGGAATGCAGTACAAAATCGACTTTGCCGCCCAATATTTCCATCGAACGGGTAAATAAATGTTCCAAGTCCGGAACGGAAGTGGCGTCGGCGGGGATGATCTCGGCGTTGAGCTTAACGCTCAGTTCTTTGATCTCGCCAAAGCGCATGGCTACGGGCGCATTGGTCAGGGTGATGGTCGCGCCCTGCTCGACACATTTTTCAGCAACTTTCCAGGCGATGGACTGGTGATCTAAAGCGCCGGAGATAATTCCTTTTTTTCCTTTTAATAATTGACTGCTCATAAATATTGGTTGTTCCTTTTGACGAATTGAAAGAGAAGTTTTTTATAAATCGTCTGTTACGCGTCGAACAGCGAAGAAGCGCCGTCTTTTTTTATTTTGACGGGCGTTTTTCGCACGCCGGACAGCAATTCTTTAGCGTTTTCGATAGCCGAAGCCGAAGGCGGGTTCTGGCTGAGCATAGTAGCGATGGACCGGACGCGCTCGTCCATATTGAGTAAACGCACGCTCGTGATCGTCCGGTCTTCTTTAACGGTTTTATAGACAAAATAATGCGTGTCGGCTTTGCTGGCTACCTGCGGCGAATGGGTAATGACGACTACCTGATGATGATCGGAGAGTTTCTGAAGAATAGCGCCCATTTTGATCGCCACGTCGCCGGAAACGCCGGAATCAATCTCGTCGAAGATGAGCGTAGGCAACGGTATAGCGCTCGCCACCAGCGATTTGCAGCATAGGGTCAGGCGCGATAATTCGCCGCCCGACGCGACCTCCTTGATAGGCTGCAGGCGGCTGCCCTTGTTGGCGGCAAATAAGTAATTAATATCATCTTTGCCGGTCGGGGTCCAGTCGGCGAGTTCGGTCAACTGGATCTGTAGGCGAGCGTGTTCCATTGAAAGCTGTTGCAGCAATTCTTCCACCTGTTTTTCAAAGGAAGGAATAACGGCAAGCCGGCGGTCGCGCAGTTGGGCGGCGGCCTCCTGCAATTGAACTTCCTGCCGGACCAGCGACTGTTCGAGCGCGACGATTTCGGAAGACAGATCGCTCAACGCGCTTAGTTGCGCGTTTAAATTTTCCTGGATAGCGATCAGGTCTTCTACGGTCAGGACGGCATGTTTTTTTTGCAAACGATAAATGACGTCGAGCCGCGACTGAATTTCAAGGATCCGCGCGCCGTCAAATTCAGTATCTTCAGCGACGCGTTCGTATTCGTCGGCGATTTCCTGCAACTCATAAATTAACCCTTCGTGACGTTCGTGGAGCGGGCTAATTTCAGTATTATATTTTTTGACTGCGCCTACCGCCATGGCCAATTCCTGCAACTGGCTGACGACGGAAGTTTCGGCTTCGCTGATCGCCCGGAACGCGGATGAAAGCGCCCGCTTAATGACCTCGGCATTGGTTAATCGCGCAAGTTCCGTTTCAATCTTTTCCTGTTCGCCGGCGATCAGTTCGGCTTTATTAAACTCGTCGAGCTGGAAGCGGATAAATTCCGTCTCGCGGGCGGCGCTTTCCGTTTTGGCGATCATGTCGGCCAGCCGTCTTTTATCGGCGCGGTAAAGTTTAAACGCCGCGTCGTAGGTTTTCAGGAGCGCTTTATTATCTGCCAACGCGTCAATCATGCGCAACTGGAAAGAGACGTCGTGAATATCAAGCGTGTCAAATTGTTCGTGCAGATCGATCAGGCTACCCGTAAACTGGCGCAAAATGGGTAGCGTCACGGGCGTGTCGTTGATGAACGTCCTCGATTTGCCGGAAGGCGTCAGTTCGCGCCGCACCACGGATTCCCGCTCGTAATCAATCTCGTGCTGTTCAAAAAATTCACGCAGGTCGTAATTGGACAGATCAAAATATCCTTCAACGACGCATTTTTCCTGCTGATTATATAAAACCCGCGCATCGGCGCGATTGCCCATAATAAGCCCCAAAGCGCCCAGGAGAATGGATTTCCCCGCGCCGGTTTCCCCGGTGATGATGGTGAGGTGGTCTGAAAATTTCATTTCCAGTTCCTCGATAATCGCGTAATTTTTTATAAATAAACGATGGATCATTATGATTATCAGTAAGCTATTAGCTTTTAGCCCTTAGCTTTTAACGTATTGACAAATGAGGTATTACAACCATACTGGCGTCTGTTCTAACTGAAGCGCTTTGCCGGGGTTCCGCTCCCAGTTCGATAAATTGGCCGAAAGTTGATGAAAAAGTAGCGTTACAAAAAAGGGCGTACGCGCCGGCCTGAAACACCGACATAAAGAAGCGCAAATTTACTAAAACTTTTTGTTTTTTGAAAGGGAAGTCACTGGGAAATGTAAAATGGATAGAGCGCAATATTAATATTGCAGAGCGCGATCGGTAATTTATGGGCTGGCCTCATAGTTGCAAAGATACGTAAAGCGGCAAAATTTTGGCAGATTATAGTTTTCTAAGAATCGGCTATCTTTGCGTTTTCTAACAAACGCCGTTAACATTCCCCGTTTTAAATGAAATTACCAGCCCCCGTCCCCATTGGCGAGATCGCAAAGCAAATAGGCGCAACGCTGATCGGCGACCCTGCGCAGTTAGCGACCGGCCTCAACGAAATTCACAAAGTTGAACCCGGGGATATTACCTTTGTGGACGTCGAAAAGTATTTTCATAAATCGCTGCATTCGGCGGCTACCTTTATTATCCTCCCAACCCGCGTCGAATCGCCGGAAGGAAAAATATTACTGCTGCATCCGCAGCCGTTTGAAGCGTACAACGGTCTCGTCCTTTCGCTTCGGCCCGTTCGCCCGCTGACCGCGCCCGTTTCCGAAGAAACCTATATCCACCCGACCGCGATCCTGGAACCCGGCGTCGTGCTCGGTCCAGACGTCAACATTGGCGCGCGCAGCCATATTGGCGCCAATGCGGTTATTTACGAGCATACCATCATTGGGGAGGACGTCTATATAGGCGCGGGCGCTTTAATTGGAACAGACGCTTTCTATTTTAAAAGATATCCGGAAGGCTACGAAAAATGGCGTAGTTGCGGACGCGTAATTATTGAAGATCGCGTAGACGTCGGGGCGGGCTGCACCATCAACAAAGGCGTTTCCGGCGATACGATCATTGGAGCGGGGACTAAAATCGATTGCCAGGCACACATCGGCCACGGGGTCGTCGTTGGCAAAAATTGCCTGATCGCAGCGCAGACGGGGATTAGCGGAAAAACGACTATTGGCGACAATGTCGTCCTATACGGACAGGTAGGAATCGCGCAAAACCTGCATCTCGCCGACCGCGTGACCGTTTTAGCTCAATCTGGCGTCTCCAAGGATCTGGAAAGCGATAAAATCTATTTTGGATCGCCGGCGCAGGAGGCGCGGACGTCGTACCGCGAGCTGGCGGCGCTGCGGCGGCTGGCGAAAAAATAAGGTCACTGTAGTTCTATTAGTACCTGCCCTTTTACAACGGCGGCGCCTTTGACCGCGCGGATCGTTTTGACCACGCCGTCGCCGGGCGATTTGAGGACATTCTCCATTTTCATAGCTTCCAGGATGAGGACTTTATCGCCTTTGGCGATGGCGTCGCCGGGCTGCACGCTGATCTCCAACACCAATCCGGGCATGGGCGCTTTGATCTCATTGATCTTTTGAACAGACGTCCTGGACAAGCCCATTTGATGGATCAACTGGTCGTAGCGGTCGCTGATCGTCACGCGGTACAAATTGCCGTTGATCTTTATCCGGAAAGTTTTAGCGGCAAAGTCAACTGAATCAACCTCGGCGCGGTAAGCGACGTTGTTTAAAAGAATGTGTTCGACGCCGTTCTGACCGGCAACTATATCCAGCGCATTTGCTTCAGCCGCCGTCACGTCGAAGCTGCGGACGTCGTTGACCATTACTTTGAAAGGAGTATCTTCCATTAATAATTATTGAGTGATGAGTAATGAATTTTCAATCCATTTATTATCAACTACTTGTATTCCATAAAAACGTCATTTTTTATGGCTTAGAAAGGGAACGCTATTCTAATTTTCTTTTTTTCACCTGACCCAGTTGGATCATCACATGAGCTTCAAAAACGGTAAAGATAAAATAAACGACAAAAAACGGGAAAACAAAATTTCCAGAGGCGGGTTGATTGAACCGGTAATACAGGAAGACGAGCAAAAAAGATAGGATCATCTTTCCTACTAAAACCGACAGTATCAGGTTATGAAACTTTAATTTATTAGGCGAAGCGGCTGAACGAATCCCTGCATAATAAACAATAAAGCTAAAAACGACAAAAAAGCCCAATCCCTGCCACGCCAGGGGGCTATTGAGCGGTATGGTACGAAAAAGGGATTGTAAAATTAAAATAACCGCCACAACTAACGCGCAGGTCGTTAATAGCGCCCGGATGAAACGGTAAAAAGTCATGTTTCGTCTTTAGCGGAAACTTCTTTAATGATCATATACATCGCGGCGGCCGTGGCAAGCATTGCGCCGGAAATCATAAATAAAGGCGTTTTCATGGACGCCAGATGATCAATCCATTTACCCAACAAAGTTCCGCCGCCGATAATAACGCACATACGGACGCCAATATCCATGAACCGAAGCGAAGAATCGGGCGAGCCGGGAGCGGCCGCTCTTTTTTTTTGCCGGTTATTATCCGGCAACCCTGGCGGTTCCATTGGCGGCGTTTACAGGAAGTTGTTTTTTTATCGTTTCGCGTTCGATCTCGATGGTTTCTTTCATATTGCAGGACACATTAAAAACAGCGCCCGGCTGGATCATTAGCTTGCCCGTTTTTACGTCTCCTACTACCTCGGCGCCTTCTTTAACGCTTAGCAACTCGGCGACCTGAAGTTTTCCGTGAAAACGGCCTTCGATCATTGCGTTGGCGCATTTAACTTCTCCGTCGATATAGCCGGAAGGACCGATAATAACTTTAGATTTGCAATGCAGGTTGCCTTTTATGGTTCCGTCTACCCGGATGTCGCTTTCAGAAGTAATATTTCCTTCAACGATCGTGCCGCGCACCAAACTATTTAAGCCGTTGGAATCGTTGGATACGGCAACGTTATTTTTGACGGGGGCGTTTACGTTCATAGACGAAGTCGGCTCTACCGAATTTTTTTTATTTCCAAACATGAGTTTATTTTTTATCCTGAGTTGAAGAAATAGCCATGGAAGTAAAATTTAAACCCGAAGTTACGCCGATTATCTATTCTGTCAAAATAATTTTATAAAAAGCCTCAATTTTTAAAACCATTTCTTCGCAGCTTTGTCATTTCCTTCTTTTCAATCAACCGTTTTATGGCATGAAAATTACTTTTCTGGGAACAAGCGCAGGTTCGCCCACTCTTTTTCGCCATGTCAGCGCTACGGCTTTACAATTAACGGGCCGGAGCGACGTCTTTTTATTTGACTGCGGAGAAGGAACGCAATACCAGTTCATGAAATCTGCCCTTCGGCTAAGCCAGGTGAACCGCATTTTTATTACGCATCTCCACGGCGATCATCTTTTTGGCTTGCCGGGTCTTTTAGGGTCGCGATCTCAAAACGGAATCCGTTCTGCCGTAACGATCTATGGGCCGGAAGGATTGCGCGAATTTACAGAATGCGCTTTCCGGACGTCGGGGATGTACCTTACTTATCCTCTTGAATTTGTTACCGTTCGTCCGGGCGTAATTCACGAACAGCAGAATTTCTTCATTTCCTGCGTCGCCGTTGATCATCGCGTTGAAGCATACGGCTATGCGGTAACAGAAAACGAGCGTCCCGGTCATTTGAATGTGGAAAAAGCCTTAGAGTTGGGGGTTCCGTCGGGACCTTTATGGGGCAGGCTAAAAAAAGGGGAAACTGTTCGTCTTGAAGATGGGAGCGTAATTGACGGAGCGTCCCTTTTAGGGCCGCAGCAACGGGGTCAAAAAATGGTTATTTCCGGCGATACGGCCTTTTCTCCGGCGCTGGCGGAATTGTCTAAAGACGCGGACGTCCTGGTGCATGAAGCGACTTTTATGGAACGCGACCGGGAAATGGCGCAAGAATGGGGGCATTCAACTTCGGTAGACGCGGCGCGGACGGCAAAAGCGGCGAACGCCAAAATGTTGATCCTAACGCATTTTAGCGCGCGCTATGAAGCAAAAACGTTTTCTATGCTGCCCGACTTATTGGAAGAAGCAAAAACGGTTTTCCCGAATACTTTTTTAGCGAACGATTTGGACGTTTTTGAGATAGCTGGGGAATAAAGGCTGCAACGGGCGCAGCGCTTGCTCCATTTTTTCCCGCAGATTTTCGCGGATCGGAAGTCCGCAGATAAACGCGGATATTTTTACGAATTATGAGGGATAATAATAGATATACCACAAACTACTCTAAATAAAAATAGCCGCTTACGCAAGTAAGCGGCTATTCCTGTTTGCTTCCGACAAATGCGCCTTAAAAATTCGGGCAATACACGTCGCGGCTTTCAGGGCCAAATATTTTATAGATCAGGGAAAACTCAAATCCGCCGTTGCCGTTGCTGGCGGCGCTGAGCGGGGAAACGTTGATGTCGTAGCTGAAACCGATGCTGAAATCGTTGTAATCGAAGCGGGTGGAGGCAATGACGGCATCTATCAACAGACCGGAATTGATCTTGTTGCTCAGGCGCGACCACAGACCAAACTGAATGCCCTCTTCCTGTATGCGGCTGGAACCAAGTTTAAACCGGAAACTGGTTCCAAAATTAATCTCTTTGGACGGTCCCTGTAAAAAGACAACCGCTCCGGGCAGCATGCTCATTCTTTCGGCCAATTCAAATTCGCCGCCCGCATGAACGGTAAATTTACTGGCGAGCGGAACGTAGGTCGTGGAAGTAAAAGACTGGTTGGCGCGGTTGATATGGCTATATGCGCCCCCGATATAATAATTATTGTGTTCGTTGATGGTGGTAAACCACATCAGTCCGGCGGCTGCTTCCGGGTAAAAGAAGTTGTTGCGTCCGGCAAACTGCCCTTCGCCGCTTGGCAGGGTCGGATCCCACACGCCGCCGCTATTTTGCGAACCCCATCGCGCATTGGCCAGATCCAAACCGCGCTGCGATACGCCGGCGTCGAAGCCCATCACGAGGTAACTGGCGCTGCTGCGGTAGCCGCTCATTCTTTTGCTATAGGAGAAAGACCCATGCAGTTGGGTAGTGCTAAAATTCAGGGAACCCGCTTTATCGCCCCACAGCGAACCGCCGATTCCGATAAAATCGTATCTGCCGACGGCGATCCGGTTATCATAGGAAGCGTTGTAAGTATTGAAAGCGTCGCCGCGCAATACGGACGCCCATTGATTCCGGTAATTGACCGAAATCCGCTGATTAGCGTTCATTACCCCGGTCAGCGCGGGATTGAGATTTAACGGGGCGGCATAAAATTGTGAAAAGTGAATATCCTGTGCCTGAAGCGGAGAAAACAACCCAACCGCGGCGATAAAGAGGAATAAAAAATTTCTCATGCAAAAGAAGGATTAAATGAAGATGGAATGCGCGGCGGCAAGTTATTCCTCCGACGCTCGGGGGCGCCCGTTTAAACCGGATTTCAAAAGAACGTAAATTTAAGGATAAATATTTTTACGCGGCGGGTTTAAATTCAGACTGCCGGAGATTTAACATTATCCGTTTGGCGTCTTCCATTCCGCGCCATATTGTTCTACGAGAATGTTATCGTAAAGATCGGCTTTTTCAAAAAGATTTTTTAATAAAAGCGTTCCTGTTTCTTCTTTCAAATAACGGTCGTGGATCAGGAGGGATAAAATGACGTCCTGCCCCCGGACGCTGAAAGTCAGCCCTTCCAGTTCATAATTCTGACGCAGTAAGTATTCGTACATCGGTTGTATATTTTTTCTGGGCAGCGTGCAAAGGGCGGCGTCGCAGACGATTAGCGCGTTTTCGCGGTAATAATTAAGTTGAACGCGGGCGCTCCCGCGCGTCGCTTCCCAATTGTTCGGGCCGCGTCGCGTTAGTTGAACGTCAAAACCGCACTTTGCGAGCATATCTTCAATCATTTTAGCGGTTCCTTCAGGTTTATAAGCTTCATTGGCGGAAGGCAAAGTAATTTTAGCGCCACAAAACGGACAAAGCCCTTTAACGATGGTATTTTCAAAAACAATGTTCGAACAGGAAGAGCAGCGCGCGCCGGCCTCGCCTTTGTGAACGGAATACTCGTTGATGGTTTCTTTCAGGTAATCGGACGAAAGAGAAAATCCGATACTGTTGGCGTTTGCGATGATAGAAGTGTTAACGCCCACCGCTTCGCCTTTTTCGTTGACGAGCGGCCCGCCTGAATTGCCGGGATTAACGGCGGCGTCGTGCTGAATATAAATCAGGCCGTTGACGATATGTCTTGGATTAGAAACGACTCCCTGAGTAACCGAATATTTTAAGCCAAACGGATGACCGATAGCGGTTACCCGGTCGCCTTCTTTCAGTTCCGACCCTTTGCCCAGCTCCAGGAGTGGCGCTTCAAAACCGGCGGGCGCTTCAAGGAAAGCAAGGTCGTAACGCAGGTCGGAATATAACACGCGGGAAGTTTGCTTTTGCGACCCCGCTCCCTCGATGGTCACTTCCCGCGATCCGTCGACCACGTGGTTATTGGTGACGATCAGGTCGAATTGTTTCAAATAAAAACCTGTTCCGGAACTATACGGCGTGGCAATCTGAAGTACGGCGCGTTTATAAAGTTCTAAATAATCGTTCATTGACGGTCTGCAAGTAGCAATGTGTTATAAATGATCCGTTTTTTTACAATTTATTATTATCGGGTAAACTGCTTATCCCGGTCATTCCTGAAGCGATAAATCAAAAAGTTTTACCATCAACAGGTAAGACCGCGCAAAAGCGACCCGCCGGTCAAAAACCAGCATTCCTGTTTCGGGAGCCAATTTGGGATATTTATTCCGGTTCTGATCGGCTATCTGACGGATAGCCGCTTTGATCGTTTTCGGATTCAACGCGCCGGTAACAGGATCGGCGTAAAGCGGCTCAAACCCGAGGGATGCAAAATAAGCGGGTTCTGTGATCCGGTAATACATATCCAGCGCGTCTTTATCAGGCCGCGGCAGCGCGTAATTAAATAAATTATACCCGACAATATAGCCGGGAACGGACGCCGCGACGTCCTCATGCCGGTTCTCGTCATACCAGTCCATTTGCGGAAGTTCTTTTTCAATCATATCCGCCAGCACGTCGTGACCTTTTGAGGAAGATAAGCCAAAGGTGGAAACGACGTCGTACATTTCCCGTTTTGCCGCTTCCGGGTCGCGGTTGAGAATTTCCGTTAGTATTTTGCGCATTGCGCTTACTTTTTGCAGCATACTGGCGCGATCCTTTGAAAAATAAGCCTGGTGCGCTTTTTCTAAAGCGTCCATGATAAATCCTTCGGGTTTGGTCAGGTAATCCAGTTTGTAAATCAGGTTCAGCAGGAGGTAAGCAAAGCCGCCGGCGTGTTTTTCCACGGATAATTTACCGCCGTCTATTTCTTTGAAAACGGCTTCGATCTGAGCCAGTATATAGTGATATTTCTTTTCTTTAATATCGTCGCTCAGGATCGTTTCCACGCCCGAGTCGACGGACGTCAGGACGTCGCCAAATTCTTCCAACAGCAAGTCGTCCTGTTTATCGGCTTGGAGAGCAACTTCTTTGAGCGCGTAATATAATTTGTACGGCGATCCGTCGACAGTGGAAGAATCAAATTTTATGACGAGATTATTCTCGGGATCAAGGGCGAACCGGCCGTAATCAAGCGCGTAATTGGCTTCCACTAATCTTCGCAACAGACCGAGATTGAGTTCGCGGGCGTGAACAATGCGCGCTTCCGCTTTGATCTGCCGCGCGTTTGCTTCGCCGACGATTTTTTTAGAACCTTGCAGTATCTCGAATTTTATGCCGCCTGCCGGCCGGTCCGCCCAATGCACGTTGTCCTCCCGCTCGTCGCGCAGGTATTGAAAAAAACATTTATAAGCGTCTTCGTATTCGTCTTTTTCATAATGCGTCAGCGCGGCTTCCCAAGCCTTGTATTTGACGGGTTCTTTAAAAGTATCGGAATAGCGGCCGAAACGCATCGACGGTTTCGGTTTTTTATCCCGGGCAGCGGAACCAAATAAGCGATCCAATAATCCCATAAACGGCGCGGTAAAATGATCCGGTGAATTTAAAACCCGGCGCTTTTAAAAAGATGTTTCTTATTCGAGTATTCAACGTCTAAATAAATCGCGCGGTAAATATAGTTTATTATTTTTGTAAAAAATACCTGAAAGGAACCGACCATGAAAGCATTTCGAACGACGTTGCAACCAGAAAAAGCCGGATTTGATATCCGGCATACCGATCGCATTCTTTGCATGGGCTCCTGTTTTGCCGAAAACATGGGCGTTCGCCTGATTACTTCTAAATTTACCGCCTTTGTCAACCCTTACGGCGTCCTTTTCAACCCGTATTCTATTTGCAAAGGTTTGCATTTATTAGCCGACGAATATGTCTTCTCGGAGAAAGACGTCTTCTTCTACCGCGATCTTTGGCACAGCTTCATGCACCACGAACGATTTTCAAAACCCACCGCCGAAGAAGCGCTGACGGCGATTAACCGCCTGGAAGGCAAAAATACTTTTTTTACCAATGCGATAGACTATATTTTTATTACCTTGGGAACTGCTAAAGGATACGTTGAAAAAGAGAACGGCGAGATCGTCGCCAACTGCCATAAACTCCCGGCAGACTTTTTCGAGACCCGCCGCCTGAAACCGGCGGAAATAACCGATCTCTTTTTAAAGGTATTTACCAAGTTAAAAAAATGTTATCCTTCCGTCCGGTTCATCCTGACGGTCAGCCCCGTCCGCCATATCCGCGACGGCCTGATGGAAAGCCAGCGGTCTAAAGCGATCCTGCGCGCGGCGGTCGGCGATGTCTGCGATGTTTACCCCGACGCTTATTATTTTCCCGCTTACGAAATTATGATGGACGACCTGCGCGATTACCGGTTTTACGAAGCCGACATGATCCATCCCAACCCGGTCGCCTTGGATCATATCTGGGATTTTTTTTCGCAGACCTTCTTTAGCGACGACACCCGGAACGTGATCGACCGCGTGGAAAAAATACAACAGGCAGTCCGCCATCGCCCTTTTCATTCGGATTCTGAAGCGCACCAACTTTTTGTCCGCCAGACGCTTCATAAAATGGACGTCCTCCGCGACCGGTATCAATGGTTGGATTTTCAAAAAGAAGAGGAAATCCTGAAGAGAAGGACGCCTATTGAAGAAGAATAATTTTATTTTGTCGCCATGCGTAACCGGACGGCGTTTAAACCCGTCAAACAGAGCGAGTATATAGTGCTACACTTTAACTTTTATCCACATTTTATGAAAAACGCTTCTATTCGCTTCTTATTCGCTATTCCGTTGGTCGCTATTGGCCTCGCTTCCTGTTTTAATGTTTCTTTCGGTATAAAAGGCAAAGGCCCCGTCGAAACGGAAACGCGTTCCCTAAAAAATTTTACTACTGTGCAGGCGGGCGGTTCATTCGACGTCGAGGTGGAGCAGGGAACGGAAACCAAAGTCTCCCTGGAAGGCCAGCGAAATATTTTGGACGTTTTGAAAACCGAAGTTCAGGACAACGGAACGCTCAAAATCTATTTTGATAAAAACGTAGGCAATTACAAGAAACTCAAAATTACCGTCTACGCGCCCGATTTTGAAGGACTCAAAATTTCCGGCAGCGGCAACCTGAAAGCGCTCAACGCGCTGACCGGCAAAAAATTGGAAGTGGATATTAGCGGCAGCGGCGACGTTAAAATCCCGGAAGCCAACTACGAAACTTCAACCGTCAGCGTGAGCGGCAGCGGAAATATCATCATAGCCGGCGCCGCGACGGAGGGTAATTTTCATGTCAGCGGCAGCGGCGATTGTAACGCGGGCGACCTGAAATGTAAAAAAGTAGTTTGCTCGGTCGCCGGTTCCGGCAATATCGAATGTTTTGCCACCGAAAGCCTGGACGCCCGAGCAAGCGGCAGCGGCGACGTGCGCTATAAAGGCGAACCCGCCAATAAAGTAGTAAAAACCACGGGCAGCGGCAGCGTTAGTTCCCGCTGATCTAATCTATTTTAACCATCTTCTCTACTCCGTAAATTTTGCCGGAACTAATTCGGACCAGGTAAGCTCCGGGAGGCAGATCGTGCGTTTCTATGAAAATATTATTTTGCCCCGCCGGAAAAGACTGATTCCGTCCGATGGGTTTGACAAGTTCGCCGTTCAGGTTAAAAATATCCGTCGTCACTTCGTCAGCCTGCGGCAGGTTAAAGGACAGCGTCGTCCGCTGGTCGGCGGGATTTGGGAAAAGCTGAACCGCCAGTTTTTGTTTAGCGACCGGCAGGTCGTTTGTCGCCGTTACGACGGCGGAAGAATCCACCACAATATTTTCGTCGCCGGGCTGGTACAGGAGAAAAGTAAAGTACACGATCATCATTTCGTCGGTCGTGTTTTCCCCCGCGCTCACGTCCTTGAGCGGAAAATTAGGATTAGCGGGGTTAGCGGTTGTATTATCATAAAAAGCGTCGGCATACAGCGTAGAGCCGGCCGGTATTTTAATCGGCTTACGGAAATTATACGCGCCCTGCCAGTGAAAATCCCAACTCGGCACGTTGACCAGCGGAATCGTGTCGCCAACGGGCGTAACGACATAACTTTTAATGCGTCGCCCGATCAGGTGCATGTGAGGCGCCACGCTCAGCGCCGTTATGTCGAAAGCGGGCAATTTAAATTTCTCGTTAAACTGTTTGGTTTTTCCCGCCGGTATGGTCAGCGGGCCGTTGGTCAGCGCGGAGGTGAGGTGATTCAAAATGGGTTCAATATATACGTTCCTTAAATCCGTTCTTTTTGAGAACTTCATGAAAATTTTCGTGCTGTCCTTTTTGTTGGTTATGCCGCCCGGGTAATGGATCTGTATAACAATGTTGTTGTTGGCCTCCAGCGAAAGCCCCATCCCGTCCGGCGACGCCTGCACGCCCTGACCCGGCACATACCCCATAAGGAGTTTTGAACTATTGGAACCGGAACCTCCGAAGTTGGTATAGCCCGCCGCGCCGTCTTTGTTGGCCGCCTGCAACTGAAGCGGCGTACTGGACAGGTCTTTGAAAACGAGGGCGTGATGCACTACGCTGCGGTCGCCGGGAACGACTTCGATCTGGCTAATAAAATGATCGGCGGGAATCTTCGGGCTGAAAGCAAAACACCGGTACAAGTCGGTCGTCGTGTTGATCGAATAGGTCGGAATGGTCAACACCAGATCGGGATCGACAATTTGCGATCCGGCCTGATAGACCGGCGCGGGCGGCGCTTTAGCCAGGTCGCCTTTGGGCGCTCCCGCCGTTACCCAGGAACGAATAGAATTAATATCGGCGTCTGAAAGAATACGTTCCTGGGCAAAATGGCGATAATTCGGGTCGGGCGACCAGGGCGGCATAACTTTATTAACGACCGAGGTCAACATGCTTTGCCGGAAATTATAAGCGTCCGTATAGGTCAGTAAGGAGAATGGCGCCACGCCGGCGGAGTTATGGCATTTTGCGCAGTTTTTATACAAAATCGGCGCGATACCGGTCGCCCAGTCGGGCGTTTGCGCGACGGCCAGTATTGAAGCGCTGAAAAATAGGAAAATGAAGGCAAAATGTTTCATATCGACTTATATTTTTAAGTTTGAATGATCGTTCAATTGCGTACTACGACGCACCCTATAGGCGAAGTGTTGGATATTCCGACGGATTTACCTTCGAGCAAAGCGTTCAGCGCATTTTTTAAATAAAAAACAGATGTTGCGCCCCGGCGTTTTCCGGGTTGATAGTAAGCGTTATCAATCATGCCGTTGTAGAAGACCGCGCCGGTTGCGTCGGCCACCACGACTTGCGGCGTAACGGTTATTTTAAACTGGTCGGTTAAATGAAAATCCACGTCTTTTTGTAGCCGAAACGGCAAATTCATATCGTGTTGAAATTCGGCGATGGTAGAATCCGTCGCGTAGAAATTTGGGAAGACGCCCACAAAATCAACTCCTTTTTTGCCGTAAGTATCGTAGAGTTGGTTAAACGCGCCGGACGCATAGCCGCGGCACATCGGGCAGCCGTCCGACAAAAAATAATAAACGGTGTACTTGGCAGACCCCGTCTGTGCGGAAGCGGCGACGGTTAAAAAGAAAGCGAGAAAAAAACAAAAGCGGCTTTTTTTCATTTCCCTGATTCAAACCATTAAAACTAAAATTTCATGGGATAAAAGTAAGGATATTTTTTTGGATGGAAGGAGTAAGGCGTCAAATTTAAGCGCGCAATACCGGTTAAAACTCCAAATGAACAATGACGAAAAACCATTTAAAAGCCTTTATTCATACAAAAAGTTTGTAAAATGCCCTGATACCTTTACATTTGCTATTAATCAAACTCGTTAAAATAAAGGTAGAATAGAAAGCGAAAGAAAAACTTATCCGGTTATAAAAAAATGATGAATAAAGACAATACGGCCTTTAAAAGAAATAAAGAGACGCCGTCGTTTTTCGGAATGACTGAAAATAAAGGTACGCGAATAGAAATTGACGGCGAACTTAAAGATTCGCAACTTATTTACTCGCATTCACATGGCGAAATCTGGCTCGGAGATTCCATCCAATGGCTTAGCTCTAGACCGTCCGAAAGCGTTGATCTAATTTTTGCCGACCCTCCATACAACATAAAAAAAGCGGAGTGGGATACTTTTGAAAGTCAGCAGGCATATGTAGAGTGGTCGATGCAATGGATCGAAGCGGCTGCAAAAGTATTGAAACCGACCGGATCGCTTTTTATCTGCGGATTCTCAGAAATCCTGGCAGATTTAAAGCTGCCTGCAATGCGATTTTTTAAAGGCTGTCGATGGATCGTCTGGCATTATAAAAATAAAGCCAACCTCGGTAAAGACTGGGGCAGAAGCCATGAAAGTATTTTACATTTCAGAAAAACGCCGGATTATATTTTCAATATTGACGACGTTCGGCAGCCTTACGGGGAGCATACTTTAAAATATCCGTCCCACCCGCAGGCGGAAACCAGCCTTTACGGGAACGGAAAAAATGTCAGTCATATCTGGAATCCTCATCCGGACGGAGCAAAACCTAAAGACGTCATTGAAATTCCAACCACTTGTAACGGAATGCACGAAAAAACGCCGCACCCGACTCAAAAACCGGAAGAGTTATTAAGGAAAATCATCTTGGCGTCCTCCAACGAGGGGGATATTATTTTAGACCCATTTTTAGGTTCGGGAACTACCCTTGTTTGTGCAGAACAACTCAACAGAAAATGGCTTGGTTGCGACCTGTCTGCCGAATATATTGGTTGGGCGATCGACCGGCTTGAATTAGTCGAAGACTGGAATATTGAAACCTGGAAAAAATATGATTTTGAAAATCAAAAACGAAGAGCCTCTATTCGATGGATAATATGAAAATATATATGTTGCCTTTAAAATTAATATAAACAAATAGTTTTTCATCCCAAAGGAGTATATTTGTCTTATAATAACTTTAAGGTTTTTTATAAATATTAAATTAATGGAAATTAAGGCGAATATTTTTTTAGGTAATTGTCAAGAGGAATTACAAGGATTACCCGATCATTCAGTTGATTTAATCGTCACCTCGCCGCCTTATGCCGATCAGCGAAAAGGCACTTATGGGGGCGTTCACCCAGATCAATATGTTGATTGGTTTTTGCCAATTTCTAAAGAATTGCTACGTGTTTTAAAGCCTTCAGGTACTTTTATTTTAAATATTAAAGAGAAAGTCTTAGACGGAGAGCGAAGCACGTATGTAATGGAATTAATTCTTGAAATGCGAAAACAAGGATGGTTGTGGACAGAAGAATTTATATGGCATAAAAAAAATTCTTATCCGGGAAAATGGCCTAATCGATTTAGAGACTCTTGGGAACGGTTGTTACAATTCAATAAAAGTAAGAAATTTAATATGTACCAAGAGGCCGTCATGGTGCCAATGGGAGATTGGGCGAAATCCAGATTAAAAAACTTAAGCGAAGTCGATAAAATTAGAGACCCGTCAAAAGTAGGTAGCGGATTTGGTAAAAATATCTCCAATTGGCTTACTCGTGAAAAAGCTTTTCCTACTAACGTTTTACATTTAGCAACTGAATGTAATAATAAAAATCATAGC
>JBBRMZ010000105.1:0-16358 GCA_038230555.1 Chitinophagales bacterium
AATCATCCGCCGGCCTTATGCTTCAATGGAATTAACGGCGCAAGGTTAGATTTCAGATCGTTGAATAGCTCGAAAATAGCTTGCGGGTTTATACCCAGGCGATAAATACCCGTTTTTCATTCGCAGTTTGCCACCCGCTTTTCCAGGTTTTCATTTTAGAAGGATCGAAAATCAGCAAATAACCTTCGTCAAGCTAAGCGCATAAAAAAAGGAACCTGCGATAAGCAGGTTCCTGAAGAATGTGTTGTAAATGAGTCCTTTAAATGAAGCGATCAATGTAAAATCATTTCTTTTTCTTCGACCATCCGGCGGATATTAATCAAAGCATAACGCATACGGCCTAACGCGGTATTAATACTTACGCGCGTTAACTGGGCAATTTCTTTGAAGCTCATGTCGGCATAATGCCGGAGAATGACTACTTCCCGTTGTTCTACGGGTAACTGATCGATTAGTTTGCGAACGCGATCATGCGATTGAGAACGCATAATGGTTTGTTCGGCGCTTTCGTCGGATAAACTAATGATGTTAAAAACATCAAACTCTTCGGTCGGGCTGACGTGCGGACGGCGTTTATCACGGCGGAAATAATCGACGCACAGGTTATGCGCGATTCTTAAAGCCCATTGAAGGAACTTGCCTTCGTGGTTATATCTCCCTTGTCGAAGCGTATTTATAATTTTAATAAATACTTCCTGGAAAATATCTTCCGCCAGGCTCTGATCTTTTACGAAAAGATAGATAGCCGTATAAATTCTGGATTTATGGCGGGATAGGAGAATTTCAAAGGATTTCTCATTACCTTCCAGATAGAGCAGTATTAACTGCTGATCGCTTACTTGCGTTACTTGCATAACTAATTATTTTAGACTTGTCGAATTACAGGGAAAAATATTTAGCGTAGAAGTTCCGAACTATAGGCGATTAAATTTTAGAAGTGAGAAAATTGAAGTAAAATATCCTGCTGTTAATATTACTCAAAGATAGCGCTAAAAAATAAAAATACAAAACTAAAGTATCCAAAGATGACTTTTTAACAAAATCTTAACTTTTATAGTTTATTTTCTATGGCGAGCCGCAAACGATAGAGCCCATTTTTATTCCTCTAAAACAGCAAGCATTTTCCATCCCCATTCCGCTTTTGCTTTATTATAAGATAACAAAGCGATGCCCCTGCATTTTTGCCCGTCGTACAGTTGCGCCTGTTTTACCAGATCCGGACCTACATAAATATTGCTCGGCTTCATAAAACCAAAATCGCGTCCGTGGGGAATTTGAATATTTTCTTCAATAAGCTGGGTGATTTCTTTTGGAAATTTGTCTTTCTCAAAACGCAATCCGACCACTTTCCAGATTTTCCCGCCGGTTAACGCTTCCGCTTCTTTTAGTTTGACGGCGACAATATCGCCTACCTTGATCCGCGCTGTTTGTCCTTTAATATTGTGTTTGCCGCCAATTTTTTTATCGACCGCAAAAAAGAAAACGCCTCTCACCTGGTCTACATGGGTAACGACGGCGATTTGCTCCGGTATATCGGCCCAAAGGAGGGCGTCCGCCCTACCCGCGTTTTTGATATAGAGGGTTTTGTTATTAAAGGAAGCTTTTACATCCCGGAACCAGTCAGATTCGACCCAGTCCCTCATTTGCTTGGAAAGTTTGTTCTCCTTCTTTTTCCTGTTCCGGACAATCGTTTCAATCTCTGCCTTTGCTTCGGGACGCAGCCCCATTTTTAATAAATGGGCGGCAAAAGATTCCCGGACCTGCGCGGCCAGTTCTCCCTGAGCGGGCAAAAGGAACGCTTTAGAATAGCAGGAGAGCGCCTGAGGATCCTCGCCCTGAATGGCGAAGCTTTCCGCAAGGGACGCCCATGCCCAAAACTCGTTACTTCTTTGTTTAATGATGTGTACGAGTTCCATCTGAACCCGCGCGGCTTTACCCATTCGGCTCATTAATAAAGCGCGGGCGTAAGGAAGCCAGATATTGCGGGGCAATTGTTCCAAAATAGAGTCGAGGAGCGGCAAAAATTCGTTTGCAAAGCGGGCGGCTTTAGCCGAGATCTCTTTATCCTGCTTTTTCATGCCGGATAGCAAAACGCGGGCATAAGTCAGATAGGCTCTTTCGCAAAGACTTGGAATAGTAGTGCCGCCGCCGGTTTTAAACGGCGCATAATCTTCCTCCCGGAAGTTATCGAAATCCCAGTCGTGCAGGAAGTCAAGCAGGTCTACCCCTTCGACGTCTTTAAAATACAGCGCTATACGCAGCATTTGGGCGTGCAGGTTAGAGGGGCCTAATATTTCAAAACGCTCGTATATAGCGAGGCATTTATTGACCAGATCAACGTCGGGTTGTTCCTGCGGAGCAAGTTCTGCCAACAGACGATAAATACACCATCCGACATTAACATAAGCGACTTTAAGATCTTTAATCGTTTTCAGCGCGTCTTCATAGATAGCCAGGGCTTCCAGATTTTTTCCCGCTTTACTAAGCTTATTTGCTTCCTGCATTTTAGGAAACTCGGGATGGATCTTGCGCTGGTAAACTTTGAATTGTTCGTGAAGCGGATCGTCTTCAGGGAGTTCTAAAGCGTAATAGTTGGAATATTGAGCGATGGCGGAATCGGAATCGTCTTTTTCGTAGGCGTCTTTCATCATCTCGTAGTAAACATGCGCTGCCGCGCGTTTTACTTCCAAATTTTCGGGATCATTTTTTAGGGCAGTTTGTACGGCGACCAAGGCTTCCTGCGTTTTCCCGGCTGCAATATTAGCCTGTACGTCTTCTAACAAGTTCATAGATGTAAAAAATTGAAAAAGGAGTTGGTTCTAATTTAATAAAAAGGCTTCGCTAATGTCCTCCGGCCGTCTATATAGAAAGAATAAAGCCTTTCGCCAAAAAATAACTTATTACAAAAAATAATTACTCATGCAAATATACGTCTTTTTATAAAAGGTAATATTATTTTTAACAAAAAAGAGCGACGCAACTCTGAATCTTTATATATGGCATAAGAAAGTTTTATTCTTTTAATATCACTTATTCAAATCGTCCACCAGCGCAATTTTATCGAGTTCGCGCGTAATTGCTATTCGTTTTATGTTGTTGATACCATAAGACGTAAAATCAGCTATTTCTTTCCATTCTTTAAGGTCGCCTAAGCGGTAAGCATACAATTTTGAACCGACGCCCATAATAAAGGTTCCGTCGGAAGTGACGACAAAATCTTCTTTATAAAGCGGCGTTTGAATGATGGTTTCTGAGGCGTAAGTAGTCAGATCGAGCGCTTTGATATACCAGGTCTGGTCGGTCGCTTTTTGAATAAAAGCCAGTTTTCCGTCGGGTAACAATCCAAAAGTACGCCCAATATTATTGGTCAGTTGAACGGACGATTCATCGCGGGTATTGATCAGGGACAAATAATTGCTTGGCCCGTTGAGCTTGTAAATAGCGAGTTTGTCTGCGTTAATCCAGTAGTAATATCCAATATCGGTTATATATTTCAGCGCGGGTTGTCCGCCGCCGCTACGGTCCAACGGATAATACCAAAGTCTTTGGACCTTATTTAGAGAGGCGTCCGAGCGAACGCAGGTAAAAAAACGCTGGTCTGGACTCAGTTGCGGAGAATATTCCGCTTCGGGGGTGGACGTGATCCGCGTTCTGGTACTGGTCGACAAATTCAAGGAAAATATATCTGTTTGCGTAGTATCATAAGGCGTCTGGACGGAGATATACAATTCGTTGTTATTAATAAAAGAAGGTTGATTATTATAGCCGTACAAATTGAATGCCGTCAGAAAACGCGGATTGGAAAACCGGAACAGCCCGGCCTGGCCGGCTTCCATATTCAGCAAATAAATATTTGTATTGGGCAACTGCGCTATGGAAGCGGATAAATTCATTAAAAGCAAAAAGAAAATGGCGAAGTATTTCATAGTATTTAAATTTTATGAATTTGACGTAGATCTATTGTGCACCCATTGTTGAAGATAGTAAAACGGAACGCCCAGTAAAACGATTAACAGACCGCTACCGGCAAAAGTTGTTTTAGTTTTCAATAAAATA
This sequence comes from Chitinophagales bacterium, assembly GCA_038230555.1. GTDB lineage: Bacteria > Bacteroidota > Bacteroidia > Chitinophagales > Saprospiraceae > JAAFJT01. The sequence continues at coordinate 4,057 of JBBRMZ010000105.1, forward strand.
ATCGCAATGGAGGCCGCTAAAATAAGATAAAGAATTGGGATAACAGGGTAAAACGGAACCTTATACGGCCGGTCGGCGTCCGGTTCGCTTTTCCGAAGAACAAATAATCCGCTGATGGTTACCATGTAAAAAATAAGCGAAGCAAAGGTACAGTAATCAAGCAGATCCCCGTATTTTCCGGAAAGGCAAAGCGCGGCGGCCCAAATACATTGCGCCCACAAAGCATAGCCGGGAACTTTAGCGCTGTTGAGCCGGGACGCGCCATTAAAAAACAGGCCCTGCTGCGACATTACATAGTAGACGCGCGCGCCGGAGAGTATCTGACCGCTGGCACAGCCAAAGGTGGAGATCATAATAAGAAAAGCCATTAAGTAGACTGCCGTATCGCCAAAAATCATAGAGGCTGCGGCGGTGGCAACACGGTCGTTGGCGGCAAACATAATTCCCTGGCCGGCAGGATCCAAAGCGCCGGGCGAACCTTTCAAAGGCAATAGCGCGAGATAAGCAATATTCGCCATCACGTATAAAAAAGTGACGATGCTGGTTCCTAAAAGCAGGCTTCTCGGAATATTTCTGCGGGGATCTTTGATCTCTCCGGCAATAAAAGTGACGTTATACCAGGAATCCGAAGAAAAAAGGGAGCCAATAATTGCCGTTCCGAGCGCTAAGACCAGCGCAAAGCCTCCAATGGATTTTGTTTCCCATATTCCGCCGACTTTGGTCGTTTGCGAGGCCTCCCAGAATCCGCGTAAATTCTGAGTGAAAAAACCGCTTTTAGAACCGACAATAATACCCAGAATAATGAGCGCGAACAGAGCGGCGATCTTCGCTATGGTAAAAACAAGCTGAATGATCTTTCCATTTTCCAGACCGCGGGAGTTCACATACGTTAAAAAGACAATCAGCAGCATCGCCGTTGCCTGGGAGGCGTCGACTTTCATGCGGCCTATGGCAAACAAAATATTTTCAGGGCCTATGACTGGAAAAAAAACGGCGGTATATTTAGCAAAGGCCATGGCGACGGCCGCAATAACGCCCGTCTGGATCACCGTAAAAAGGGACCAACCATACAAAAACGCAGTTAATTTTCCATAGGCGCGCTCAATATAGACAAACATACCTCCCGCTTTTGGGATCATGCCGGCCAGCTCTCCATAACTTAGGGCGCCAAAAATGGTAATGACGCCGGTTAATACCCACAAAGCGAGCAACCATCCGGCAGAACCCACCGTTCTGGCCATATCGGCGCTGACAATAAAAATACCCGAACCAATCATGGAGCCTGAAACCAGCATGGTGGCGTCGAGCAAAGAAAAAGACCTGTTAAATTCGCGGTTGATTTCGGACATACAAATGAATGGGTTAGCTGTTGGATTTTCGTGAAGGCGCGCCGTTAGTTCATGCGCCATTTATTACAAAAGTAAAAAAAGGTTTCGTCTTTGAAAGAAAAATAAAATTGGACCATTAAAAGTCCTTTGGTATGACCAGTTTACTTTTCTAACTTTAACTTTTAATTAAGAGATATTTTAACTAAAAAAACGTTTTGTTGTTAAATAGATAAACTGTCGGCTATTAGCGTTCGGCAGTCAGTATATTATATATAGATTTTGTTTTTTATTTTATCCACATTCAAATTTTTAATCTTTCATAGCAATGAAAATTATATCAAAATTCACGTTCATTTCGCTGGTCGCGTTGTTATGTTTTGCTTCCGCCGGGTTGAAAGCGCAACAACAGGATACGCTTTCTCCGCAACCCGACCAGCAGCAACTGCCGACAAGGACTTACCGCAATCGCCCGCTTGCTAGAAAAAAACAGGTCGATTCCTATTTCGACGAAAGCGGCGGTTTCGCGCGTCGTTTGTGGTACGGCGGCAATGTTGGGCTGGGCTACTCCTCTTCGCCGGATTACAATACAGGCGGGAATTATAGCTCTTTCAACATCTCGCTTTATCCAATGATTGGATATAAATTCGACAAACATTTTTCTGCAGGTCCAAGATTTGGCGTGGGTTACCAAAATATTAAAGCCGTTAATTCCAACAACGCTTATAGTTCGCTCAATTTGGTCAACTACTCGGTAGCGGCCTTTGCCCGCTATAAGGTCATCGCCAATTTTTTTGTTCATACCGAGTATGGATACGACGATTATGAAAATTACGGCGTGGATCAATATGGCAGGATTGGACTGGATCAAAACAACAAACCCGTAACTGCCCGCGCAAACCGTACTAATTTTTACGCAGGCGTCGGATATAACAGCGGCGGAAGTTTCGGATACGAGATTTTAGCGTTGTATAATTTCAATTTGCCTTCCAGCTCGCCAGAATCTCCTTTCGACCTCAGATTTGGCTTTACTTACAATTTCTAAAAATATTTTCTATTAATAAAAAGCGTTCAGCGGAAATCCGCTGAACGCTTTTTATTTTCTCGTATCCGTCATCTTAATTTGCCGTCATGGCTTCGTAGGCGCTTTTCACCTCCGGGTTGGTCTCTTTGGATTTAATTTCATCCATCATTACCTGGGTTGCTTTATATATCTCGTCGCCCGACGCCTTATGTTTTAACCGGATTTCATTGATGGCGCGCGCGCTCCCAAACCGGCGGTACGGAGAGTTATTTTGGTCGACCGCAGTTTGTTTCAGCATGGCTAATTTAGTTAACTGCGCGGGCGTATCCATTTTCTGGATCACTTTGCCGTAAGAACCAATGAAACCAATGAGCGCTTCGGGCGCGGTGATCTTCGAAAGGTTCTTTTCAAAGAACTGCGTTTGGGTAGCGTTCGGGTTTTGGGCGTAAATAGCCCCTACCCCGGCCAACAGATCCGGATTGGTTTCGTTCTCGAATCTTTTGACGTATTCCGTTCCTGCCGTCGGGTCTGCCTGATAAAGCGCAGTCATGGCGCTGGAAAGAACCGGGTAGGCGCGTTCGTTCTCCAATATGTTTTTATAAACGGCAGCGTATTTAACGTCTTTAGTCGTTGCCAGTTTTTTAAGAGCAGAGGAGCGCACCTGCATTCTCGGGTCTTTTTCAGCCAGTTGGACTATTTTATCCGAAATTCCGGCTCCTTCTTTCAGGCTAACGTTTTCGAGGGCTTTTTGGCGGAGCCCATAAAAGGGGTCTTTCAGTCCGGCGTCAAACACTTCTTTTGCCACTGCGGTGTTTTGGCTGCTTGTCAATTTATCCATCGCTTCCCAGCGGTCCAGGTATTTAGGGGCATTATAGAACATAAAAGCCCATTCCTCGTCTGAATGGTGGTCATTTTTGATGCAAAGCAACATTTTATCGGCGTCCACATTCACCAGAGCGGGTTTTTGAGCCGCGTCGAAGGCAAATGTTTGTTTGCGCTCCGTGATCCGTACCGGATACCTTTTCGGAGCCTGGCCGGCGGTGCTATATACGTCTATTTTTATGGGCAATTCAAAGACGGCGGGTATATCGGCCCTGGGTTTTTGCGTCTGTTCGATCGTGACCATTGTTTTTTTGGCCGCCGCATCATATGCGTAGGTAATATCCAAAATCGGGTGCCCCGCTTTGTAATACCATTGGTTCCAGAACCAGTTCATATCTTCGCCGGTGACGTCTTCAAACGCAAGGCGCAATTGTTGCGCTTCGCCGGTACCGAACTGGTTATCGGTCAGGTATTTTTTCAGGGAGGCAAAATAAGCGTCGTCGCCGGTATAATTTCTTAACATGTTTAAAATGCAGCCGCCTTTGTTATAGGTATGGCGATCGAACATATCCTCCCGGCTGTCATATTTGAAATAAACGAGGGGGTGCATTTTTGTTCCGGCTTCCACCAGATACTGGTCCCGGGATTCCTGTAAATGCGCGTCGGCCTGGTCGGCGCCGTATTTATGTTCCGTCCAGAGGTATTCGCTGTAATCGGCAAAACTTTCATTAACGGTCAGGTTGGACCAACTTTCAGCCGTGACAAGGTCGCCGAACCATTGGTGGAACATTTCGTGCGCTTCGACCAATTCATTCTGGTCGTTATCGATCAACTCGCGGTCCGTGCCGTTCATGAATTCACCGTATAAAATAGCGCTCGTGTTCTCCATCGCGCCGGATACGTAATCGTGGACGGCCACGTGCGCCAGTTTTTTCCACGGATATTTGACGCCCAGCCGGTCGGAGTAAAAACTCAGGATCTCCGGCGAGTTTTTAAAGATCGTTTTCGCATATTTTTCATATTTAGGCTCCATATAATAAGAAACCTCGATCCCGTTCCAGTAATCTTTGACGATATTGAAATCGCCAATGGCCATCATTACCAAATATGGCGCGTGCTTTTGGTCCATGACCCAACGGTCGGTGCGGGTTCCGTCGGCGTTGGGCTTGGAGGACGCCATCAGGCCGTTGGATAAGGTTTTATATTTACTGTCGACGGTGATGAATATTTCGTCCGTCATTTTCTGGTTGGGCTTATCGATAGTGGGGAACCATTTGGAATTACTTTCCGATTCGCCTTGCGTCCAGATCTGGCGCGGCTTATCGGGGTCGGCGCCGTCGGCGTTGATAAAATATAAGCCTTTGTCCGAAGTAATAGCCGCGCTGCCGCTCATGGGACCTTCGTTGGGTTTGGCGGTATAGTCAATCGCGATTTTGTAAGTATCGTTCCTGGTGAACGTTCTTCCCAAATGAATGGTCAGTTTTAATCCGTCATATTCGTATTTGAGCGGCGCGCTTTGTCCTTCAAAAGTAACCGAGTGGACGTCAAACGATTTGGCGTCCAGTTCGAGGCTGTCGGTCGGCGCAAAATGGGGTTTGAGGGTAATGACCGCTTTGCCCGGCATTTGTTGTTTTTGCCAGTCAAAACTTACTTCCAGTTTGGTATGAACGAGGTCGTTCACCCGTTTTGCCGACGCCCGGTAAACCGGCAGGCTATCGGAAATCGCCGGGGCGTCGCCGGTAGCGGCGGACGCTTCGTCGGTTTTCATGGACTGCTCGACGGAAACTGGGGCGGCGGCGGCCGAATCTGCCGGAGCGGCCAGAGCGGGTTTGGTGGCGGCCGTGTAAACGGTATTCCCCATTTTAGGCGAACAGGCGGCTACCCAGATCGCGCAGGCGAAAATAAAAAAGATTGTTTTTTTCATAAGAAGAGATAAGCAATTAGTTGTCGGCTATCAGCCGTCAGCTATGCTAATTGATTAGGAATAATTTACTTGAATTCTTTAAACCGCATGTTTTCATTCAGTCGTTTGGGCTGCAAAATTAATAATAAAATAAAGGTTGGAGGATAAAAACGTTGCCGGCGGCAGGCTTATTTTAAAACTCTATGGATGGTTAGTAGTTTATTGCATGGGGAATAAGTAGCTAACGGCTAATGAACGAATGGACTTTTTACAAAACGTATATCTTTTTCTGGCTTCGCTGGGTGGCAGCGCGTTAAACGCTTTGGCGGGCGGCGGAAGTTTCTTTACTTTTCCCGCGCTGATCTTTGCGGGCGTCCCTATCCTGAACGCAAACGCGACCAGTACGCTGGCGCTGTTGCCCGGTTCGGTTTTCAGCGCCTACACGTTCCGGGACCGGATCGGGGTTTCCGGTAGGCCGCTGGCGCTCTTAGGGATGGCTAGTATTTTCGGCAGTATCATTGGTTCCTTTTTATTGATCTATACCCCGACGCAAACGCTGAAACATATTTTACCTTTTTTGTTGCTGGTCGCCACTCTACTGCTGATCTTTAAAAATCCTTTATCACGCAGCAGGTTGAGCCATTTGATTGGCGGCAGCCCGAATCTTGGTCTAATATTTCAGTTTATGATCGCTATTTATGGGGGATACTTTGGCGGCGGGATCGGCATTTTGATGCTGGCCTCTTTTAACCTGATGGGCTATTCCGATATGGTGCAAATGAACGCGCTGAAAGCATTTTTAGGGTCGGCTATTAACCTGGTCGCTTTGACGATATTTATATTTAAAGGGTTAATTGTCTGGAAGTTTGCCCTGGTCATGTTTGTCGGTTCTGTTGTCGGCGGATATGCCGGATTTACTTTCGGGACGCGATTACCGCCTCGCCTTTTACATTTGTTCATTATTTTTATGGGAGTCGTTCTAACGGCGTATTTTTTTGTTCAGGCGGCATGAATATCTTTAGTCATAACTCTTAGATTCTACTTATGGTCAACGTACATTATTTTACGTTCAACGAATTTCAGGAAAATACCTATATCGTTTCAGACGAAACGAAAGAATGCGTCATTTTTGATCCGGGTTGCAATACCGACGAAGAACGACGCCAAGTAACCGAGTATATCGCGGCCAACGCATTAAAACCCGTGCGTTTGATCAATACGCATTGTCACATTGATCATGTATTAGGTAATCCGTTCATCGCCAGGAAATACGGCCTGGCGCTGGAGGCGCATCGCGGGGAATTGCCCGTACTGCATGCAGGGCCGGCGCTTGCCGGCCTTTGGGGTATTTTTATGGAACCCGCCATTGAGCCGTCCGTTTTTATTGAAGACGGCGACTTGGTCGCTTTTGGGAATACAACGTTCAAAGCCATTCTCGCGCCCGGACATTCTCCGGCCAGCCTTTGTTTTTATGACGAAAAAGACCAGGTATTGATCGCGGGGGACGTCCTGTTCCATGAAAGTATTGGCAATGCCAGCCTGCCGGGTGCCGATCTGCCGACGCTGTTAAAGAGTATCCGTAACCGGTTATTTGTGTTGGAAGACGAAACGGTTGTTTACCCGGGTCATGGAGGGCCGACAACTATTGGGCATGAAAAACAAAATAATCCTTTTGTCGGTCTAAACAAAAATCTGCGTTGAGCGCAAGAAGTATCTTTCCCGGATTCCCCGGCTCAATGATTAGCTCTAAAGGCGGATTTAACCATCCGGACTTTGACTTCACAAAAATTATTATCGAACCTTATTTTTTGACCCCGCCCGGCTGAATCGGAAAGATTGGAACGACATTTGGGGCGGCGGCCTGGTTGATTTCCGCTTGTCGCGCGATCAGCATGGAATCGACCGCTTTTTTAATCATTGCGTCCGAACTGTCGCGGCACCACACGTCCATCTCGTTAGAAATCTTAATGATCTCGTCATTGGAGGCGCCGTCTACGGCAAGGCGGTCTTCGCGGGTCAGTTTTAATGGTTCGGCGTCTCCGCAAGCGGATATCCCGATCACAGAAAGGAAGATATAAAGGAAGCCAAAAACCCAATTAGATAGTTTCATAATTTTGCTTCACTATTAGTAAGCCCCCCAAAAAGCTAACAGCTAATTGCTAATTGCTAATTCACAATTTATACTGTTTTTTAATGACGTCCATTTCCCGCTGATTATCGCGTTGTTTGATGGTTTCCCGTTTATCATACGATTTTTTACCCTGGGCCAGCACGATCTCTAACTTGGCCAGACCGCGCTCGGTGAAATATAAACGATATGGTACGATGGTTAGACCTTTTTCGCTCATTCGCCTTTCCAGAGTTTTCAGTTCGCTCCGGTTGAGCAGAAGTTTTCGCAACCGGCGGCTTTCGTGGTTATTATAAGAGCCGTATTTATATTCGGCGATATACATACTCTTCACGTAAAGTTCGCCGTGTTCAAAATAACAAAAAGCGTCGTTGAGGTTGGCCGAACCGTCGCGCAGCGTTTTGACTTCGGTGCCGTGGAGCATCAGTCCCGCCTCGTATTTTTTCAAAAAGCTAAATTCGTATTCTGCTTTCCGGTTGGTGATCTCTATTTTTTTAGGTTTCTTTTCTTTTGCCATGGTTGTTCAGCTTTCAGGCTGCCGCTATAATTGCAGATTAAAAGCAGCCTTGATAAACGACTTTCAGGTTCTTAAAGTTCTTCTTTAGTGTTTTCTTTTGGAATATAATAGATCATTGGCAGTTTTATTCCTTCCGCGTCAAAGCGTTTTTTGATGGATTCCAACAAATCGCAATACATCACGTAGGAATCCTGATTGTCGGGTCCCCAGGCGTTCGCCCTGACCGTTATACCGTAAGGCAATATGGCCACCACGCGGACCACCACGGCCGGCGCGCCGTCCAGTTTTTGTTGTTCAGTTCGTACGTCGACCGAAGTCGGATGATTTTTTACCTCCTCGCGCATAATCTCTTTCGCGCGGTCGATATCGGTATCAGTCGATAAATTGAACTCAATGAACCTGCAAACTTTATTGTCGTTGAAATCGGCGTTAATGAGGATTTCCGCGTTAATGACTGAATTGGGAATAATGATTCTCCTGTTTTCCGGGTCGCGAATGATGGTGTGCCGCAGCGTAATGTCCTCCACCACGCCAAAATAATCCTTGCGAATCCTTAACCGGTCGTTCACGCGAAAAGGCTTAAACAGAACGATAAAAAATCCGCTCAGCACATTATTGAGCGCCTGCTGGGAAGCAAAACCAATGATGACGGCCAAAATTCCCGCTCCCGTCAGCAACGAACTCGCTATAGACCGCAGCGGCGGCACTTCCCGGATAGCCAAAATAAGACCCACCAAATAAATTATGGCGGAAATCAACTGACCCATGAACCGGTAATTGGTCGGGTCGTTATTCATTGCTAAAGTGGAACGATGGATCAACCGGACATAAAACCGGCGGAACATCCACTCCGCAAAAGCGGAAGCGACTAAAATACCGATAAAGACGCCAAAAAAGGAAAAAGATTTAATATAGTCGATCACAAAATAGAATTATACGTTAAAATAATAAATATACCGTTACTTAAATGATCGAAATTTTTATTTTGCGTGGATTACAAAATTAGCGAAGCTAAAAAAACCAAAACACTCCCCACTCTCCGCGCCTAAGGCGCGATACCGCTCAATCGGAAGACATGGATAAGTTAGGTAACGGTGTGCTTAACGCTGTAATAAATTACAGATAAACGGAAAAATGCCGCTTTACTCGGAACGAAGTAAATATAACTTATTCCGATAAAAATGTAAATTTGCTACCTTTTAGGGAATAATTCTACCATTCTGCGAATAGGGCGCTAAATAGTTCGATCTTTATATTTCCATGTTTAATATCAACCCATTTTTCATTGCCGCAGAATCTCAGAAAAAATAGAAAGGATGATGAAAGCGGCGAATAACCAAAAAATCATTTTTGGTTTAAAAGTCAGACAGCGCAGGATCGACGCCCGTCTTTCATTTTCCGAATTAGCGGAGGCCACTGGTATGTCGCTTTCTTACCTCAATGAAATTGAAAAAGGGAAAAAGTATCCGAAAGAAGATAAAATCGATCTGTTAGCAAAAGCGCTGCAAACAACGGCAGAGGAACTGTCCTCTTCCGATCTGCCAAATAGCCTTGCGCCGGTCCAAGATCTGCTGCAGTCCAATTTTTTGAACGAATTGCCGCTTCATTTATTTGGGATCGACCTGGCCAAAGTGGTTGAGATCATCGCCAACGCGCCCCTCCGGGTGGGCGCTTTCGTTTCCACATTGCTCGAGCTTAGCCGGAATTACGCGTTGCGGGAAGAGAATTTCTATTTCGGCGCGCTCCGCTCCTATCTCGAACTGCACAATAATTATTTCGACGATCTGGAGGAAGCGGTTAAAAGTTTTGTTCTGCAATATAAAATAGCGGCGCTTCTTCCGCTCCCGGAACGCTACCTGCGCCGCCTGCTGGAAAAAAAATATCAATATGAAATTATTGAAAATGGCCTGAAAGACTACCGGTCGCTGGCCGGGATCCGTTCGGTGTACAATCCAAAAACCGGTCAATTGCTGGTCAACGGCAACCTCAACGATCAACAAAAAGCGTTCTTGTACGGCAAAGAACTGGGGTTTCAGTTTTTGCAACTCAAAGAGCGGGCGAACACTTCCTCGCTGCTGAAAGTGCAGAGTTTTGAAGAGGCGCTCAACCATTTTAAAGCAGGTTATTTCTCCGCCGCTTTGCTGATCAACCGCGAAAGTTTTATCAGCGATACCGCGCTTTTTTTAAAGAAAGACCGCTGGGACGGAGCATACCTCATTGCGCTGCTGGATAAATACGCCGTATCGCCGGAAACGCTGTTTCAGCGGCTAACCAACGTGCTGCCCTATTCGTTTGGCCTGGAAAAGATTTTTTTCCTGCGGATCGTCTACCACCCGGAAAAGAAAACGTTTGATCTAAACCGCGAACTGCACCTCAACCGGCGGCATCACCCGCATAGCAACAGCCTGGATGAACATTATTGCCGTCGCTGGGTATCGATTACCCTGATCCGGGATATAGAAAAAGCCCGTCTTAATGTAGTCGGTTCAGTGGAGGCTACTATCCTGCCCGAAAGAGAAAAAATCTTCGCGTCTGCTCAACGTTCGATCTATTATGGTTCAAAAGACGAATATTTTTGCCTTACGCTGGCAAAACTGACGGAAAACGGCGTTGTTAGCGTGACCATCGGCATATTAATCGAGCGGGAAACCAGGAAAAAGATTAATTTTATCGACGATCCGGCGGTCAACAAAAGAATCGTCAACACGACCTGCGAAAGATGTCCGATTCCCGACTGCGCGGAACGCGCCGTCGCGCCAGTCTTGGTAGAAAAAAGATTACAACGGCAGCGCGTCCGGGAGGATCTTAAGAAAATCCTCGGTGCCTGAATAAAACCCTGTTCAGATTCGTCTTAACTTGTTTTCTCTTATTTCTGTACTTAATAAACTAACCAATCTATGAAGAGTTCCAAAAAAATATCCGCAGCCGATCCGGCGACCTACGAAAAACGACTGGCCAAATTCAACGAAGCCAAAGCAAAATTTGAGCGCGCGAAAACCGGCAAGGCAGAAGCGAAAACAGCGCGAAAAAGCGCGGGCGAAGACCTGGACAAACACGACCGCTACATCTTGGATAAAACCTATAAGAAAGCAAAACACAAGAAAAAATATAAAAAGCATGTCCTGAAAATCGCCCGTAAACGTTTGGAATCGCTGCCTGTGCCGGAGGGCGCCGAAAAGTCTTATTCGCTGGCCGACGCGGAAGGCGCCTCTCGGCAATCGCCTGCTAACGAACCGAATCAAAAGGCGGCTAAAAAAAGTAAAAAGAAAAATAAACTGGAACAGGCGTCCCTTACCCTGAAAGCGCCCGAAACAAAACCGGATAAAAAAGCGTCTGCGGCTATTCCGACTACCGAAAAGAAAGCGCCCGCTAACGTCGAAAAACTTCATTCCAACGGCAAAGTCGAACCTAAAAACACCCGGATGGAACCAAAGTCTGCTATAACATCTACCCATCCAAATCAAGCGGATACGCTGCGCGAAAAAGCGCCTTCCCTGTCGGCGTCAAAACCAACGGCGCCGGCCGCGCCTCCCCCACCCGCGCCGGTTTCAGAAAAAAAGCGCTCGCCGGTTGGCGACGACCTGACACAAATAGAAGGCGTCGGCCCTAAAATAGCAGAATTGTTAAAAAGCCAGGGTATCGGCTCTATGCTGCAATTATCGCAGACGTCCGCCGAACGCCTGAAAGCCTGTTTGGCGACCGGCGGTCCGCGCTATTCCCTGCACAACCCGAGTAGCTGGCCGCAACAGGCGAAATTATTGCAGGAAGGGAAATTGGAGGAATTTAATAAACTGAAAGCGGAACTGAAAGGCGGGAGGATTCTAAAGCGCTGATATGTGATTCGATCTGCCGGCCTCCAATAATCTATCCGTTCTTATAGTTCCTTATATTATGAGGATGGGGATGTTGTTCCAGATATGGTATGTTTTGATCTCCTTTAATATCTTTTTCCCGTTTTTACGGGGCATATCGAGGTCTAATATAACGAGGTTTGGCAGGTAGCTTTTATTATCGGGCGCGGCGGGATGGGGGTTTTTTCCGTACAAAATCCATCAATTTAACGCCTTCGCTCATGAAAAGCAGGTGCGGAATCGGAAAGCATGCTTCAAAAGTTTCCGTGAGAAACTGCTGTTCGTCGGCGTTGTCTTCGTCTTATTTAAGGTGAAAAAGTTTGCCTTTAATCATTATTATTCCGTCAAAAATGGAAATAATAGTATCTAAATCGCGTTGGAGCAGGACGCTCTAAGCGAATAGTAAAAAGGCGGTATTTGGTTTGGAATTAAAGCGTTCCTTTTTTAAACCCATCAATCCATTCCCGTACTTTCTCGACGGAGACCCTGGTCACCGCCGCTATGATTTCCACTGGTTGATCCAGCAGCCACATGCTTTTGGCAACTTCCAGCTTTTCTTTGAGCTCCCCTTCCAGTTTTCCTTCGAGTATTCCTTCCTGTTTTCCTTCCTGTTTTCCTTCCTGTTTTCCTTCCCTTCTTCCCGCCGCTCTCAGATGGTCCGCCGTGGACATAACTTTTGCTTTCATAGTCGTTGAATGAATTTGATCCAATAATTCCGCAATTTCCGCTTCC
>JBBRMZ010000106.1:0-16306 GCA_038230555.1 Chitinophagales bacterium
GAGCCGTTCGGTACGGACTGGCGGAAGCCATTTTTAGAAATAGCTCCCTGGCTAATCGTTGTTTTTGCTCAATCGACCGGCTTGGAGAAACAAAAACATTATTACGTCAACGAATCAGTAGGGATTGCCTGCGGTTTTTTAATAGCGGCCATACATCAGGCAGGACTGTTTACGCTGACGCATACGCCCAGTCCTATGAATTTTTTGAAAACTATTTTGGGAAGGCCGGATAATGAAAGGGCGTTTCTGTTGCTGCCGGTCGGCTTTCCGGCGGCGGCGGCGAATGTTCCGGATATTAAAAGGAAATCTTTAAACGACGCGGCGGTATTTTACGAGGCTTCGTCCGCTCAAAACACGTCGATCTAATAACAGGAGCGCAGGGTTGCATTGTTTAAGAATAGAATACATTTTTTAAGCGTGCAATTGCAGCATAGAAGCGTCTTTTTTTTCAAGACTGGAAGCGCCCGACAAATATTCGTCGATTGCCCGGGCGCACTCTCGTCCTTCCGAAATGGCCCAAACGACCAGAGACTGCCCGCGCCGCATGTCGCCGGCAGAGAAAATATTCTGACGGGACGTCTGATAATTATTGGTTTCCACGTTTCCCCGTGCGTCGAGTTTCAATTCTAAAGTTTCGATCATACCCTTATGTTGCGGATGGAGAAAACCCGCCGCCAGTAAGGCCAGTTCGCAGGGAATTGTTCTTTCTGAACCGGGAACTTCCTTCATTTCCGATCTACCTGTTTCGGCGTTAACGATCCATTCTAATCGGGCGATGGTAGCGCCGGTTAAATTTCCCTGTTCGTCGCCGACAAAAGCTTTAGTGGAAATCGACCAGTCGCGAAGCCCCCCTTCCTCATGCGAAGAAGAGGTGCGCAGCATCATTGGCCAATTGGGCCAGGGCGTAGTTTCCGCCCTTTCTAAAGGCGGTTTGGAAAGAAGTTCGATCTGTACGACGGAATTGGCTTTATGCCTGTGAGAGGTTCCCACGCAATCAGAACCAGTATCTCCGCCGCCAATCACGATGACATTTTTACCGGTCGCCCTGATCTCCTGCTCCGGGTCAATAGCGTCGCCTGCAATACGCTTATTGTTTTGTTCAAGAAATTCCATCGCAAAGTAAACGCCTTTTAGATCGCGGCCTGGAATACGCAGATCCCTGGGGACGGTAGCGCCGCCAGTCAGAACCAGGGCGTCGTATTCATGTAGTAATTTCTTAGCGTCGATATTATCGCCGACATTAGCGCTTGTTCGAAATATGATTCCCTCCTGTTCCATCAGATTTATCCGGCGGTCGACCACCCACTTTTCCAGCTTAAAATCCGGGATTCCATAGCGTAGCAGCCCCCCAATCCGGGTATTTCTTTCAAAAACAGTGACGGTGTGACCCGCTTTATTCAATTGGGCGGCGGCGGCCAAACCGGCCGGGCCGGAGCCGACAACGGCGACTTTTTTTTCTGTCCTGACCAGGGGTTTGGAGGGTTGTACAAAGCCTTTTTCAAATGCCGTTTCGATAATATTCTTTTCTATGAGCTCGATAGCGACGGGAGGCTCATTAATTCCTAACACGCAGGCTGATTCGCACGGCGCGGGACATATTCTACCGGTGAATTCAGGAAAATTGTTGGTTGAAGCAAGGATTTCGTAGGCTTCCAGCCAGTCTTTGCGGTAAACGGCGTCGTTAAATTCCGGAATAATGTTGCCCAGCGGACAACCATTATGGCAAAAAGGAACGCCGCAATCCATGCACCGCGCCGACTGTTTTTGAGTATTCTCTTCGGGAAAAGGCTCGTAAATTTCTTTATAATCTGCAATTCGTTCTACAGGATTTCTTGAAACGGGGAGTTCGCGCTTGAAGCGTAAAAAACCTTTAGGATCAGCCATCGGGCGCGGAAGTTTAAGACGTTATAAATAAAAAATAAGTAATATGCAAAATTTTAATGCTCTATCTATATGGCAAATTTATCCCATCGCTTTAATTTTGGGTACTGCGAACCATAAAATCGTACATTCGAAAAATACAAAGAGACAAAAATACAAAATATAGTTATTAAAAAAGCGCTATCGCTCATTCATTAAGCATGTTTTCCTAACTCCATATTTTATGGTTTGAATTTTAAAAATGGCAAAAAAAATTCCGGCTAAATAGTAATAGCCGGAACAATAAATGATTTAAACCCAAAAAACTAAACACATGAAAAACATCTTTAGCGATATTCAGTCGTCTAAGCTACGGTAAAAACAGCCGTTAAAGACCAAAAAAGCGCTTTAAGGATTTGATTAGAACTCATAATCCTTTCTTATTTCTTTTAATTTTAAATATCTTAAAAATACGCCCCATGCCATGATGACGCTGATAATAAATCCCGTAAGACCATCCCTAATGCCTCCTTTAATAATATAATGCTTAAAAAAACGAAAAACAGGTTTTAAAAATAAATGATAGGAAGTAATTTTCGTCGTTTTAGCGCTATAATCCAAAGCCGCGCCTGCGGCATATCTTTGCATTTTATCAATAAAATGATCTAAATTTTTATAGGTATAATGATTTAATTTATGGTGCAGTTTACTTACTTTAATTTTATCTGTCTGGATTTCTTCATGAACGAATACTTCGTTATAGCGGCAGCTATTTCGGCGAATTAGCCGGATCACTTTATCGTTTTGCCATCCGCTGTAACGGATTTCCCGATTCATGAAATAATTTTTACGGTAGATCCAAAAAGCGTCGCAGTCAATATTAGTTTGTAACAATAACTCAATCTCTATTTTTAATTCAGGCGTTACCCGCTCATCAGCGTCAAGGATTAATACCCAGTCATTTTTCGCCTGGCCGATCGCCCAATTCTTCTGATCTGCAGGGCTTATATAGTTACGCTTAATAATTTTACAGGGATATTTTGACGCCAACTCCGTTGTATTATCTGAACTAAAAGAATCTACGATTAAAATTTCGTCCGCCCAAATAGCAGATTCGATGACCCCTTCAATATGATCCTGTTCATTAAAAGTGGTAATAACAACGCTAATCGGCTGTGAAGCGCCAATCAGCTCATCATTTTCTTTTTGTGATTTAGTTATGGTTCTAAGAATCATAAAAGTATTATGCGTGTGTAGGGTTGTATTTTTTGATCAAAATAGAGCGCTCTTCAAAAGCTTCTACAGTTCCTATAGCCGATTAGACTACCGATAAAAATTTAAGTTTAATTATTCCGGTTCCGGACCGAGCGGGAAAGGAGTATTTATATGCCAAAAAGGTCAAAACAGCGACCAAAACAGCATATTTGGAGACAAAAACACGCTATTATTTTAAAAAACTGAATTTCACCTGATGGTTATAGTTTTTATTTGAAAAGATAGCGCTCCAAAATACCCCAAAGCGCCGCCTTTAATATTCGTGTTCGGATTGGAAGGTGCGGCGGAAGCAGCCTGCTGGCCCCCGGTGATTTGGCTTAAGGTAAAGTAGTAATCGTAAACGTTTTGGTCAAATGAATACATAACTACCTGCATTTGATCGTTCAGTTCGAGCGTGCGCCTGATTTGATAATTTATATTTTCGCCGTCCTGTAAACGGTCGGTAAAAAGCCGGTAGCTTAAATCCGGTTTAGCGTTACTCGTATCCGTGCTGCTTGCCGCCTGCGTGATTTGGGTTTGAAACCGATAGCCGTTTCCTTTGCCGACGGGATCATGGAAATGGGCTAGTACAACATATCTTTTCTTCCCGCCCGCCGATTGCGGCGAGTCGTCTTTTTGATAAGTTAACGAATCCAGGGGAATTGGCGGATTTAAAAATGAATGAGCCGTATATTCTTTACCGCCGGTCTGAACGCTCAAAAAATAGGTTCTGCCCCCTACTCCGTTTATCTTATTAGCATAATAAAATCCAGGTTTTTCTTCGGTCATTATCTCTTTATTACCGGCGTCGTCAGAGATCGTTACGATAGCCCCGGTAACCGCCGGAGGAAGGCTGGGATTAAAATAATCGGTAGTTTGCGTAAGTTTTACTACCGGTCTGATAGATTGATCGGTAACGGCGGCTTCAACAACGAGGGTTGGCGCTGCTGAATTTAAATCTACCTGAATCACTTTCTGGCAGGATGCGAAAAAAGCAAGCAGGGCGCTCAACAGAAATTTATATCTCATGACTTAGATTTTTATTTAATTCGCGGGCAATTGCGACAATTATAGGAGCGTCTAAAATTTAAAATTCCAGGTAACGCTGGGGATAATACCGAAAAGCGAGGTCTCTACCGCCTGCGTTTGAATCGGGTTATCCGGATTAGGTCGAAAAGTTATGGTATAAGCATTTTTGTGATTATAAGCATTATAAACGCTGAAATTCCAGGTACTTTCCCTTTTAGCAGTTTTCATGGCCGTATAATTAAAGCCGATATCCAACCGGTGGTAGGGGGGAAGCCGGTACCCGTTTCGCTCCGTATAGTAGCCAACCGCATGATTATCAATTAAATACCTTCCGCTTGGGAACGTGACCGCATTTCCGGTATTATATACAAATGTGGCTGAAAAATTCCATTTTTTGCTGAGATCGTAGATTCCGACGATCGACAGATCGTGAGTTTCGTCCTGGCGCGCGGGAAACGGTTTCCCTCCATTAACCTCGTCAAATTGTCGTTCGGTACGGGAAAGCGTATATCCCACCCACCCGTTTAAACGGCCTTTTCTTTTTTTGACAAAAAACTCTACGCCGTAGCTTTTACCGCTTCCATAGATCAGTTCGCTTTCTACATTTTGGTTAAAGCGCAATTGCGCCCCGTTGCGGTAATCGATTTGATTATCAAGCGTTTTATAATAGATTTCTACCGAGGCCTCGTAGATATTATCCTTTAAATTTTTATAATAGCCAATATCATATTGATCGGCCTGCTGCGGCTTAATATTGTTGCTGACCGGAACCCATAAATCGGTCGGACTGGTAGACGTAGTATTAGAAAGTAGGAATATATACTGACGCGTGCGTGCGTAAGAAAATTTGACAGCGTCGGCTGCGTCAATCACGTAATTCAGCGCAAGACGCGGCTCAAACCCGCTATAGGTTTTAACTATATTTCCCGCTCCGTAAAAAGCGGAGTCCAGAACGCTCCCATCTTTGTTATAGGTATAAAATTCGCCGCCGCCCAATAAACTGAATATGCTGTAACGCAATCCGATATTTGCTTTCAAGCGCTTGGATATGCTGAACTCGTCAGAAAAATAGACGGCATTTTCCCACCCGTATTTCCGTAAAAGACTGGTATCTTTAGTAATGGAATCCGTAACGCGGCTCACCGTGCCTGGGACAAAATTATGATATACGGAATTGACGCCAAACCGAAGCGTTTGATTATGTAAATAATATTCCATATCTTCTTTCAGGTTATAGTCGCGAATAGCGGAATGAATATTTAGCGCTATGCCAGTCTGAGAAATATTGATATTATACTTATAATCATTATAAATGAGTGAAGTATTGGAAAAAAATTGGTTATTGAACACATGATTCCATCTTAATGTCGCGGTCGTATTTCCCCAGTCGATACCGAAAGCGGTTCCAAAACCCAATACGTCCCTGCCAAAATAACCGGACAGATAAAACCGGTTTTTATCGTTCAGGGTATAATTTGCTTTCGCGTTCAGATCGTAAAAATAAAGCGTGTTTTTATTAATGGCGCTGTCTTTGGAGAGTTTCAGAAACAGGTCGGCATAGGTGCGCCTTCCGGAAACAACGAAAGAACTTTTGTCTTTTTCTATCGGTCCTTCTACTGTCAGCCTGGAAGAAATTAGTCCAAGTCCGCCGGTAGCTGTATAATTCTGATTATTCCCGTCGTTCATTTTAATGTCCAGGACCGAAGAAAGGCGGCCGCCATACTGAGCCGGCATACCTCCTTTTATCAGGTTGACTTCTTTGATGGCGTCTGAATTAAAGACAGAGAAAAAACCCAGCAAATGAGAAGCGTTGTAAACGGTAGCTTCATCTAACAGGATCAGGTTCTGATCAATACCTCCTCCCCTCACATAAAAGCCCGCGTTCCCTTCTCCCGCGCTTTTAACCCCCGGCAACAACTGTATGGTTTTTAATATGTCCTTTTCGCCAAATAGAACCGGGATATTTTTTAAATCTTTTACCTCCAGACGGTTAACCGACGTTTCGGTTCCTACAATGTTCCTGTTTGCTTTTTCGCCTTGCACGACGACTTCCTGTATAGAGGTGGAAGCCTCGGTCAACGCCGCAGAGAGAGTACGGTTTTTATCAAGTACTACAGATTGATCCTGACTTTGATAACCCAGGCTTGAAATCGTTATTACATAACGCCCCGAAGGCAGGGTAAGCGAGAAAAACCCGTAATCGTTGGAAACGGTTCCTAATGACGGCTGATCTTTTACCAAAATGGAGGCACCGATCATGAGTTCTCCGTTGCGGGCGTCCTTTACAATTCCGCTAACAGTAAACCTTTCCTGAGCAAAAAAAACAGCGGGCGATAAAAGAAAAAATAAGAAAAAAGCGCGTGGTAAGGATGATATCATAAACAGGATAACAGGGTGGGCGATGAATAAAACGGGGTATTTTCATATTGTTATAAAAGCGTCAATAATTACGTATGCTCCTTATTAATAATTTTTATCAATTCTTCGCGATAATTGTCGCTAACCGGGATAAGATGATCTTCAATATGAATTTTATTATTACGGATGGAATGGATACAGTCGATACAAACTAAAAAAGATTTATGCACGCGGATGAAATCCCGGGTTGATAATTTTTCCTCCATGGCTTTTATGCTTAAACGCGTAATAATTGGTTTGGGATGCTTCGACAAATGAATTTTTATATAATCTTTCATCCCTTCAATA
The DNA here is from genome assembly GCA_038230555.1 of Chitinophagales bacterium. Classification (GTDB taxonomy): domain Bacteria; phylum Bacteroidota; class Bacteroidia; order Chitinophagales; family Saprospiraceae; genus JAAFJT01. The sequence goes on from JBBRMZ010000106.1 coordinate 6,850, forward strand.
AAAGCGATTTCTTTAATATTGATCTTTACGCGGCTATAATCTGCGTTAACAAATATATAGTCATGTTCTTTTTCAAGAGACGCTTCCGCCCCCTTTACGGAAGCCTTTAACGCGTATAATTCTTTAGCTTTATTGCACGCTTTCAAAAAGCGCTCAAAAGAAACAGGTTTCAAAAGGTAATCAAGGACGTCAAGGTTAAAGCCTTCAAGCGCATAACGTTCATAAGCGGTTACAAGAATAATCATCGGCTGTCTGGCATGCAAACTTTTAATCATTTGAATACCCGTCAGGCCGGGCATTTGTATGTCTGTAAAAATCAGATCCACGTCCTCTGTCTCTATGGCTTCCAGCGCGTCGAAAGCGCTGCTACATTTTTTAATCAGCGTTAAAAAAGGAACGCGTTGAATATTGTCTTCCAACAAATCCAAAGCCAGGCCTTCGTCGTCGATAGCTATACATTTTATCATAAGAGCATTTTTTTGGCCTATCCGTTCAGCGCGATAGTTAGGTTGACGTTAAATAACTCGTTTTCCTGATTAATGTTTAAAGAATGTTTGAGCGCGTATAACAAGCTTAATCGTCGGGCGACGTTTTTTAAACCTATGCCTGAACTTTGATCCTTAACTTCAGATTCTCCTTTTTCATTATATTTATTGCTTACGTCAAAGGTTAATACTCCGGCTTTTAAAGAAAAACTAATATTTATTTCCGGATTTTTTATCCGGCCAACGCCATGTTTAAAAGCGTTTTCAATAAAAGGTATCAACAGCATGGGCTCAATGGTACCCTCTCCGGTTATATCTGTCTGGTAATTGACCGTCACTATGTCTCCAAAACGAAGTTTCTGTAAATCAATATAATTTTGCAAATATTCCGTTTCTTTTTGAACGCTTACTCTCGTTTCATCTGAATCGTACAACATGTAACGCATTAGTTCAGACAATTGTATGACTACCGGCTCCACTTTCTGCGGTCGTTTTCTTGAAAGCGCCACAATGGTGTTCAACACATTGAACATAAAATGCGGACTGATTTGCGATCTTAAAAAATTTAACTCTGATTTTAATCGTTCAGTTTCACGTTCTTTTTTCTCTTTTTCTTCCAATAGTCGGTCGTTTGTCAGTCGTAGAGCCGTACTGACCGCCCAGATAAATACAAACGGGAAAAACGTGAACACGGGGGGCGGACCGTGATGACGCCACTGTATAAATGTTGAAGAGGTCAGTTCGCGCATGGCAAATCCGAAAATGACCGCGCAAATGATCATAGCGCCAATATAGTTAATGTATTTATTGTTTATTAATACTTTAGGAAGCAGGAAATAATAATTGATATAATACATGGCAGCCGACAAGGCCAAAAAAAGCAAGGTAAGGGGAAAAGCGTTGGGCTGATCTTCATGAAATTTAGAACCTCCCCGGAAGGGCGTGCCTAACGTATATTGGAGAATAAAAAAAGACGTCCAAATTAATAAATGAAATAGTATAGTTGCAAGGGTGGAACCAAAAAATTTTTTTAAAGCGATACGCATGTGTTATTTTATCCTGTTTGAGCAGAACAAAAATAAACGCAGTTATGAATTTATAATTTGTTCATAGTCAATGAATTGAAATCTAATAGCTAACGGCTAATAGCTAATTAGGACCGGATTCCTAATTTATTATAAATAAAATGTAACAACCAGGCAGGGCCAATAAGTAAAAACTGAAGATCGTCCAAGAAGGACGGCTTTTTACCTTCGATTTTATGTCCGATAAATTGACCAATCCAGGCGACGACAAAGATAATTAGAGATGCCTTTGCCAGTTGGCCTGCGTCTCTGCCTGACGCTTGGAAGATTGAATAATTTCCCCATAAAATTGCAATGCAAACAAGCACAAATCCAAAAGCAAGCGGTAATGAGAGACGAAGATAATAAACAAGGGCGCCAATCATTGCGACGCCGGCCCAATTCATAATTAAGGTCCGTTCGGTAAAAAAAGGAATAGAAAAAAGCAAACCAAATAAACTAAAAACAATACTAGGTACGCAAACCCAATGTACCAGTTTATTAATTGCGTTTTGATGGCTTTCGCCATACTTTTCAATTAAACCATGAATTGCAGCCATTTTTTATTATTTAAGAATGGATAAATTAGAAATAATATTTTAAAGAGGCAAATTAGAAAATAATTTTGAACAGGCAAAATTAGTAGGGAGACTACTTTTAATTTCGCCATTCATTGTCTGACTGAAGTCCAAATTCAAAATAGTGCTGATCTAACGAAAAATGCTAATTTTATCAATTAGTTCTTTTTAAATACTCAGCAGTTTTTCCATTTTGAGGTGCGAAATTCCGACTTCCATAAACGGTTCGCCAACCTTTGTATAGTATAATTTTGAATAAAAAGGGATGGCCGTAGCGCGGGCGTTCAGTTCGATCTTTGGAATATGCAGGGATCGCGCCAACGTTTCGCTGGCCTCCACTAATTTTCTGCCCACTCCCCTACCCTGCCATTCATCGGCTACCGCTACCTGCCGCATTTTAAAATATCCGCTCGTCGTGGTGGACAGAATCAGACAACCCAACAGGGTATATCTTTCATCATAACAAGCGAGATGGGTATCTTTGTATTCGACGGCAAGAAATTCAGGCATAAAATCCAAGCCCAGGGGTTCGCGGAGGACATTATATCTGAGTTTGACGGCTTCGTCGTATTCGGGGGTGGCAAATTCAATGGGAATGACGGTCATTACTATTTATTGTTACTTTTATTGTTTCTTTTTTACTTCGTCCGGCCAGTCGAAGTTGCGGACGTCTTCTTTATTCTTAGAAATTTTTCCCCTTTTGTCGCTCAACGGCATAGGGCGCGGAGCCTGGTCCATCGGCGTAGTTGGCAACATATCGACATGACGCCATTCTCCATTTTGTAATTTGTAGGCTTCGTATGTTCCGTCGGGCACTAAAACGTAGGGAACAACTTGCGGATTGGGCGATTTTACAGCTTCGAGATGATCTGTAATAATAAATCCTTCCTGTTCATCGTAATTGAGCCGATCAGTTGATTCCGCTCCATACTTCACAATCAGCCGGTTAACCGTTTTTGTATTTCCTTTTTCACCGGTTGCAAAAACAGGGGCGCCAAATACAGGACGACCATTTCGAAACGTCAGCACGTCGCAAATTTTTATTTTCTCAATCCAGTCGTTAGAATTATAACCAAACAACAAATATTCCGTGCCGTTTTTTGATTTAAAAGGTTTAATATTGTAATAAAGACAGCCATACCATTTTTCAGGGACAAGAAACTGTTTCTCCGGGTTTTGCAGCGTTTTCCCAACGTCGTTCAGCGCGAATAAAGCGTTTTTGGACGCGTTGGTCTGTATAAACCCTTTATATTGATAATGCGCGGAGTCTATAAATAATTGCCAGGTAAAAATTCGGAAAGATTTGTCGGGCGAGTTAACGATAGATATATTCTCTACCTTTTCAAAAGCGTAATTGAAAGAGCCTGGCCGGGACAAAGCTTTTTTTAATAAGATTTCCAGCCGCATATTTGCAGACGTCCGAACGTATACAACGCTATCCTCAACCACAAGCCGCGCTAAAATAGCAATAGAATCTTCCGCCGCCTCGATGGCCTGTAGATCCTTTTCTTTTAGACCGGAGGTTTTTTGGGCGGAGGCCTCAAACATTAAAAAGTAAAGAAATAGTAGCATGGACGCTTTTCTCATCTGACAATATTATTTCTCTATGTAACGCTGAAAAAGAAGGTTTATTTACGTTGGTTGTGTGACTAAGTAGCTACGTGACTGTTAGCTACGTAACTACGTAGCTATTAATGCGAATAATGGGTTAAAAAATCCAAAAAGGCCATCGGGACGATAGACCCGAAAATTGGAAGTCCATACAACGGGAGCTTGGTCTCTTTCATCCCGTAAATTCCGAACCAGGTAGTCCGTTCATCATTATTATTTGTTAACCCCCTGAACAATATATAAGCCGTATATAAACCGTACATAAGCCGTACATAAGCCGTGTCTGATTCATATATGAGTCATGTATAACCGCTCCATCAGATTGTGCTCAATCAGAGGAAAGATCGAACTAAAAGGTAACCCAGAAACGCTGTATCCATAATGGTTTACAGTTAAATATCCGCAAAAGGCAGCCCGTTATTTAACCGATATTGCTACTTTTAACCCATTATTTGCATTATAAACTAGTAAATATTAGATATTAGTTACGTAGCAATGTAAACCCTTCTACGGATTCTCTTTTAAAAATCGGAGTATATTTTGCTCGATGCGAACGAGGGGATCGACGTCCACGGTGGGCTTAATAAAAGGAAGACCGGTTGCTTTTTCATAAAGCTGGATATATCGTTCCGAAATTTCCTGTACAAATTCGTCGGGCATATTGGGAATAATTTGTCCATCCTTACCTTGAAAACCGCGCGCTATTAACCACTCTCGGACAAATTCTTTGGATAGTTGCGGTTGTTTTTCGCCGCGCGACTGCCGTTCTTCGTAACCGTCGGCATAAAAATAGCGCGAACTATCGGGCGTATGAATTTCATCAATAACAAAAATAGAACCGTCTTTTTTCCCAAATTCATATTTAGTATCAACCAGGATCAGGCCGCGTTTTTTGGCCATATCAACGCCCCGTTGATAAAGCTGAAGACTATAATTTTCTAACTGTTCATATTCATTGGCTTCGACTATCTGTTGGCGGATAATTTCTTCCCTTGAAATATCTTCATCATGTCCTTCGGCTGCTTTAGTGGTCGGCGTTATGATCGGCTTAGGAAAAGGGTCGTTTTCTCTCATTCCTTCCGGCATTAATACCCCGCAAATCTTTCGCATACCGGATTGATACAAACGGAAGGCATGTCCGGTTAAATAACCCCGTACGACCATTTCCACTTGGTAGGGTTCGCAGGCCCAGCCGACGGTTACATTCGGGTCGGGGACGCCGATCAGCCAATTAGGGGCGACGTCGCTGGTAGCAGCCAGGAAATAAGCGGCTATTTGATTTAACACCTGACCTTTAAAAGGAATGGAGCGCGATAGCACGTAATCAAAAGCGGATATGCGGTCGGTAGCCACCAGTATCATTTTATCTCCAAGGGTATAAACTTCCCTTACTTTACCTCGGTAAAATCCGGTTTGACCGGGGAGTTGAAATTCGGCGCGCTGAATGGATTGCATAGAAAGACGAGGTTGTTTAAATACATTGCTTATTTTCGCTCCTAAATGAGTTGGAACGAAAAATAAAGCAAATATAGGTTTCTATGAAACAAACTTTAGGCCTTATCGTCCATATAATAAAATACCCTCGTTTAAAAGGGATTATATGGATCGCTTTGTTCATCAGTTGTAGCGGTCAGGACGGTCAGAAACCGTTTCGGACTTTCAGCGAAGACTTTGCAGCCAGGTATTTTCAGCTATTTCCGGACGAATCGCCGCTGCGTGCTGATAATTTACGACTGAATAAAATATTTATTCCCACCCTTGAAAATATGGATTCAGCGTCTGTCTTTTACCAGTTCTACTCAAGAAGATTGAGCGAGTTTTCAAGCGTATCTCTCTCCCTGGCCGAAGCGAAAGATTATCAAAAGATAAACAATATATTAATCGGCGTCCGGACGATGACTTCCGAGCGTTCGTCCAATCCCGCTTTGTTTAATATTTACCGGTCGCTAAGCCGGATTTTACGAAGCTCATACGCCCCTTTGCAAGTCCGGATAGCCACCATTTCTGAAAAGTTATCGCTGGCGCCCGCTTTTTATGAAGCGGCCAAAAATCAGGTAACCCGTACCGATCGGGTTAAATCCGGGCAAGCCATACGTAGCCATATCGAAACTTATTTGTTCCTTGACCAGGAATTACGGGATTCATTCATTCTTAGCGCCACGCCCGATCCGGTTTTTTTGACCAAGATAGAGCAGGCAAAACTATCCGTTAAAGATTATATTGGATTCTGTGAAAGCGCGAAATTAAACTAACTTCGTTCCTTTAATTTCGCGCTTAATTTATTTATTGAGCGTCCGCTCCAGGTATAAAGTCCAGGAAATTAAAACTTTGAAGTTCAAAGTCAATATGGGCCGCAAAAGTAACTAAACCATTGGTTACGACGAGATAGGGCACTCGCAGCGGAATATTGTAACGCGCAATTTGTTCAAAAACCGCCTGATCGACGGGAACATGAATAGATTTGCATTCAACTAGCAGAAATGGCAGCAGGTTATTTTTTACGTTAAAAATTAATATATCGCATCGTTTTTGCAGTTCGTTTACCTTTAAGCCAAATTCTACTCTTATCTGACTAAGTTTATATCCTTTTTTTTGGAGGAGATATTGCAGCACCAACTGGCGTACCAATTCTTCAGGTTGTAAAACGATATTTCTTCGTCTTATTGGGTCAAATACTAAGGTTGAGTCGGCTTGCCTGGTTAACCTTAAATCTTTTTGAAAGGCGGTGAAATCAATTTCAATCATCCGCAAATTTAAAAGATTATTGAAATAACCGGAAAAACAAATATAACCCTCCGGAAATTATGATTGTTGCCGGTAAAGTCAACACCCAGGCTAAAGCAATATTAGCTATAGTGCCGCCTTGTAGATTTTTAACTCCTTTCGTGGCGACCATACTTCCGGCTACGCCGGAAGAAAGCACGTGGGTTGTGCTGACTGGCAGACCGTACCAGGACGATAAACCAATTGTCGCTGCGGCAACTAATTCCGCGCTGGCGCCTTCGGCATAGGTCATATGTCTTTTTCCTATTTTTTCTCCGATAGTAATGACAATTCTTTTCCAGCCGATCATGGTGCCCAGGCTTAATGCAATAGAAATAAAAATAATGGTCCAGAAAGGCGCATAATGCGTGTATTTATTGAGATCCCCAACTTCTTTTTTAACGGCTTCTTTGGAACTATTATCGGGAATAACGTTAGGCTCGTCCAATAAAACTTTTATACTTTTACTTAATATAGTAATACGTTTTCTTATATTCAAACGCGCTTTAATATCGAAATTATTTATTTCAATATCTTGTTTGAGCGCCTGAATCGTTTCTATGGCTTTACGGATTTCTTTAGGGGTAGAATATTGTAAAGTATCGGCGGCAGGTAAGTATTTTTCGATTATATTCAGGGAATTTATGGCCTGACCCTTATCAAAAGTTGGACTTAAAGCATAATTTAACGGTGCAAAAGTCATTAAAACGATTAACAGCAGACCCACCCCTTTTTGGCCGTCATTTTGACCGTGAAAAAAACTGACCAACGTACAAGTAGTAATTAATATAGCGCGGATCCAGAGTGGCGGAGAAGAATCAGGCGGCGGCGCTTTGAAAAGCTTTTTCCCTTGCACAACGGCCCTAAGAATAAACATCATTGTAATTGCTAATGTGAAACCAATTAACGGAGAGAAAAGCAACGACTCTCCGATACTCCTTGCATCTGCCCAATTTACGCCTACTTTCTCTACATTTTCAGGTAAAGTAGAATAAACTAACCCGACGCCCAGGATTGACCCGATTAAAGTATGAGAACTAGAACAGGGAAGACCTAAATACCAGGTTCCTAAATTCCAAATAATGGAGGCAACGATCACGGCCAGGACCATTGCGGCGCTGTGCGTAATGCCCTGCCCCATAAGCGCTTCCACGGGAAGTAAGTTCGCAATTTTATTGGCGATGGCTAGCCCTACAAACCAACTACTAAAAAAAACGCCCAGAAAATTCCACATTCCCGACCACATGACGGCATGAATGGGTTTCAGGCTCTTAGTGTAAATAACGGTGGCGACCGCGTTAGCGGTGTCATGGAATCCGTTAATAAATTCAAAAATAAAAATGACGGCAATGCAGAATAGGAACAATACAAAAAGACCCGTACTTAATCCAGAAAACTCGGCGCCTAACATGAAAGGAAATTAAATTGTAAAAGCGGTTTTTAACATTCAACTTCCCTTGACGGGACTTTGATTAAATCCCAAAGGTATTTTTTATATGCTGAATAGACCCGGAGCGCTATATTATTAAATCATTAATTATTTCTCCAAAGCCTTAGTAGGTATTACAAGTAATGCGCCGCTTAAACTCCGTTTTTATTAAAAGATGGGTCTGTCATATTTTTATTTTTTAGGGTGGAGGAAAGCTCTAAAATATTCATTACGCTACTGTCAGACACTTTAAGACGTGGACTAACAATATTATAATCGAAATCTTCATGCTTATGGAGCCTCCATTTCCCATTATTATATTCCAGCGCCGTAAGACTCTCTACCCAATCGCCGGAATTTAAATAAGTGATCCTGCCATGGGGGGTTTCAAATTCCTGGATTTTAGGATCGTGTATATGACCGCATACTACATAGTCAAATCCTTTCTGAGCCGCCAGGTTAATGGCTTTTTGCTCAAAATCGTTTACAAATTTGACGGCATTCTTAATATTGGATTTTATTTTTTTAGAAAATGACGACGGTTTCAATCCCATTTTTTCACGTACGAGGTTAATGCTTCTGTTGAGCCAAATTAGCCAGTCATAACTGGCCGCTCCTAATTTAGCAATAGAAGGTGAAAAGTGAATGGAACTGTCAAAAACATCTCCATGAAAGAACCAATAGCGTTTACCGTCTAATTGTAATTCCAGTTGATTCCTTAAATGAAACATACCGGTATTAAAATCTGCATACCGGCGCAAGGCGTCGTCGTGATTGCCAGTGAGGTAATATATTTTACAGCCGTGGGCGGCAAACTTGATTAGTTTTTGAATAATCTGCGCGTGTTCGATTGGAAAGTAACTTTTTTTAAACTGCCAGATATCAAAAAAATCTCCGTTCAATATCAACACTTCCGGCTTAATTCCTTTAAGATAATCCAATAAAAAATTAGCCTGACAGCCATACGATCCTAAATGTACGTCGGAAATAACCACTATCTCAACATTTCTTTTCATTAAATACTGTATTTTAACTGCAAAACAAGTTATAATTTGCTAAGGTTCCCAAAGATAATCATTACCAAATTGTTAATGTTTTCATTTATAATTTGGGCGCCTTAAAAGGCAAAGGTCGATGTTCAGTAGATACAAAAATAAAAATATAACATATCTTCTATTTTAACACTAATTTTTTTGAAGAAATATCGATAAGGCAATCCAAAAAATGATTCTTACAAAAAAACCCACCGGTTTAAATTCCGGCAGGGAATAGTATGAGAAACTTGAAAGTTTGTCTCAAACCTAAAACTAACCAAAAATGTATGAATTTTCTATTTCACGCTCTTTAAGATAAAAAATTATAACTCTAATATTATTTAAATATTAAGCTAAGTAAAGGTACAGAATAAATTAATAATATTTATCTTCGCGTAAATTCAGTATTTATGGGAAGGAAGTTATTCGTTACTTTTAGCGACGCCGCGCTTGCGGAATTAGAACAGGGTTATCGCCAGGGTTCGAGTCACGC
>JBBRMZ010000107.1:0-16270 GCA_038230555.1 Chitinophagales bacterium
ACGCGATCGACGAAGTGCAGGTGGCCATCGCGCCGTACGACGTTCGGCAAGGCGGTTTTGTAGGCGGCAGCATCAACGCGGTGACTCGCTCCGGCACGAATACCTTTGCAGGCTCTGTATTTTATAATACGAGGACGCAAAGTTTAGTCGGCACAAAAGCGGATCAGACAGCGGTGAACGTTCAAAATTTTGACGTTAAACAATTTGGCGCCAGCCTGGGCGGACCGATCATTAAAGACAAGCTCTTTTTCTTTATTAATTACGAAGGAGAAAGAAGAACCGATCCTGCTACTTCTTATTTTGCCAAAAGATCGGGGCTGGATCCAAGCGTGCCGCAATCGAGGGTTTCAGGCGATTCTTTGGATATGTTACAAGCGTTTTTGATCAGCAAATTCAATTATAACCCGGGCGCTTTTGAAAATTATACCCTTGGAACGGTCAGCGATAAAGGCTTGGCTAAACTTGACTGGAATATTTTCCAGAGCAATAACCAGTCGCACCGCGCTTCCATCCGTTTCAATTACCTGAACTCTAAAAGGGACGTCGGCGCGAGCAGTTCCGGCACGCTTTCCGGCGCCCGTTTTAACAGCGTAAACTCTCAAAGTTTCCAGGCGACCAACTACATCATCAACAACGATATTTATTCCGCCATTGCCGAAGTAAACAGCGTTTTTGGAAGTAAATTTGCCAATACCTTACAATTTGGTTATACGGCCAACCGCGACGTTCGCGGAAGCACAGGCGGTATTTTCCCATTGGTGGATATATTACAGGGGGGAACCAACGCTACTTCTTTTGGCTACGAACCGTTTACGCCGAACAACCTGTTAAAAACAGACACTTATCAGGCGAAAGACGACGTTACCTTTTACCAGGGCGCGCATACCATTACCGCAGGAGTCGCGATTGAATCCTTTAAATTCAGCAATGGTTTTACGCCTTATTACTACGGGCAATTTATCTATAACTCTTTTGCAGATTTCTTTAAATCGGCTAACGCTTATTTGAATGGAACTAAAGACAGCACTCAGATCCCCCGCTACCAATTGGGCTATTCGGCGCTCCCGGGACACGCGATTCCGCTGGCCATTACGAAAGTCGCTCAGCCAAGTCTTTATTTACAGGATGAAATCCTTTTGGCAAAAGACCGTTTGCGTTTGACGGTTGGTTTGCGCGTGGATCGTCCCGCTTTCCAGCAAACGGCTTTAACGAATTCGGAAGTAGTAAACTTCAACTTTATTGACGGCGTTGGCAACCCAGTTAAAACAAGCACCGGCCAGTTGCCGGACGCGCAAACGTTGTTTTCACCGCGCGTTGGTTTCAACTACGACGTGCTGGGCGACAGAAGTTTACAGATTCGCGGCGGGGTTGGCGTTTTCTCGGGCCGTCCTCCGTATGTATGGTTGTCAAACCAGGTTAGCAACAACGGTATCCTGACGGGTTCTACTTTTGTGACTAACACCAAAGCCTATCCGTTCAGCCCGGATCCGACCGCTTATGTTCCGGCTAACGCCACTACTCCAGCTACTTACAATATTGCCAGCACCGATCCGAATTTCAAATTCCCGCAATTGTTTAGAGCAAATTTAGCGATAGATAAGAAGTTAATTTGGGGCGTTGTCGGAACGCTGGAAGGATTGTATAGCAAAAACATCAATCAGATCAATTACCTAAATATCGACCAGGTACTTCCTACCGGTTCGTACAGCGGCGACGATAATCGTCCGTATTTTCCTTCGCTAATAACCGGCAGCGCCGCCAGCGACCGGGTAGTCAGCAAAATTACCAACGCCATTCTGTTGAACAATACCGATCAGGGATATTCTTACGCCCTGACCGCTAAACTGGAAAAACAGTTTTCACGCGGATGGTATGCCATGCTGGCTTATACAAGAGGAGAAGCGAAAGATATTATTACCGGGGGTTCTATAGCCGCTTCGTCTTGGACCGGAAATTACAGCGTTAATGGCAATAATTTACCCGACCTGGCCTATTCTGATTTTGACCAGGCGAACCGTTTTATTGGCGCGATTACCTACGCGCTACCCTGGGCTGCAGGCGTAACCAAAATCTCTATGTTCCTGCAAAGCGGAAATCAGGGCAGGGCTTCTTATTATGTCAGCGGAGATATTAATGGCGACGGTATTGCGAGCAACGATTTGATGTGGATTCCGAGGGACGCTTCTCAACTGACATTTGTAGCCAATAAAGTGGGCGCTAATACTTTCACGCCACAACAACAGGTCGACGCTTTTAATCAGTTTTTAAGTAACGACAATTATTTAAATACGCACAGAGGTCAATATGCTACCCGCAACGGCGCTCTATTACCTTTTCTGACTACGCTTGATTTAGCGGCTTCGCACGATTTCAGAATTAAAATAGGTCAGAAATCGCATGGGTTGCAGGCGCGCGTGGATATTTACAATTTTGGTAATTTGATCAACCACTCCTGGGGCGTATCTAATTTCCCGACCACGACCGCGCCTTTATTATTTAAAGGTTTTACTAAAGACGCCAATGGAAAACCATCGGCGCCCACTTACGCTTTGCGCACGGACGTTAACGGAAATTTGTTGACCTCTAATGTGACGCAGGGTAACCAACTTGGCGACGTTTGGCAAATGCAGTTGGGCTTGCGGTATTCTTTCTTTTAGACCATTAAGATGCAGGCTCGTATAAATACAGAAGCCCCCGGCGATCTCGCCAGGGGCTTCTTTTATGACCATAATTCTTGTCTTTTGAATCGGCGGGCGCTTATAAATCAGAAACGGCGTCTGTAGACCCCTCCGCCGCCACCGCCGCGACGATTGCCGGCTAATACCAGAATAATTAGAAGGCCGATCCCTGCAAAAACGGCTCCGTAGCCCAGGGCGCCAGAGTTGCCGGACGTCAGGCCGGCGGTCAGGATGATGGCGCCCGCCAGGAGGAAAACAAAACCTAAAATGAGCAGGCCGCCGATGCGATTACCGCCGTAGAAACGTCTGACTCTATCGCTCAGGCGCTGGCGGAAGGTTTTTTTAGTTGCGAAAGCGTTCAAAACTGCGGTATGGCCGTTGGCGGTAATTTGTGCCGTTCCGGCTGCATGAGCGCCGCCCGCGAGCGCGGGATGCGCAATCACGGCGCCGGCGCGACCGGCGGCGAGCGTAAGGAAACAAAACAACAGCGTTTGTTTGAGTAAATACATAATAGCGGTATTTTTAATGGTGAACGATAATAGGCGTTTCCTGATAGTAACGTAATGCTGCGCTTTTCAGATTTATATTAGACGCGGGTTTTTGGTTAAAGATTATTTAAAGCGGTTAGCTTTTAGCCGTCAGCCATCCAAAAAATAAATCTTTTTTATTCAGCTTCTATTTCGGACTTAAAATCACATAAAGTAGCGCTATAATTCCTAATAAAACACTTAAGGCAAGAATAACTAATAAAGCAATCCCCACACCTTTTGCGATTCCTTTTGCCGACTCTTTTAATTTTTGTCGGAAGGCTTTTTTCTCGCTTTTAGCATGGGGAGTTAAATGAAAATGAATAGCCGGATGCATAACCATTCTGTTAGCTGTTATAGGAGCCGGCGGAGTATAACTCCGAATAACGGCGTCCGAATGAACGGCATACAAACAAAAGAAACCGGCGATGAATAAGCGTAGAAGATTTTTCATTTTGGAAAATTTAATGAAGAAAGGAAAATGATATATGGCTAATCATTGAACAAATTATCAACTATTAAAATTAACAAAAAACGTATTTATTTTAATAAATTGAAATGCGGATGATTGAATTATGGACGTCTTTTAATTTTTCCGGCGATAAATAGCGATTCCTTAGAGGACGTCGCCGTTTTTAGCTGAAAAGGGCTCGTAAAATTATCTTTACTTTGCAGGCTTAACTGATATAATTGAAGATCGCCATGTTGAGCAGAAGAAACGTACGGATAAAAGTCATGCAATTACTGTATGCGGCGGGCAAGGACGAGCGCCTCGGGTTGGTCGACCTGGTACGGCGATACGAAAGCTACGGCTTAAAAACGCGCGAATTATACCTGGTCTGTTTATGCCAGATTGTGGAAGTTGCACGGTATTCGGTTAAGGACGCCGAAACCAGGAAAGCTAAATTGAGACCAACGGAGGAAGACAAACGATTTACCCCAAAATTATTTCAAAACGAAACCGTGCAGAGCCTGGCTGGCGCGGAAAAATACCAGAAAGCTATAAAAAAACATTTAATCGCGTCGCGGATCGATCCTGAAAATACGCGGTCGCTTTATACAGAATTTGCTAAAACGGACGCTTACGCCGAATACCTGCTAAAACCGGACGCATCTCATCCGGCCATTGTACTTGAACTATTCAAACGGATCATTAAGAACGAAGGGTTTACGGAATGGTTGGAAGATTATTTCCCTTCCTGGATCGACGACGAATCGCTCATCGTGGGGGCGGTGAAGAAAACCATTAAAGCGCTTCCGCTGACGAACGAACTGGTGGACGAATACGGCGAGGAAGACCGCGAGACGCTTCACTTTGGGTCAGAACTAATCGCGTCCACGTACAAAAACAATGACGCCACCTTTGCGGATATCAATCCGCTGCTGGAAAACTGGGACGCCGAACGCGTGGCGGCCATTGACATGATCCTGTTGAAGATGGCGTCCACGGAATTGACCGCTTTTCCGACCATCCCGACCAAAGTGACCATCAATGAATACGTCGATATCTCCAAGGAATACAGCACCGAAAAGAGCAGGGAATTTGTAAACGGTATCTTGGATAAGCTGATGAGAAAACTGAAAGAAGAGGGAAAAATTCAGAAAGAGGGCAGGGGGCTGGTTGAATAGCCTTGAGACTGACATAATAAAAAGCTGCGTAACTAACGATTCATAGCTAAAAGTAAAAATCAAAAATGCGCCTGAAGTCCGGCGTAATAAAAGGCGCCGTTGAAGCCGAACTGGGTGGTGTTTCTTGAATAGGGAATTTGTCCGTCGCTGGTCTGGCTGGAAAAGAGTATTTTATCGGGATAGATATTGAAAATATTGTTGCCGCCGACGGAAGCCGAAATATGCGGTCCGAATCCGTAGGTAAGGACGGCGTCGGTGACCATTTTAGCGGAAAAAGTTTGATCAAAACGCGGATCGTTGTCCTGGTAGATCACCGAACCGAACCGGGTATTCCGGGCCAGAAAATCCCAGTTCTGATGATGATATTGAAAAGTAAAGATCAGTTTGCTGGCAGGTTGCGCAACTTCGATGAGTCCGCGGCTAACCCGGTCCAATAATTGAGCGGCGCCGACTTCTTCAATCGCGGCCGGAGTTCTTACTTTCCCAATGATATTCGTCTGGTTCATATTGAGCGCCGCGCTGACAGACATAAAATTTTCTCCTTCCAGCCCCCATTTTTCTTTCCTGGTGAAAACGACGTCGCAGCCGGTGGTACGCGTATCGACGGCGTTGGAAAAAAACTGGAGATCGGTAATATGGGCGTCCAACAACAATTGCTTAATTACTGGGAAAGAAGTATCCAGACGGGCGGATAACGCGATTCGGTTCCGGATATTGATGAGGTAGCCGTCAATGGTGAACGCGCTTTTACCGTCGATCCGCGCGGTAAATCCGGCGTTGAAATGCAGCGAATTTTCCGGTTTCAGCGGGTCGACCCCTAAGAGCCGGAGGGTTGGGTCGTCGTTGCGCAAAATTAATACCTGGCGCAACTGGGTGACGCCGTTGACGGAAAAGAATTGATACTGCACCTGGCTGTAATATAATTGCTGTAGGGACGGCGCCCGGAATCCTGAGTTAAAAGAAGCGCGAACGGCATACCGATCGGATATTTTGTAGCGTCCCGACAGTTTAGCGGACAAGTTATCGCCAAAATCGCTGTACCGTTCCATCCGAAGCGCGGCGGCGGCGAGGATCTTTGCCGTCACGTCGCTTTCCAAGTCCATATAGACGCCCGCGTTGGTCCTGTACCGGTCTAAAGCGTTAGAGGGAGTAAAACCCGGCCTGCCGTTGGCGCCGCCCAACTTAACCTGCGGACTGTTCATTGCCTGTCCGTTCGAATAAGAATTAGGCTCGCCTTCGCGAATGGTATAATTTTCTACCCGAACCTCGGAACCCAGCGAAAAGCTAAACGTCTGCGTATTGAAGAGGCCGGAGAAATTTCTGGAGAAATTCAGGTTGGACACCGTTTGCCGGAAAGTAGTTCCGCCGACGTCGAAAGAAGTTTGCAAACTGTCCGGCTGAGAGGCGTTAACGGTGTGGATGGCCGAACCGTTGAACGAGTTGGCGCCTGTTGAAATGCTCAGATCGGCGTTCCATTCTTTATCCACTCTCCGGCGAAACCCGCCAACCAGGGAATAATCGGTCAGCCGCGCCGGAAATTCGGGGAGATAACCATCGGGGTATAACTTCAAATTACTGTTCCGGGGGTCCGAAGGATAACGATAAAAACCGTAAGCCAATATGTCTTTCACGGACGCTCCGCCGAAAGTATAAAACGACCAGTGATCGTAAACGGGGATTTCCGCATTGAAAAAAGCGGAAGACGTCTTAGACTGAGCGGTTCCGTAAACGGCGGCGTTGCGGTTGAAGCGCCTTACGGCGACCATCGAATCGTCGCGAACAGGATTTTTATGGTCGTCGTACACAATACCGGTATAAGCGCCCGCCCGGTTGGTGGAATCCTGCCGTTGATAGTTTAGCGTAAGGTCAAAAAATCCGCCGTTCCGGCCAACAGGGACGCCTGCGAAAAGAGCGGCCTGTTCGGTAAGCCCGTCGCCGGCTGCCGTAATGCCCGTCTGTACTTTTGCCGAAAGCTCCGACGCTCTCTTTTTCAAAACGATGTTAATAATTCCGGCAATAGCGTCCGAACCGTACTGAGCGGAAGCGCCGTCGCGCAGTATCTCAATTCGCTCAATCGCAGCGGAGGGTATCACGTTCAGGTCGGTGGAAACCGTCCCGCGGCCAACGGTATTATTGAGATTCAGCAACGAGGAGGGGTGTCTTCTTTTTCCGTTGACCAAGACCAATAACTGGTCGGGACCCAACCCGCGCAAAGTGGCCGGATCTACAAAAGACGCCATATTATTGATCCCGTATTTGGAAGAATTGAAACTGGGCGACGCATATTGAAGTGCCTGCGCCAGATCGGTTTGGCCCGAAGCCTGAATATCATTGGCGGTAACGACGTCCAGGGGAACGCTGCGTTCGGTGTTGATGCGTTGTATGGTAGATCGGGCGCCTACGACGGACAGTTCGGTAAGAAAAGACGGCGTTTCTGTTAAAGTGACGTTTAGTTTAGCCCTTTTCCCGGCCCTGATCTCGCGGGTCTGATAGCCGACATAGGAAAAGACGGCTACTTCGTGCGGAGCGACCGCAATCTCGTATTTCCCGTCCAGGTCGGTAAAAACGCCCCGGGAAGATCTTTTGACGGAAACGCGCACGCCGGCCAGAGACTCGCCTTTTTCGTCCATAACGACCCCTTCGAGAACGGCGGTCGCCACGTTGAGCGGGGTGGCGTTTGCCGAAGGGTCTTCATAACGAAGGGCAATCTGGCCGGCGATAACAGAGTAGCCGACATCTAAAGGGCCGAGCAGCGCGTCGAGGGCTTCCATGACGGGACGGTGGTTGAGGCTAAGAGAAACGCGACGCTGGGCCTGGATGGCTTTTGAGCTATATACAAATTTTACGCCCGCCTGGCGCTCCATTTGCGCCAGGGCAGTTTTCAGCGGGACGCTGTCTAACTGGAGCGTGACGCTTTTATGACCGGTATGCTGAGCGGAAGAAACGCCAGGGAAAAATATGGAAATAAAACAGGCGATCCCCAAAGCTCGGAGTAAAAAGTTTGGCATGGGCAATGGTACCAAGTACGTAATTTGTAGTACTGTGTACGAACTTCACAATAATAGGTTTGAATTTTAACGTATTTCTTACCGGCAACCATGACCGGAGATGGTCACATAAGCGCCGTTCACGCTATATTTTGCGTTGATAGAGCGGCAGATCAGTTCTAATTTATTAGAAAACGACTGACCGGACAGGTCTGCAGTAAGCGGGCAATTCGACAGGTCTTCGTTTTCGAGGGTTATATGAACCCCGTAAGCGCGCTCCAGGTTCTGAACGACGGAGCCAAGCGGCGTATCGTCGTAAATAAAAGAGATCGTCTTACTTTCATGGGACACGCGTTGAACGGTGGTCAGCAGACGCGGCTGCTCGACCAGTCCCGTTAAAAAATAATCCGACTGGGCAAAATAAGTAACTTTATGATTGGGCGTCAGGACAATCGACGTTGCGGTATCGGTCATTAAATTCTCTTTGGCAAAAGTTTTCTTAAATACAGAAACTTTGCCGGAGTGAACGACCACCTCTACTTTATTAAGTTCCGGCTGGTTAACAATGCTGAAAGACGTTCCGACCACTTTGGTGGCTACGTCGCCTGTAGTAATGAAAAAAGGTCTTTTCGGATTGGGCGTAACTTCAAAATATGCTTCCCCGACAAGCGAGACCTGGCGGCTGGAGGAATCGAAATGAGCGGGATAAGTAATTTTTGCGTTGGGTTTCAGATCGATGCTGGTGCCGTCTTCCAGCGTCAGGTTAAGGGTTTGCGAAGACGTGTTGACCATTTCCTTTGGCGCGTCTTCTTTAACGACTGAAGCGGCGCCCAATGAAGGATCGGCGGTATGACCGTTAAAAAGGAAAAGACCGTATCCAAGGCAAAGCGCCAGAGAGGCGGCCGCAGAAATTCTGAAATAAGACGAATCCCAGAAAGAAACGGGGGGCGTTAGAAAACGGGTATAAGACCGACGCATAGAAACGTCGGTTTGTATTTTTTGCCAGACGGATTCTTCAAAAGCGTCCCATTCGAACGTGTTTTCCGGTATTTTTTCTTCGTTAAACGAAAGGAGAAGCTGATCGATAAAGTTTTTCTCGGACAGATCGCACTTCCCTTCCCGATAACACCGCATCAAGGCGTCGAAAGTAGCTCGGTTGGAAGAAAGATCAGAACGATACATCGGGAAAATTTATAGAATAAAACGCGGCAAATATACTTTCGATTTAACAATGCTTCTTAAAAAATCCTGAAAATTAAGGATGATAGCAGTTAAAGTTTACAAAAAAATCTAATGTATATTATATTTTACCATTTCAAGAACAAATATAGTTCCATATTCCGAATATACAAAATAAAAAGCAAATAATTTAATATTCATTTATAAGAGCGTTCCATTTAGAAAAGCAGGCAGGTAAGAGGAAGCGGTATAAATAAGGAAGAATACGGCGTTATTTTAGCAAAAATGAAAGACAAAGCCTTTGTTCCATACAGAATATTAAATAAAGGCTTTCTATGAACGCTATTATTTAACTAAATTGACCCATTTAATTATTTAACGAAGCAAATTTTTCATGCGCGTGTACTGATCTGTATTACGGGTCCCTCCGCTACACGATTTTTGTTGAGCCTGCGCCATTATATTTTCCACCCGGTTGCTTGGACTGGGATGCGTGCTTAAAAATTCGGGCGGCGAGCCGGCATTACCGAGCTTTTGGAAAAAACCCGCCGCGCCTGCGGCGTTATACGGCGTGTTGCACAAATATTTGACCGATTGATTGTCTGCTTCAGTCTCGTGGGCGCGGCTGAAGCGCAAAGTACCCAGCGCGGTCAATACCTGCGCGCCGGTTAGCACCGCCTGTTGCGCGGTCGCGCTGCTTTGCTTAGACGCCAGCGCATTGCCGACCACCGATACGACCGCCTGCAAACCGTACGTTTCGATCATTTGATTGGTAGAATGCCGTTTGTCGGCGTGGCCCATTTCATGACCCATAACGCCCGCTAGCTGATCTTCAGAGTCGAGGTATTTGATCAAACCGGAATACACATAAATATAGCCGCCGGGCGTGCAAAACGCGTTCAGCGTTTTTGGATCGTTGATGATCTTTATTTGCCACGGAAAATCGGCTTTATGTTCTACCGCGCCGGAGTTCAAAATATTATTAGCGATTCCGCGAACGTAGCCGTAAATTTGTTCGTTCCCTCTTTCGGGCAATAATGGGTATTGGGCGGGATTGGCAGAAATCTCGTTGGCCGTCTGCAAACCCATAGCGGCGTCCGTAGACAGGGGAACGGCAGAATCTACCACATTTGTTACGGTCTTACAAGCCCAGGACGTCAAAGCGACGCCTCCGCAAACGGTCAGGAAAAGGATGGATTTTTTTGAAAGGATTTTCATTGCGATTAGTATATTTAGTTAAAGGTAAAAAATAATTAAAACGGCGTCCGGAAGGATACGTTAATATGGCCGGGTGTATGGAAAATAATATAAGCAGACGCTTCAGGGCGCTTGTCCGCAATCTGCAAAAAACGGATTAATAGCAAAACCGGTTTTTGCAGGATTGAAAATTGCAAAATAATTATTTTATTATTTATTAGCTTTGAGCGCGCTTTTTCCCTTAACGCTCGCCAAAGATTCTTATTTTGTTCAGCATACCGGGCAGGAAATGATGAACAACCTATTTCCAGGGAATGTTTTAACTCCAGTTTATGTTTGGCCGATAGGCAGATCAACAAAACCCTAATCAAGCGACGGAAAAATGTCAGATTCTATAGATTATAGTTTTAATACCAAAGAGTGGAGCGACGTCCGGACCGCCATGGTTAAAACATTTACCTTCGAACCGGAAGCTTATTTGTATGTCGCGCAACTCCGCGCCGCCGGATTTCAATGTTTTATTACCCACTCTTACACCGCTCAATTGACTCCTTTTGGTTACGGAAATATCCGACTCTTTGTCCGGCAGGAACAGGCAGATGAAGCGCTGGAACTGATCGAGCGTCTGGACCGGCAAACGCCGCCGGAAGAGTCTTTTCACGACGCCACGCTGGAGGACATTGAATACGAACGCCGAAAGCGGGAACCCTGGCTTGCCGTTTCTCCCGCCGCTTATATTTTGATCCTCTTGGTTCTGGCCTTATTTATTTCGGGCTGGCTTTTTCGCATGGCTTCCCTGCTTTTTCAGCGCTAATCAGCGGCCCTAATATTATTTTCGCAGTTGATTTGCCGGCTGATTTCGCGCCAAACTGCTTACCTTCGCGCCGCTTTTTGTCCGTTTATTTTTATCCATACGCTATTGCTTTTCTTATGAGCGCTATTTTAATCCTGGGTTCCGGCGGCAGGGAACATGCTTTTGCCTGGAAAATTCATCAAAGTCCGCTGTGCAGCCGGTTATTTATTGCGCCCGGCAACTCCGGGACCGCAGAGCTGGGAACCAATGTCGCGATTGACCCTTGCGACTTTGAGGCTGTCAAAAAGCTGGTACTTGAAAGCCATATTGAAATGGTCGTCGTTGGGCCGGAAGAGCCGCTGGTCAAAGGGATCGCGGATTTTTTTAAGAACGACGCGCGGCTACGCCTGGTGGCAGTCGTCGGGCCTTCCGCGCAGGGCGCTCAACTGGAAGGCAGCAAATCCTACTCGAAACAATTTATGATGGAATTTGATATTCCTACCGCATCCTATAAAAAAATCGACGACTGGGAGACGGGCGTGGATTTTTTGAAAACGACGCGCCCGCCCTATGTTTTGAAAGCCGACGGCCTTGCCGCCGGTAAAGGCGTGCTGATCCTCGACGACCTCGAAACGGCAAAAGAAGAACTTCAGAAAATGTTGGACGGAAAGTTTGGGCAGGCGAGCGCTACCGTAGTCATTGAAACGTTTTTAAAAGGGATCGAGTTTTCGGTATTTGTGCTGACAGATGGAAAAGATTATAAGATATTTCCCGTCGCTAAAGATTACAAACGGATCGGAGAAAAAGATACCGGCCTGAATACCGGCGGCATGGGCGCCGTCTCGCCCGTTCCGTTTGCGGACGCGAAAATGATGGAGAAAGTGGATCTGCGCATTGTCCGGCGAACTGTGCAGGGCCTGGCCGCGCGGAATATTGATTATAAAGGATTTATTTTTATTGGTCTGATCAACGTACAGAACGAGCCATACGTGATCGAGTATAATTGCAGGATGGGCGATCCTGAGACGGAAGTCGTGCTGCCGCGGTTAAAAAACGACCTCGTTGAATTGTTCCAGGCGATGCATCTGGGAACGCTGAACGGGATTACCCTTGAAGAGGACGAACGGACGGCGGCGGCCGTTGTGCTGGCGGCGGGCGGTTATCCCGATGAATATAAAAAAGGAGACGTTATTACCGGCTTAGAGGACGTCGACGGCAGCCTGGTTTTTCACGCGGGTATGAAAAGCGACGGTCAAAGACCGCAGACCAACGGCGGGCGGGTAATGGCGGTGGTTTCGTTTGGGGAAAACGCGGCGGAAGCGACAAAAAAGTCGATAATGAACGCTGAAAAGATTAATTACCAGGGAAAATATTTTCGCCGCGATATTGGCGCAGACCTTTAATCATAAACGCGCTATGGCCTATACGATTGAAGAGATTGTTTCTATTGTAGCGGGACGAATAATAGCGTCGTCCGAAAACGGCGAACCGCTCTATATTCAGAAATTATCGGTCGATAGCCGCCGGATCATCTTTCCGGGCGTTTCCCTTTTTTTTGCCATTTCCGGCGACCGCAGGGACGGTCATGATTTTATTCGGGACGCCTTTGATCGTGGCGTGCGGGCTTTTATCATTTCGGACGCTGAAAAGATTCGTTTACTGGATTTGCCGAGCGCCTGCGTCGCTCTGGTTGGGGACACGGTAGAGGCTTTACAAAAACTGGCGGCGCATCACCGGCGTCGTTTCCCGGTATTAAAAGTCGCCGGCGTGACGGGCAGCAACGGGAAAACAGTGGTGAAAGAATGGCTGTTCCAATTACTGAATGCGGCGGGGAAAAGCGTCGTTCGCAGCCCTAAAAGTTATAACTCGCAGATTGGCGTACCCCTGTCGGTTTGGGAAATAGACGGATCGGAAGAATGGGGAATATTTGAGGCCGGTATTTCAACAACCGGCGAAATGGAAAAACTTACCCCGGTCATTGACTGCCAGTATGGGATTTTTACTATGCTCGGCGACGCTCACGCGGCCGGATTCGCAGGCCAAGAACAAAAATTAAAGGAAAAACTGCGCCTTTTTAAACATACTCCTACTATTTTTTACTGTAAGGACGATCCGTTGGTTCATCGGGTCATCTCTGAACAATATGCGCACCGACGTCTTGTTTGTTGGTCGTCGAGCGAGAACGCCGATCTAAAAGTCGAAAACATACATTCGGAAGGAACCCGGACGAGGATAGAAACCATTTTTAGAGACCAAAAATTAGCGCCGCTGATCATTCCTTTTACCGACGCGGCGTCCGTCCAAAACGCTATTCTTTGCAGGTTATTTATGCTGGACGTCTTTGGCGCGTCGTCTGATCCGGCGATGTTTGAAAAACTAGAGCCGGTCGCTATGCGCCTGGAATTAAAAACCGGCGTCCGGGGGTGCCTGATCGTCAACGACGCTTATAATTCCGACCTGACGTCTCTGACCATCGCTCTGGATTTTGCGCGATGTCAAAGCGCTGGAAAACCGCTCGCCGTGATCCTGTCGGACGTCCTGCAAAGCGGCGTGCAGCCGATAACGCTGTATGCTGAAATTGGCCGTCTGCTGGTTGAGAAAGGAGTTGACCGCATTGTCGGGATCGGACTACAAATCCCTGTTTTAAAAAACTATTTGCCGGATTATGTTCGCCAAAGCTATTATCCAGATACCGAACGTTTATTGAGCGCCATAAACCGGGGCGAAACTTTCAGCAACGAGATCGTCCTGCTGAAAGGGGCGCGGGCTTTTACTTTTGAGCGGCTGGCCGAGCGGCTTTCTTTTAAGAACCATACGGCGGCGCTGGAAATTAACCTGACGGCGCTGACGCATAATTTGCAGGTTTTTAAAAAATTAATCCTACCCGGCGTTAAAATGATGGTTATGGTGAAAGCCTCCGCTTATGGGAACGGAGCCGACGAAATCGCCCGCCTCCTCGAGTTTCAAAAAGTGGATTATCTATCCGTCGCTTACTCCGACGAAGGCGCGCAGCTCCGGGAGGCCGGCGTCCGGCTTCCGATTATGGTTTTGAACCCAGAGGCTGCGGCGTTTGATAAAATGGTACAATATGATTTGGAGCCTGAAATATATAGCGTCGGGCTATTGCGGCGCTGGCTTGATTTTGACGGGCGCAGTCCGTCCCATAAAATCCATTTGAAGTTGGATACCGGCATGCGGAGACTTGGTTTTGAAGCGGGCGATCTGGCCGCTTTGCTTCCTTTACTTTCAAAAGAGTTGAAGGTAGCGTCGATTTTTTCCCACCAGGCTGCAAGCGAAGCCCCGGAACATGACGTATTTACCCGATTTCAGGCGGCGTCTTTTATGGAAATGTACGAACCCATTGCGAACGCGCTGGGTTATCGGCCTTTGCGTCATATCCTGAATTCGGGCGGGATCGCCCGTTTCCCGGAATTTCAGTTTGATATGGTCCGGCTGGGTATCGGACTTTACGGCATTGCCGCGCATGCAAAAGCGTCAACGCCATTAGTTGCCGCGCTCGCCTTTAAAGCGGCCATTTCACAAATTAAGCTGGTTAAAACGGGCGAAACCGTCGGTTATGGCCGCCGGTGGACGGCAAAAACGCATACGAGAATAGCGACTATCAGCGCGGGTTATGCCGACGGACTTCCGCGCGCTGCCGGGAACGAACGTTTTAGCGTTGGCCTGCATGGTAAAAGAGTTCCGATTGTCGGAAACGTTTGTATGGATATGTGTATGATCGACCTGACGGACGTCCCCGAAGCCGTAGAAGGGGAGGAAGTGGAAATATTTGGCCTGCGCGTACCCGTTCAGGAATTGGCGACTGCATGCGAAACAATCCCTTACGAAATTTTTACCGGCGTCTCCGAACGGGTGAAAAGAGTATATTTTGAAGAATAGGGATAGCCGTCAGCTATCAGACGTCCGGCATCGAATTACAATATAAAAAAATATGTTTTTAACTATATATGCGAATAATGAGTTAAAAACCATTTACAGCGGTTAAATGCAGGGCTACATTTTGTGTTAACCAACGATAAACCATGATAAATACTGCATTTTTAAGGTAGCTTTTAGTTTTGCTTTTCCCAGACCGGGTACAATCTAAGGGGGCAGTTAGACCTGACTGATACCTGACTGATACCTGACTTATATAGGGCTTATATATGACTCAAGGTGTCTCGTCCTAAAATAGGTTTACACAAAAAATGTAAATCATGTTTAAGCGCGCGCCGCATTTGAAGCGGGATGAGATTGTTTCGGAGTATTTAAATAGTTACCTTACCTTGAGTCATTTAGCTAAAAAGCACGGCGTCAAGATGCAGATTATTCAGACCTGGGTCAGGAAATATCGAAAGGAATCAGCGGGAGAGGCGATTGCGTTGGAGCTTGGGGACGAAGATCGGTCGGTTTCCGCGACGGCGGTTTTGCCTGTTTTGGAGTTGGAAGAACCGGTTTTAGATATTTCAGTTTTAAGGAAACAGGTAGCTCAATTATCGTTAAAGAACGAGTTGCTGGAGGAGATTTTGCGGTTAAGTTCAGAGCAGACGGGGGTCGATTTTTAAAAAAAGTATGGTTCCAGGCAGTTCTAAATACGGGGCAAAAGCGGAGCCGGCGTATTGAGCCGCTTTGTTCGCTGCTTGGGTACAGTCGGCAGGCATTTTATCAGCAAAAGCGGTCGTTGGAGCGTGGGGCGCTGGGAAATGAATTGATTATTCAGCAGGTTTTGGCATTATGAAACAGGAATTTTTGGAAGCCAGATACGCAAATATTGCCCAGGCTTGGGACGCTGTAAAACAAGCAGTTCAGATATATAACCGCGAACGGCTACATAGCAGCGTCGATATGTTAACGCCTTTTGAGGCGCATCAAAGATCGGGAGAATTGAAGCGTTATTGGAAAAAAACATATTCCAAAAAACAGGCGTCCGCCGCAGAGTAGACGAGTTTTTTCAGGCATAAGCGGACTCCCAGTAAACGAATGAATAAGGCTTGTCGGACAAAAAGCCGGCAAACCTTATTTTGACCATTGACTGATCGTCCGAGGCAGTATTCCTGGCAGGTTGCCCTCCGGCAGAGCCTGTGTGCGCTTCTTGCCGCCCGATAAATGTAAAGCATATTTAGGATTAAAATTGTCCCATACACTACTATACACTTTTCATAGTTGCTTGAAAAAGAGGGAGTTAAGACGATTCATCGTATGTTTGTGTCGCTAAACTGACATAATATGAACCATCCACTCCCTCCGTTAGACAAAATTAAGGCTTTTTTTCCGAAGCAT
>JBBRMZ010000108.1:0-16242 GCA_038230555.1 Chitinophagales bacterium
AACGGCCTTTTATTTTCTCTTCCCGGCGCCCCATTATTTTTTATGCGCTTAATAAGCTCAAAGCAATCTGATCGCCAATGGCGTTGGTTCCGTAAAAGCGGTCTGCATTCAGATCTTTGGTTACAATCCCTTTTGACAACAGCGAATTGACGGCTGCGCGCATCCGGTCGCCTTCCCGGGGCGCCCCGACATGATCCAACAGCATAGCGGCAGAAAGGATGGCCGCCATTGGGTTCGCAATATCCTTGCCCGTAGCCTGCGGGTACGATCCGTGAATGGGTTCAAACATGGCGTTTTTAATGCCTACGCTTGCCGAAGGCAACAAACCCAACGAACCGGTAATGACGCTGGCCTCGTCGCTGATGATGTCGCCGAACATATTTTCGGTCAAAATCACGTCGAATTGTTTCGGGTTCAGGATGATCTGCATGGCCGCGTTATCCACAAATAAAAAATCCAGTTCTATATCGGAAAATTGTTCCGCCATGCGTTGCACCACCGAGCGCCAGAGCCGCGAACTTTCCAATACATTCGCTTTATCAACCAATGTTACTTTTTTCCGGCGCAGCCGGGCCGATTTAAACGCCTGCAACGCGATCCGCTCAATCTCAAAAGCGTGATATTCGCACAGATCTGACGCGGTTTGCCCGTCCGCGCTCCGCTTTTTCTCGCCGAAATAAATCCCGCCGGTCAACTCCCGGAAAACGACAAAATCCGTCCCGCGAATATTATCCGCTTTGAGCGGCGAGATATGCAGCAAAGCGTCGTACGCTTTGACAGGCCGGATATTCGCAAACAGCCCCAGTTCTTTCCGCAGTTTCAATAGTCCTTGTTCCGGCCGCACCGTCGCTTTCGGGTCGTTATCATATTTTGGATCTCCGATGGCCCCAAACAGGATGGCGTCGGACGCGCGACAGAGTTCCAGCGTTTCGTCCGGCAGCGGCGACCCGGTATGATCGATCGCAACCGCCCCAACCAGCGCTTTCTGAAACTCAAACTGCGGCCCGCCCGTCTGAGCGACGGCTTTTAACGCTTTGACCGCCTGCGCCGTCACTTCCGGCCCAATGCCGTCCCCATCTAAAATAGCTATTTTCATAAAAAATAAGTAGCCGTTAGCTATTAGCTGTTAGCCGTTAGCTTGTTATTAATTGGTCTCTAATAAAAAGATATGAACCTTGAAGCCCTTTCTTCTATTTCCAGGCTCGTCTTTTATTCATTATCTCCATTCACCTGTTTGGAAAAACGTTCATCGAGCGGACAAAATAAAGCAAATTCATTAAAATATTCACATTTTTCCGTCCGTCCAGACGCAAAATATGGAGTCTATCATACCATACAACTGTTATACATTTCATCATTTATCATTTATCATTCATTTTACCTTTTCCCTTTCAGCCCAATTAACAAAACCCCGCCAATCACCAGGAGCGATCCGACTACCTGTAGAAGATAAATAGATTCTCCTAAAAAATAAAAGGCAAACATAATGGTCGCCACCGGACCAACCGTTCCAATGATTGAAGTATTGTCGGAACCAATCCGGCGGATACCGGTGGAGATCATGAAAGAAGGCAAGACCGTGGAAAAAATCGCTAATTGCAGTCCATACTGATAAACGATCGGCGGGAAATGTAACAGGCTGTCAAAACCTTTAACGATCCCCACATGCGCGCCGATAGCCAAAGTGGCGACGATCATGGAGAAACAGGTAAACCGGACCACGCCGAATTTTGCCATGACCCGGCCGCTGCCGATCATATAAACGGCATAAGTGGCCGCGCTGGCGAAAACCAGGAAAACGCCCAGCCATAAATTTCGTTGTACCCCCATTCTTAAATCCGCGCCTAAAGCGATCGCCATACCCAAATAAGTGGCGCCCAGCGCCCAGTAATGAATGCGCTGTATGTTCGTCTTGAATAAGATTGCGGAAAAAACCAATACCAGCGTTGGGTAAACGAACAGAACGAGTCTTTCCAAACCGGCGGTAATATATTGCAGGCCCATAAAATCCAACAAACTGGCGGCGTAATAGCCGGACAAGCCAAAAATGGCGCCGCCGGACCAGTCCGCGCCGGTCAGTTTTTCCTGCAACTTATTGCGTCGATGATCGTAATAAGCGATAGCAAGGTAAAAAGGAAGCGCGAACAACATACGCAAAGCAAGCAGGGAAAGCGCGTCCACGCCATACCGGTAAGCTAATTTGATCTGGATGGCTTTCATCGAGAAAAGCAAAGCGCCGGTAAAAGCCAACGCAACGCCTCCGATGAAAACGCTGCGGTCGGTACGAATAGCGGGAGAAAACATAGTCGTCGGGTCTGTAAATAAAGCGGCTTCTTAAAGAGGAGGTTTAGGGCCGTTAGAAATAATGGATAACGTCCGTCGTTTGCGTCTCTGCGAAACCATCCTGCAAAGGTAACTTTTAATCTTTGAATCGAACGCCCGCCGCCGCGTCGGGCGGCTACAAAATATAGCCGCAACCCGGTTTTCAAACGTTATTTTTTTATGGACGGACGCCCCGGGTTATAGCTATCGATATATTTTGTATTTTCGCGTTTTGCTTTTTTGGATTTACCTATGGATATTCTTCGAACGGAGTCGACTTTTTTGCCAGATTTACCGACCAGCGGACAAGTCGCCTGGAAAAGCCCGTCCAACATTGCCCTGATTAAATATTGGGGGAAATACGGCGTCCAGTTGCCGCGTAATCCCAGCGTTAGTTTTACTTTACAGAACGCGGTCACGGAAACCCGTTTATCCTACGTCCTTAAAAAAAACCCATCTCCAGGCGTCTCCCTGCTTTTTCGCTTCGATAACCAGGAAAACGAGCCGTTCCGGTTAAGACAATTGAATTTCCTGGAGAACTTGCTTCCACTCTTCCCGTTCCTGAGCGCGCTGGAACTGGAGATCAATTCAAAAAATTCTTTCCCTCATTCGGCGGGGATCGCTTCTTCCGCTTCGAGCATGAGCGCTCTTGCGCTTTGCGTGTGCAGCCTCGAACGCATTTTATTAGGGACGCTCGTCAGTGAGAAGGCGTTTTTTCAAAAAGCGTCTTATACCGCCCGCCTCGGTTCGGGCAGCGCCTGCCGGTCGGTCTATCCCATAATGGCGCTTTGGGGCGAGACGCCGGGCGTCGGAAACGCCTTCAACGAATATGCCGTGCCTTTTGCCGACGCCATCCATCCGGTCTTTCGCACCTTCCGCGACGCCATTCTGATCGCCGGCCGGAGAGAAAAAAGCGTTTCCAGCCGGATGGGCCACAGTCTGATGGAAGGAAACATCTATGCAGAAAATCGCTACGT
Organism: Chitinophagales bacterium; assembly: GCA_038230555.1. Taxonomy (GTDB): domain Bacteria; phylum Bacteroidota; class Bacteroidia; order Chitinophagales; family Saprospiraceae; genus JAAFJT01. Next base: position 3,300 of record JBBRMZ010000108.1, read on the forward strand.
GCAAGCCCGCCGGCGGATGACCGTTTTGCTGAACGCGCTGGAAACCGGCGACCTCGAAACCTTCGGCGAGATTTGCGAAGACGAGGCGCTCACGCTGCACGCGCTGATGATGACGTCTTCTCCTTCTTTTACGTTGCTGCTTCCCGCCACGCTCGCCATGATCGAACGGGTGCGCGCTTTTCGCAGCGAAACCGGCCTGCCCGTATTTTTCACCCTCGACGCGGGGCCCAATCTCCACGTTTTGTATCCCGACCATATTTCGGAGGACGTAGAGAGTTTTATCCGGCAGGAGTTGGCGCCGTTGTGCGAGAACAACGAATATATTGCCGACCGCGTAGGCGGCGGTCCCGTTCCGCTAGCCCCGGCGTAGACGCAGATTTTTCAAACGCCCTTATAGATTGTAGCTGTTTTTGTAACAGGTTTTTCTACCTTTGTTGCTGTTTTTGTCTTTTCAGAAACGCGCCGGCGTCGTTGACGGCTTTCCAATCCTTTCAAAATAAAAAAAACTTCCGTATGGAATCCGAAGTTGATCTGTTTATCGACCTGGCAAAAGAGTCTATGAACCACGCTGTCGAACATTTACAAAACGAACTCAATAAAATAAAAGCGGGCAAAGCCTCCGCCAATATGATCAGCGGCGTCATGGTGCCTTATTACGGAACGCCGACCCCCATCACGCAGGTAGCCACGGTGACGGCCTCTGACGCCCGCACGCTCATTGTCCAACCCTACGAAAAGAAAATCATCGGCGCCATCGAGAAAGCCATTTTTGAGGCCAACCTGGGCCTGACCCCGCAAAATGACGGCTCGCTGATCCGCCTCTCTATCCCGCCGCTCACCGAAGAACGCCGCCGCGACATGGCTAAAAAATGTAAATCCGTCGGCGAAGACGCTAAAGTAAGCGTCCGCAGCGCGCGCCGCGACGCCATGGAAGGGATCAAAAAAGAAGTTAAAGGAGGTTACGCCGAAGACCAGGGCAAAAAGAAAGAAGAAGAAGTACAGGCGCTCACCAATCAGTTCAGCGAAAAGGTCGATAAGCTGGTCGAAGCCAAAGAGAAAGAAATGATGACCGTATAACCAGAGGTCGATTTTGTTTAGATAAAACGATGAGTCTGGCTGTATTATATGGACTATTTGTCGAACGCAATAACGACGTCGTCATTCAAAATTGCATATACCGGGAAGTAATTGTCAATTAGTATGACCGCTGGATTTTTATTAAAACAAGTCAATGAAATCCAATCTTATTGAACCTATTCCAAACCTGATGGAAACCTCGATATGCAAAAAGTCCTCCTAAAGTTTCAGGAATACATGCGCGCGCAATACGCTAAAAAAGATAGAGATTTCCTCGAACGACACGCCAGATTAGTTTTTCTCGCTTTCCTTAGATCCATCATCAATGGCGCAGGGTATGACTTCAAAGAAGCGCAGATTTCAGAAGAACGCCGCTTAGACGTCATCCTCACTTTCAATCAATTCCGCACTGCCTGCGGGGAGATACCACGTTGACCTGGCGGATCCCGCGTCCAATGTCGGAGATTTTAATTCACAAATGGGGACCGGCAGCGTCGACGTGCTGCTCAATGCCGCGTATACTATTCGTTGGAACGATTTCGGCGTCAACAGTTCCGCGCAATATAAGCTCAATACCGTCAACGCCGACGCTTTCCGCTTTGGCAACCGCTTCAACCTGAATAGTTTTGCCTTCTACCGGGCAAAAGTGGACGCCATTATCCTGACGCCTAATGCCGGTATGATCTATGAACACTCCGCCGCCAACTACTTGAACGGCCTGCCGGTGGATCAAACTGGCGGGTACCTGCTCAACGCTTCGTTGGGCGTCGAATGCGCTTTCAAAAAGATTTCCGTCGGACTCAATGTTCAGCTACCGGTAGCGCAGAATTTCGCGCAGGGGCAGACGCAGGCGAATACGCGGGCCGTGTTCCATATCGCTTTTGCGATCTGATCCGCTTCTTTAAAAAAATCAAAGGGCCTAAGCTGTAAAAGTGGAATGTATTTTTGATTTAAAATGATCCCGGCTAATATTTTATGAATTTTTTTCTTTCTTATTGCAGAAGTATTACTTTTGTCTGATGGAGTCTAACACAGCGTATATTTTTCCGAAAACACGAACAGGCATTGAGGGGCTTGATGAAATAACTGGCGGAGGTTTTCCAAAAGGCAGGCCTACCCTCATTTGCGGCAGCGCAGGTTGCGGAAAAACATTGCTGGCCATGCAGTTTCTGGTAAAGGGAATTACGGAACATAACGAGCCGGGCGTATTTATAAGTTTTGAAGAAAGCGCTAAAGACCTTTCACAAAATGTGAAGTCGCTTGGGTTTGATTTGGACGAGTTGATTGCGCAAAAAAAATTGCGGATAGACTATGTACGCGTTGAACAATCTGAAATTGAAGAAACAGGAGAATATGATCTAGAGGGATTGTTTATTCGCCTCAACTATGCCATTGACGTCATTGGCGCCAAGCGCATCGCGCTCGACACCATAGAAACCTTATTTGGAGGCTTGACCGATACAGGATTATTGCGGTCGGAGTTGCGGAGGTTATTTCAATGGTTAAAAGATAAAGGCGTCACCGCTATCATCACCGGAGAAAGAGGAGAAAAATCGCTTACGCGACAGGGATTGGAAGAATATGTTTCTGATTGCGTCATACTTCTTGACTTCCGCGTTATCGACCAGATTGCCACGCGCAGGTTACGCATTGTAAAATACCGCGGCTCCATGCACGGTTCTAACGAATATCCTTTCCTCATTGATGAAGATGGAATTTCAGTGTTGCCTATTACTTCCCTCAAATTAGAGCATGGCGTCTCCTCGGAAATCGTTTCAACGGGACTTCCCGCCTTAGATGAATTATTTGAAGGCAAAGGAATTTTCAGAGGGGGCAGTACTCTGGTAACAGGATCGGCAGGAACGGCAAAAACCATTCTTGCCTCTTATTTTGCTTTGAGCAGTTGCATGCGCGGAGAGCGCGTGCTTTATTTTTCGTTTGAAGAATCGCCTGCTCAACTTATCCGCAACATGCATTCGGTGGATATACCTATCGGGCAGTATGTTGAATCAGGACTGCTCCACATACATTCTTCCCGTCCATCCCTGCAGGGGCTTGAAATGCATCTTTTATTATTGCATAAGCTGATCAAGGAATTTAAACCGCTTACGGTTATTATCGACCCCATCAGCAGCTTAGTCACTATTGGTTCAGCGAGCGACGTACGCGCCATGTTGGTCCGATTGATAGACATGCTGAAAGGGAACGGAATAAGCGCGCTCTTTACTTCGCTTAAACACGACAGCGCCCATGAAGTGTACGACCTTTCAGAAGACGCCATTACTTCCCTCGCCGACACGTGGATAAAATTACGGAACACAGAACGGGGAGCGGCCAAGACGCGAAGTTTAACAATCGTAAAATCAAGAGGCGCCGGCCACTCCAATGAAGTGAGCGATTTTATCATTACGGATAAGGGAATTGAAATGTAGGCCGCAAGCGGAGCGGATAAAAAGGGAATAGCTGTTAGCTGTTAATTTATCGACTATGAATAGATTATAAAAATCATAACCGCGTTTATTTTTATACAAGCGTTTAAAAAACAATAATATTTGATGGCAGAAGAACTGAAGTATGAATTGAGGTTGTATGTTGCTGGGCAAACGCCAAAATCTATCCTTGCGCTAAAGAATATTACCAAGTATTGCAAAGAGCGCCTGGACGGGGAATATTCATTGGAAGTCATTGACCTGCTCATAAATCCGCAACTTGCCGAAGGCGACCAGATATTTGCCATCCCTACCCTGGTCAGAAAAGTGCCGGAACCCATTCGCAAGATTATTGGCGACCTTTCCAATGAAGAACGTGTTCTTGTGGGTTTAGACATCCGCACATTAACTACTAAAAAATAATTTTCAATGGACGATGAAGACAAACTGAAAATAAAAGTTGAAGATAAAATTGTACTGCAATTGTATGTTTCGGGCATGACTTTGAAATCAATGGAAGCCATTGAAAACATAAAAAAGTTGTGCGACGAACATTTGCAGGACGCTTTTGAATTGGAAATCATTGACCTGTATAAAAACCCTGAACTGGCGTCAGAGCAGCAAATTGTTTTCAGCCCCTCCCTTATTAAAAGCTTGCCGCTGCCCAGAAAAATTTTGATAGGGACTTTTGCCAATACAGAAAAGGTAATTAAAGGATTGAGTATAACCTTTAAAGAAAAATGATGGAAACTCAATTGGAAGCCAATCACCTTGAAAGAATTGAGGAACTTGAAAACCGGCTAGCCGATGCAGAACAACTGATCGAGGCCATTAAAGCGGGAGAGGTAGACGCTTTTGCCCTAAGGAGCAATAACAAGTCGGAGGTTTTTACGCTCCAAAGCGGGGATTATGCCTATCGGGTTTTAGTGGAAAATTTCAACGAAGGAGCGCTCAATATTACAGAAGAAGGATTGATTGTTTACAGCAACAAATATTTTCATGAATTACTTGGCTTACCGTATGAGAAAGTAATCGGAACTTCGCTGCGCGAATTTCTTCATCCTGAATCAATAGCAACCTTTAATTTTCTTTTTAGCGCCGCTCTTAACGGACAAAGCAAAGGAGAAATCAATCTGATGGGAGCCGCCAACCTTGTTCCAGTTTATATTTCTCTCACCTCTCTTTATCCTCAATTGCCCACTATTGGCGCCATTGTAACCGATCTTACGGCGAAGAAAGAAAATGAAGAAATCAAAATTTACTTAGAAGAAAAGGTAAAAGAACGCACTGCCGAACTACAAACAAAAAATATCGCCCTTGAAAACACCAATGCGGAACTTGCCTCCTTCAGTTATGTTGCCAGCCATGATTTGAAAGAACCATTGCGAAAAATTCAGACCTATAGCGGACGTATTCTTGAATTAGAAAACTTTTCAGGCGCAACACAAGATTATTTTAACCGTATCATTAAATCAAGCGAGCGGATGCAAAATCTGATTGACTCTTTGCTTGAATTTTCCCGCGCTAATATGTCTGAACTCATTTTTGAACCATGCGATTTAAATACTATTGTTGAAGAATCAATAAGCGACCTTCACCTGAGCATTCTCAAAAAACAAGCCACCATAGAATACAACGATCTACCCACCATACAAGGAGGGCATATTCAACTTTCTCAACTTTTTACTAACCTCCTTGACAATGCCATAAAATACAGCCGAACGGAAATTAAACCGCTTATCAAAATTACTTCTTCTATTGTTAAAGGGAAAAAAATTGAGCATTCGTCGGCCAACCATCAAAAAGAGTATCACGAAATAAAAATTGCCGACAATGGTATTGGTTTTGAAAAAGAATATGTAACTAAAATATTTGAACTCTTTCAGCGGCTTCATCACAAGAATGAATATTCAGGAACAGGTATTGGATTAGCTATCGTCAAAAAAATTGTTGGCAATCACAACGGTTTTATCACAGCAGACGGACGCTCCGATATAGGTTCAACATTCACTATATACTTACCAACGGCATGAATAATATATTTCTTATTGACGATGATGAAGACGACCAACTTTTATTTACAGACGCGATAGAACTAATAAATCCAGCGCTGCAATTGGACGTCGCAACAAATGGAAAAATAGCGCTCGACCAACTAAAAGTCAGCTTCTCTTTACCCGATATTATTTTCCTTGACCTCAACATGCCTGTTATGAACGGCTTTGAATTTCTAACTCAAATCAAAAAAGAAACTCAATTGAACAAAATTCCCATTGTCATTTTCACCACGTCAAATATTCTCCGCGATAAAGAATTAACAAAAGAATTTGGCGCGCAATATTTTCTCACCAAACCAAATAACTTTAAAGCGCTCCGTATAGAATTGCAACAAATTCTCTCCACTGTTTTTGCAAGCGATTAATATATATTATTTACATAATACAACTCGCGCAAGTGTAGCGATTGTACACAACTATCAATAATAATTGCATATTTGACCTTGTAGATTTTAAACCGTCTGTCAATGAATAGCTTCTTCCTTTCCGCTTTCTTCGCCATTGCGTTCGCGCTCCAAACGCCCGTCGCCCAAACCGTCATCACCGCCGCCCAGATCGACTCGTTGACGGAAAAAGCGCTGACCGCCTTCGACGTGCCGGGCATCGCCGTGATGGTCATTAAAGATGGCAAGATCGTACATGCCAAAGGATACGGCGTCCGTTCGTTGAAAAGCGGCAAAAAAGTAGACGAGCATACGCTGTTTGGGATCGCCTCCAACAGCAAATCTTTTACTACGGCGGCTTTAGGAATGTTGGTCGACGAAAAGAAAATTAAATGGGACGATAAAGTAACGGATTATATTCCCGAATTTAAAATGTACAACCCCTGGGTCACCGAGGAATTTACGATCAAGGATCTACTTACCCACCGCAGCGGCCTCGGCCTCGGCGCGGGCGACCTGATGATGTTCCCCGACTCCAGCAACTTCACCAAGCAGGACATCATTCACAACCTGCGTTTTTTGAAACCCGTTTCCAGTTTCCGGACAAAATACGATTACGACAATAATCTCTATATCGTCGCCGGCGAGGTCGTCGTCCGCGCTTCGGGCATGAGCTGGGAAGATTTTATCGAAAAACGTATTATGGTGCCGCTGGGCATGACGCAGAGCGCGGCCTCCATCTCCCGCCTGAAAGACCGCTCCAATATCATCGATCCCCACGCCCCGGTGAATGGAAAAGTACAAGCCATCGACATTGAGTGGAGCGAAACCGCCAACGCCGCCGGCGGTATCTACACCAACCTGACGGACATATCCAAATGGCTGATCATGCAAATGAACAACGGAAAATACGGCGAAGACCTGAAAAACCAACTCTTCAGCGATGACGTCCACGAAGAAATGTGGACGCCGCAGACCATTATTCCCGTCCGGGGAAATACTACTTATAATACCCATTTCGCAGGTTACGGCCTCGGCTGGTTCCTGTCGGACGTCAAAGGATATAAACAGGTCACGCACACCGGCGGCCTGGCGGGTATCGTCACCCAGGTCACGTTAATCCCCGAACTAAAACTGGGGATCGTAGTGTTGACCAATCAACAATCCGGCGCCGCCTTTACCGCGATCACCAACACCATCAAAGATAGCTACCTCGGCGTCAGCGGCGGCGATCGCATCCAGCAGCAGCTCGACCGCGTCCGGCAAAACGAAGCGAATGAGAAGAAAATCACTTCGGATATATGGGCGGACGTCGACGCCCAACAAAAATCCGCAACCGCGAAACCCGACATAACTCCTTTACTGGGCGTTTACCACGATCCCTGGTTTGGCGATATCACCGTTTCCATGAAAAATAATCAGCCCTGGCTGGAATCCAAACGCTCTCCTAAACTGCATGGCCAAATGCTGTATTATAGAGCCAACACCTACGTCGTCAAATGGGTCGACCGCAGCATGGACGCAGACGCTTTTGTGCAATTTACGCTGGACAATACGGGCAAAGGCGACGGCGTGAAAATGAACGCCATCTCCCCGCTGACGGATTTCAGCTTCGATTTTCAGGATTTGGATTTCAAGCGGGTGAAATAAAGGGCGTAGAATAGAAAGTTTTATTGGCTTGAGGAGGATTAAGAGAGTATTATCTCAAAAGATTCAAAAAAATCTTTTGGGGATAAAATAAGTTCATCAAAAATTTTAAAAGGATAACTATATTGGCCAATTAATGCTGAAATAAAAACATTGGTATCAATAACAACGCGATTATTGACCATTTCTATAAGCTTTGATTTCAGCGTTAATCTCTTCTTCTGTCATTTCCACAAGGTCGGTTGAAGACGCAAGTTTATTAATCGATTGCAATAATTTCTTCCCTTTTATAAAAGGGTCAATATATTCAACTTCGCTGACAAAATCCATAGATATTAATAGTTTCATTAATAATTGCGCTTTACCCGGCTGTTTCAATGTAATGATAATCGTTTCCATATTCGTATCCAAAAGAATTTATTCACCACGCTTCACGTATCTGCTTTTGATAGGCAAGCGGGTCTTGGGAAAGTTTTATAACGCCTGCATATTTTTTTGCGTTCAACTTTTTCCCGGAGGGTAGCCGTTTTAGCATTTTATTAATTTCTTCAACGGACATTTCGCGGCTTAATGTAATAGACATAATGGCGACAATTTTATTTTATACTCAAATTTAGCGACTATTATTTAAGTGTGCAATTTTTTCTTACTCTAGTTTAAATTTTATTGGAATCGTAAAACTAACGTCGACCGGAACGCCGTATTGTTTTCCCGGTAGCCAGTTTGGCATGGCTTTCAATACCCGTATGGCTTCGGCGTCAATATCCATATCCCGCTCTGCTTTTCTCACTTCAATTATTTTCTTTTCGGTTTGCCCCGCTATAGTAACTGTGTCCATCACCGCCTTCGTCATCACCCCTTTTTTTACTTTGAAATCTGAAAGGGCGCCCATGCGGTCCACCGTAAAATTGACGAAGACCGTCCCCTCGCTTCCGCCGGCCCTGGAATTTTCGGGATATTTAATATGGTCGCTCAGGTATTTAAACAACGCTTGCAGTCCGCCCGGAAACTGCGGGGGCGTTTCTACAAAAGTGTACACAGTGCGCCCCCCGTTATTTGGACGATAACCGAAGTCAGCCGCAGACCGGTTAGGGACGCCTCCGCCGGAACTCGGCGTCGGGAGTTTGGATTGTTTGACCGCCTGATCGGTTAACACAGGCTGCGTGTCAATCCGGGAAGCCGTTATAAAACCGGGCGACCGCATCGCAGTCGGCAGATAACGATCAGCGCTTTCGTTAATCGGTTTCAAAAGACTACCCAAGCCAGTTTCAACAGGTTTACCGAACCCGGCGGCCAAGGCGATGTATAGCGCCAAAGAGAAAAAAGAACATTTTTTTGCACATGCCGTCATATCCGTTTTTATTGGATAGACGCCGGAAAAGGAGAAAAGGACGTATCCAGAAATAAATATTTTATGCCAGGATACGATCCACAGGCCTCTACAAACGCTACTCCAATTTAAATCTGATAGGAATTACATAACTTGCGGGGACGGGTATGCCATTGAGGCGCGCCGGAGTCCAGCGAGGCATCTTTTTTATGACACGCAGGGCTTCTTCCTCAATGTCTTTGTCAGAGTTAATTACGTCTACACGCGCAATTTTCCCTTCCGTCACATTGTTGATTACTATCACAGTATCGTTAACATTAATGAGAGCTTTTTTTATGAGAAAATCAGATAAATCTCCACCTTTACCCACGTTGAAACCAACATAAACAATTCCTTCATACCTTCTTTTCCGGCTTTCTTTAGGATATTTTATATTATCCCCTAAATATTTAAAAAGCGCTTCTTGTCCTCCGGGGAATTCCGGCTTTTCATCAGCAGGTCCAGAAGGAACAATGGTAGTATCCGTCGGCGTTTTCAAAACGCGGGTTGGGAGCGGTCGGGCGGTGGGAGCGCTTTCTATAGGGGAAGCGGCGATACCCGAAAAGGGTTTTGACGAAGCCGGGCGCGCGGATTTGCCAAAAGCAAACGTCAATGCCAGTGCGAAGGGAACGACCAAAGAATACTTAGCCGCCGACCAATAAGAAGAACGTTTTTTCGTCATCATCAGGATGCGTTTTTTAATAAGTGAATGGATAAAATGATTGGCAAAAGAGATTTGTTGAAGAGGCTGCGTTTGTCGAACCAGCAGACCCGCGTACTGCCTGACGGAAGCGATCTTTAACACCGACCGGTCGGCCAGGTATTCATGCACATTTTGCAGCGACCGCCGGTATAAGTAAATTAGCGGACTCCACCAAAACGCGATCTGTAGCGCCGAAACAAAAAGCACGTCGAGGCTGTGCAGTTGCCGGCAATGACTGATCTCGTGGCGGATGATCTTTTCCGCCCCCTCTTGTTCGGATAAACCGGCGGGAATAAATACCCACCGCAGGAAAGAAAAAGAAGGCTGATGCTCGTCTTCCAGTCGAATAACCGTCAGGTTCCCATGCTGTTCCCGGACTCCCAGCCCGGCCAGCCGCGCAATTTGACGCAGACCAACGATCAGCCGGATGAATTGAACCGCCGCCCCGGCCAGATAAATAGTTAGAAAAACCATTGGTATCCAGCGGTCGCTAAAACCCTCCGCCGCTGTTTTCACCGCCGAAGCCGTTACTATAAAGGGTTGCATCACGACCTCGGCCGCCGCCGGGTGCGCGTCCCAGCGGATCAGCGGGAAAACCAGCCCCGCCGCCAGCCCCGTCAGTAAATAAGCGCGGTTCAGATGGAAAAAAGTTTCCCTACTCAGCAGCGCCGCATAGAGCAAATAAAAAAAGAGCCAGTAGAATTGAACCTGAAAAGAATAGTAGACCATAGCGATCGTCTTTAGGTATTTGAAAAGAAACGCTTCCAAAAATGGCGGCTGAATAATGATGGTTGATAGCTAACTACTATTCTTCCCCTTCTATCTGGTCCAGCAGCGCTTTTAATTCCTCGGGACTGATCTGCTCTTCTTTCACCAGGAAAGAAACGAGGCTGTTGGCCGAACCGCCAAAATAATCCGCAATAAACGTCCCCAGCGTTTTTTTCCCATAATCCGCTTTTTGAACCGCCGGACGGTACTCGTAGGTTTTCCCATAAGCCTTATGGCTCAAAAACCCTTTTTTCTCAATTAGTCGCACCAGCGAGGAAATGCTGCTGTGCGGCGGCTTGGGCTCGTCAGGAATTTCCTTGATAATCTGGCTTACGGTGCAGGGACCCAGTTTCCAGATGATCTGCATGATCTCTTCTTCCGCTTTGGTAAGTTTTTTCATTGCCGCTTATTTTGTTACGTCTATTTTTATAATACGGCAAAGTTAAGCAAATAAAATTAGCTGTGTAACTAAATTTTTAGTTACACAGCTAAATAACGCAAACTTTAACATTTGAACGTCTTACCATATAGTTTCTTTCAAAGAAGCGAAGGTTAAAGCGTATTTTTGTAAAAAATGAATAGATGGCGAGCGTTTTATTTCACCAGGTGGTAAAAGAAGTTTTGCAAAAAGACAGTTAGACGATCACTATACTTAATCATGTAATTATAGAATGGAAGGAAAAGTAAAAAAGTACGAAGATATATTAGTTAATTGGTTGGAAGACTATACTAGAAAAGCAACCGACGCTGTAACAGAATACCAATTCATTTGCGATAAAACAAAACATTTATATCAGGTAGTGCGCATTAACTGGGATAGGGAAGGCATATTTTGGGACGTTGTCATCTTCCATTTCCAAATCAAACCTGCCGACGGCAAAGTTTGGATATATGCCAATAATACGGATCGGCAGATCGGGGAGGAATTTAAAAATCTGGGTATTCCGGCGTCCGATATTGTTCTTGGTTTTATCCCAAAGGAGTGGAGAGCGGAGTCGGGTTATGCCGTAGCCTAACCGTTTTTATTTGCCGGCATTTATCCATTCATTGCTTCAATCTAAATCCAACCGGAACCCGCGTGCTGACGTCGACCGCGCTTCCGCGCAATTTGCCGGGTATCCATTTTGGCATGGACTTTATTACTCGAACCGCTTCTTGCTCAAATAAAGGGTCGCAGGGAACAGACTGTGAAGCAGTGGTTCCGGATTCCCGATGATTTTTGACCTGAGCTGACAGCTCCGGTACTTTGCAATCGTCTACCGCAATATCATAAAGCGAACCGTCCGCGCGCACGGTCATACGGACAAAAACAATGGCCTCATGCCCTTTTTCAAAAGCCCGAATCGGAGCATGGATGCGCTTTTTTAGAAACTTATAATACTCCGTTTTCCCGCCTGGAAATTCCGGCTTCACGTCGGCGGCGGATAAAGGAATTATGGTATCTTTTTTGATTTCCAGCTTGGTCGTCAAATAATCCGGCGCAAAAACGTTCAACATAATATCGGCTGAATGGAAAACGGCCGCAAAAGAACCTAACGCCATTATAGATAAATGCAGTCCTACGTCATATTTTACCGCTTTTAAAAGCGTTTCCATTTTCCGTTTCATGGAGTTGGTTGTAAATTTCAGGTTAAAATATTATACAGGATACAACTAACCAGCTTGATTTCCGCCCGAGAAATCTCAAAAATCCATAAAATCCCCTTAAAATCCCGGTTCAGACAACGTTTTCTACCGGATTAACGTTACGCTCCCCCGATACAACCTAACCACCCCGTCCTCAAAAAGCGCCTCGACCAGATAGACATACACCCCCGAATCTTCTTTTTTCCCGTTAAAAGTGCCGTCCCAACCCATGACGTAGGGTGAATCGCCCGGCGTGATTTTTTCGGCGTTATAGATCATTTCGCCCCAGCGGTCAAAAACACGGACGTAGTTGATCAAAGAAACGCCCGGACCGGTAAAGACCGAGAAATGCGCGTTCTCGTTGTTCTTGGCGTCGGGAGAGAAAATATTCGGCACATAGACATTACGGACGCGGTCGACGTCGACAATTACTTGCCCTGTCCCGAGACAACCGTTCACGTCCCGGACGGTCAACGTATAGGTCACCAAATCCAACGGACGCGTATACGGACGAAGCGGGTCGCCGGTCGGCGTCAGGTAAGAAGGACCGGTAGCGGGCGCCCAGGTATAGGTGACCGAGTCAATCGGCAACGCGTGAGTGACGACCGGGTTCAAACGCATATCTTTACCCAGTTCTACGAGGATCAACGGCGTTTGGCCAGGTTTTCCGCTGCCGGTGGTGTCAAAAGTTACTGCTATGGCAGGCGGCTCCTTGATGCTCACCGTCGTATCAACGCTACAGCCTGTACCGTCTTCCTGAACGGTGATCACGCGGGTACCGGCAAAAACGGGTATTTCAAATCCGGGCCGTACGCCCGGCGCATTGTCGACCGAAATAGTAAACATACTTCCGGGATGGCCGCCGTAAACGGTGTCGACTTTAA
>JBBRMZ010000109.1:0-16225 GCA_038230555.1 Chitinophagales bacterium
GGCACATGAAGTGTGATTTCATAGTAATCAGTTTTTAATGTTGTTCAATAATGTGTTTGTCGTAAAATCTCTGCCAAACTAAATCGCAAAAAATATATCTGTCAAGTAGAAATATTCAGAAAAAGCCTTAATAAGTACTTATGTAAAAATAAATGCGGTTATGATTTTTATATTTTGTTCATAGTCAATGAATTGAAAGCTACATAGCTAACGGCTAATAGCTAACATCTACCTATTATTCAATATAGCAAATATCAAAAGAAAAATCGAAGTAATACTATAAAGCGCCAAATATTAAATGACTTTATTTATAAATCCGGGTATGCGGAGCGCTTTTATATTTTGCAAATATATATATTTTTCGGAGGCCAAAAAAATTTAATCAACATATTTTTTATCAATATTTATAATTAAATATAAATCAGAATCTTATATTTACCGCCTTTCTACAAACATGCGGCGTCTATTTATATGATCCATGATTTCCTATACCTTTCAGAGCGCTTTAAATTCTAAAGAAATTTTATATGTATTTTGTATTGTAGCGACGCTATTACAATATTTATTTCCCGCTGACCAGTTTCTCAAAAATGCGGTATATAAATCTTCTTTCTTCAGTGATGATTTCCGCTCCGCCCTGCATTTGCTGTTCAAAATGTAATTCCTTTTTATAGCTCGTGGTTAGGCCCTTGGGAAATCCGACGCGAATAGAAATTGTCTTATCGTCTTTAGGCATCAGCGCTTTACTTTTTATCCTGCCTTCGACCAGACCAAATTGTTGATAAGGGTAACTGTCGAATTTTATCACCACCCGCTGGCCTTCCTTTACTCTTCCGGATTCGGAGATGGGCAGGGAAATTATTCCGACGATGCTGTCCGAGTTTAAGGGAACGATGGCAAGCGCCTGATCTCCTTCTTTAATGTTCTGTTTTTCAGAAAGATAATTATTGAAAAAAGAAACCTTGCCGTCTACCGGCGCGGTTAATAAATATATTTGTTTCCACCGGATAATTCCTGTTTTCAGCTGATTAAGGTTTTCGATAAGCCCAAAATATTTAGTCGTGTTTCCTTCTTTGGTATTTTGGCGCACTTCTAAAACATTTTTATCAATTTGCAACTTATTACCTTGAAACTGTTGTTTGGTAGTCTCGATATTTTTTAGTTCCTCTTCGTAACGGTTGATCTCTTTATATCCGTTTTGTAATTCGTCCAGCGAAATGGGAGAATCATGTTCTTCATAGATTTTCTTTTTGCGGGCATATATCTCCCGCGCCATTTTAAGATTTTCTCTAATCGTCTGAGCCCGTTCGTTTTCCCGGTCTATTAATTTATTGTAATTATTTTTTTCGCGTTCTAACTGATAGACATTTTTTTCTCCAAATTTCTCCGCTTTCTTAAAAGTATATTCTTTATAAGTCTGAACAAAACTCGAATAAGAAGGCTGTAGATCGCCAAGGAATAAATTAGGACGCGGATTAAACGTTAGGCTACCTTCCGGGTTAAAGATTTGAGCGGAATCCATATGATTGATTTCGTTCTCTAATTCAAGCACATCTTCATAGTGCGCGGAGTTTTGTAAAATAAGCAATAAATCACCCCGTTTGACTGTATCTCCTTCCGCGACGACCAATTTAGCTAGGTAACCGGTCGAACGGGCCACCACCGGCACGGGAGGCGTTACGGTGGAAACCGATATGGTGGAAGGGATTTTATCGGCATATTTGAAAAACCAACTGAAGACGCCGAGGCATGCGACGCCGAAGAAGATCACCGTCGTTCCCCAGCGCACGATCCATTTGGGCGGAACGCCCAAAATCTCCTGTACGTCCTCGCTCCTCAGTTCTATTTTTTCAAAATCCTCCATGAATATCCCTTTCCTTTCGTTTCCATCAACCTCTCCCGTCGCGCCGGAGGCGCGAAGTCGTTCGTTGTTAATGATCATGCTCCCAATTCTAATTGATTTTTAACCAAATGAAAATAAGCGCCCCTGGCCCGGGTCAACTCCTCGTGTGTTCCCTGTTCGATGATTTCTCCTTTATCCAAAACGATAATCCGGTCGGCGTGCTTAACCGTGCTAAGCCGGTGCGCCACGATAACGACCGTTTTATGAACGAAAAACTCTTTCAGGTTATCCATAATCACCAGTTCGTTATAAGCGTCGAGAGCGTTCGTCGCCTCGTCAAAAAAGATATAGTCCGGATTTTTATAGGCGGCGCGCGCGATCAGCATCCGTTGTTTCTGTCCCTGGCTAAGACCTACCCCGTCTTCGCCTATTTTTGTATTATATCCCAAAGGAAGCGTGTCTATAAAGGACTGAATGTTGGCCACTTTTACTGCCTGCAACAATTTTCTTTTATCGACAATGGTCTCGCCCAGAGCGATGTTGTTGGCGATGGTATCGGTAAAGATATAGCCTTCCTGCATGACCACGCCGCAATGCCGGCGCCAAACAGGACTTTGAATATTGGTCAGGCTCAGGTCGCCCAGGCGCACCTGGCCTTCGGTGGGCTGGTAAAAATTGAGCAATAGCTTAAGCAGCGTTGTTTTACCAGATCCGCTGGAACCGACTATGGCGACGGTCGTGCCTTTACGGATCGAAAGGTTGACGTGTTTTAACACGATCGGGGAATAGAGGCCGCCGTACTGAAAACTTACGTTGCTCAAGATCAGGTCGCCGGTTTCCGGCAGGGTCGCTAATTTTGCCGACTGTCCGTCTTCGTCGTCGCGGGTATGTATTTCGTTAAGCCGCTCAAGGCTGATCTTGGCGTCCTGAGCGGCCTGAATAAACTGGACCACCTGCTCCAGCGGGCCGTTGAGCTGGCCAATGATATATTGCACGGCGATCATGGTCCCGATCGACATTTGACCGTTCGTGACTGCTTTGGCGGCAATAAAAGTGATCAAAATATTTTTAGTCTCATTAATGAAGACGGCGCCCGCCCGCTGCCATTGCTCCAGCGCAAGATAGGTCCTGCTGACCCTGAATAATTTGGCTTGAATGCGCTCCCAAGCCCATCTTTTTTGTTTTTCAGCATTGTGGAGCTTGATCTCTTCCATTCCGCTGATCATCTGTATGAGCGCGCTTTGATTTTCGGAGGCCTGATCGAAGCGCTTATAGTCCAGCTCTTTGCGTTTTTTCAGAAAGATCGTGATATAGACGACGTAAAGGACGGTAAAGCAGAAAAATACAAGGAATATGCTCCGGTTATAAAACGCCAGCACCGCGCCAAAAACGACAAAATTAATGGCCGAGAAGAGCGTGGACAAAGTGGAAGACGTCAAAAAACTTTCTATGCGGTGGTTGTCGGTGATGCGCTGTAGTAGATCGCCCGTCAGCTTGGAGTCAAAAAAACGGACGGGCAATTTCATGAGTTTGATCAAAAAATCAGAGACCAGACTGATATTAACGCGCGTACCGATCTCTAACAAAATCCATCCCCGGATAAACCCAACGAGGGTATAACTAAAATATAAAGCGAGCTGCCCGATCAGGATCAAAGATATAAACGGAATATCCTGATTACTGATGCCGACGTCGACGATCATCTGGGCTAAAAAAGGAAAAACCAGTTGCAGGGCGCTGCCCAGCGCCATGCCTAAGACCAACTGCCAAAGCAAACGGTCATACTTGAAAAGATAGGAGAACAAAAACCGGAAACCGGATTTATCGACCTGTTCGCCTTCGCGGTTGAGGAAATCAGGCGTGGTTTCGAGGAGGAGAATAATCCCCGTCGGTTCGCCCTGTCGCTGGTCGCTTGCCCAGCCCGCTAAAAATTCCTGTTTAGTGAGTTTGTATTTTCCGGAAGCGGGATCCGCTACCCGTACAAATTTTTCGTTGGCCTCGTAGACCACTAAAAAATGCTGCTGCCGCCAATGGACGATCATCGGCAAAGGCAGGCCTTCAACAATTCTTTCATAGGTAACTTTGGCGGCGAGGCTGTTCATGCCTATTTTTTCCGCCGCGTCGCTAATATCGATCAAAGCTACGCCTTCCTTACCTACAAAAGTGAGTTGGCGCAAGAAATCGAGGGAATAAAATCTTCCGTGAAAGCGGGCGATCATCCGTAGGCAGGTGGCGCCACAATCCATCGCGTCTAATTGCTTATAAAAAGGGAAATTTTTGGGCATGATCGAATCTGTGTGTTTGTTATCATCATAGTTTGTTGGTCGACGAAGTTTCGTTAAGTACAGATTAAAATGAAATATTCATTTTAATAATAAAATGATATGTCTTTCTGCCATTCATTTATTTCTATAAGCGCAAGAATTATTCCTGTTTTAGCGCTTTAGGCGTTTTGACTTTCTTCGTTTAGTAAACGGTAGGAGCCATTTACGGAGCGGCAAAATAAATCACAAATAGAGCGGGTAAAATAAATAAATAGACCAATTTATTTAAAGCTAAACAAAGAAGAGCACAAAAACGTAGCGCTTTGCCTTAAATTACGCATTCCATTAGTAAACTTCAATATTCACACTAAAGTTACTTAGCGTTATATTTCCGTCAAAAAGATTTACCGAAATACTAATTAATAATTATTTAGAATTCTTGCGGGGTCAAACATCTATAGGATATGCGAATAATGAGTTAAAACTAGCAGAAGCGGATAAACGCGGGTCCGCCTTTTTGGATATCCAACTATAAACCATTTTGAATAAGGCGTTTTTGAGGACCCTTTTAGTCTGACCTTTCCTCAAATTGACTGTTGTCTGGGATGAGAGTCAGACCCGACCCGTGTATGCATCATACACGGCTTGAGTGCGGCTTATGTACGGCTTATATGTGACTTAGCGGTTGACGGATATAAGGATAAACGGACGTCGGGGGCGGGGATTTGCGGGATAAAAGGAACTGTGGGCCTGTTGTATTGGCTTCCGGTTTTCGGGTCTATTGTCCCGGAGCCCTTTTTGGACTTTTTCAACCAATTATTCGCATAAAGCGCTAATTTTAAAATAATATTATTCCTACTACTCCTATGCCCAGAGCACTCGGACGCATAGAATTATTTCCAATGGAATTGTCATATAAACTGCTAAATATGACGCGCACTTTTTTAACTTGCACTATATTTATAATCCGATACAGATCGTCATAATTGCTAAGCGTCCTCTTTATCTACATAAAAACGCGTGAACAAATTTTTTATTCTTTGCCTGTTATTTGTCGCTACGGCGTCTACAGCCCAAAATATTCAGCAAGAACATTTTACGGTGGCGGACGGCCTGTCCCAGGGCATGATCACGGCGATCTTTCAGGATCGCGAGGGTTTTATTTGGGCAGGGACGATGGGCGGGATCAATCGTTTTGACGGTCGGCAATTTAAAAGATACGCCCATCAATACAATGATTCGACTTCTTTGAAAGATAATATAACCATGGATCTGTATGAAGACCGCAGAGGGAGAACATGGATCTTAACGGAAAATCAACAACTGGAATGTTTTGACCGGCAGACGGGTATTTTCCACCACCTCGGCGTCGCTTATAATCCTTTACATTTAGACGCTAAGGCATGGCGTATATGCGAAAGTAAAAGCGGGCTTCTGTGGGTTGCCTCAAGCGCCGGTATAACCCAGATAAAAGTCCCCGAAGAATTTCCGCAACAACCGCAAAGCACCGGCCAAATTCAATACAAGGAATATTCGCTGGATCGCGATTTCCCGGACCATGGAGATAACGAGTTGTATATGAAGGTAGTGGAGGATAGCGCAGTCGCTGTTATTACCAACAAAATATGCAGGGTGTTCGACGAGCAGACGTCGCAATATGTATCGCTCCCCTGGTTTTTTTATATCTAAAAGGGTAGGCCATAAAAAAAGGGGAATAATTTTTCAATTACTCCCCTCTGAGCGGAGGCTCAGGGATTCGAACCCCGGGTACTCTCTCAAGTACGACAGTTTTCAAGACTGCTGCAATAAACCGCTCTGCCAAGCCTCCAATTTAAGTTTGAGGCTTCTTTTAAAAGCGGGGCAAATATAGGGGTTTTTTAAATAAAAGGTAATTTTTTTTCCTTCAACAGAAAATAATCCTAAAAACAGGCATAATATTTACATTTATAATAATTAATATTTATAAATATAAAGCGTTTTATTTCGTTTACCGAATAAAGGTTATTTTAAGTTAACGCAGAAAAAACAAGGGCGGACGGCTTGAATGTATCTCAAAAAAGCCTAATTTTGTTTCCCGAACCTACTGTTGTTTGCAAACTTTATCCCATGCATTTATACCGGCGCCGATTTAATTTTATTTTTGTATATATTTTCTGCTTTTTTTGTTCGGTTTTTGCTTTTGCGGAGACGGGGCTTTCCGTACGCCCGTTCATTTCTGGCGTTCATATTCCTTCCCCTTCTTTTTGCGCCGCCATAAGACCGGACACTTTTCCCGCAGGGGCAAAAAATTGCCAGACAGCTCCCCTTTTATGTAAAAATCAATTGGACGGCTATACGGGCGTATTGTCCTCCACCCCCAACACTGAAACCGACCCGGGGCCAACGATCTCCTGCGGCAATATTCAGAACAACCAGTGGTTGTCTTTTTTAGCGGGGTCTGACAGCATCTCTTTAAAAGTAAAAGTGGGAAATTGCCGAATAGGGGAAGGATTACAGATTGCAATTCTGTCGACGCCCGACTGCGTTAATTTTAAAAAAATAAATTGCAACTCTGGGATTTCATCCAATACGGACACCGTATTATTTTCTTCAAAAGTAGATACGACTGATTTGGAGTATTCACATTTTGCAAATTTAACCATCGGTAAGCGTTACTATATTATGATTGACGGGCACAACGGTGACGTATGCGATTTTAAACTCAACATTGATTACGGTGATATTTTACCCGTAACGTCTACGCCGCCTACTATTTCCGGCCCCTCTGCGGTATGCTCCAATTCCAGCAATGCCCTTCGATTTTCTGTTCCCGTCGATCCGGCGGCTGTTTCTTATATATGGAAAGTTCCCAACGGAGCAACCGTAGTTGGTCCTGCAAACGGGTCTTCTATTTCGGTGGTCTGGGGATCGGCGGGCAGCGGCGTTCTTTCCGCCCAGTCCGTCGGATCGTGCGATACCAGTTTGCCTGCGCTAAAAAATATAACCGTCCTCCCGTCGCTTAGCGGAACGCTGAATCAAACCATTTGTCAGGGCGACGCTTTCAATTATAACGGAAAGTCCTACGCGGCAGCCGGCGATTATACGACCACGCTGACGTCTGCCGGAGGATGCGACAGCGTGGTTACGATCCATTTAAATGTGGTCCCTTCCACCCGCGGAACGCTTGATACCATGGTTTGCGCGGGCGGCTGCGTCAGTCTTCACAACAAAACTTTTTGCGCGGGTCAGCCTGTCGATACGATTATTCTGAGAAAGGCGGCCTTTACCGGCTGCGACAGCATCGTCCGCATAAACGTGACGGTACTGGATCTGACGGTTTCCGCTTCCGTTTCAGGTTCTCTTAACTGCGACGTCCGCCAGGTTACGCTGGACGGATCCGGTTCTTCAGCCATTCCAGCCGCCGGGATTTTAACTTATTCATGGACCAATCCGTCGGGCGCCGTCATAGGAACGGGCGTTACGCAGGCCGCTACCGCCCCCGGCATTTATACCCTGACGGCTAACACTTCCGCTCAAAATCTAACTTGTAGTAAAAAGGCGACCGTGACGGTCGTGCAAACAGGCGCGGCGCCCGCAGCGGCGCAACTGTTGGGCGGCAACCGCCTGCCCTGCAGGCAATCAGAGATTTACAGTATTAGTTCGCCCGTACCCAACGTTTTTCATATATGGACCGTTCCGAAAGGAGCCGTTATTACTGCCGGCGCCGGAACTGCCGCCGTTACCATTAACTGGAGCCTGGGGGTGAACGGGGATGTTTGCGTCAGCGATTCCAATAGTTGCGGAACAGGCCCGTCGACCTGTCTGAGCATTCGGATACGGGAAGTGTCTGATTCTTTCGCCATTAGCGGACCTGTTTTAAACTGTCCCGGCGACGTTCAAACTTATACGGTTGCAAATGATACTTCTATCCGCCAGTTCAAATGGCTGGTTACCGGCGGGTCGCTTACCGGCGGCGACGGTTCTGCAAAGGTTACCGTTAAATGGGACGTTCCGGGTACCGGAAAAATACAAGTAAGCCCTACAAACGATTGCGGGACGGGGAAATCCAGCTCGTTGATCGTCTCGGTTAAAGATTCGACGCTGACCGCGCCCGCCATTAGCGGCGCCGTTTCGGTTTGCGCCGGTAAAACAGAAATATATAATATCCCGCCGGTCGCCAACGCGCGCGCCTATCATTGGTTCTTACCTGACGGCGGGGGAAGCATTTTGGGCAGCGACAGCGCGACGAGCGCAAACATTCAATGGAGCGCGGCCGGAGTTGTCCGCATCGGTTTGACCCTGAGCAATGACTGCGGCATTCAGAAAAAGAACTATTTATCCGTATCCGTAAAAGACGCCGCGCTGAACGTTTCTTCCGTTTTAGGCGCCGTTACGGTTTGTCCGGGCGGATTAGAAAAATATGCCGTTGCAGGGGCCGTTAACGTGAGCGGGTACAAATGGACGCTATCCGGCGGCGGCGCTATCGCTGGAAGCGATAGTTCGGCGACGGTCGGCGTTCGCTGGCTCGTCGCCGGGAACGCGCAGGTTTGCGTCGACGTGCAAAATGACTGCCAGGTTCATAAAAAAATATGCGATACGGTTCAGGTCGTTTCCGACCAACTGGACTCTTTGCCCATCATCGGCGCCAATTCGATCTGCCAGGGCGGCGACGCAATTTACAGCGTCGCTCCGGGCGGTAACGTTAGCGCTTATAAATGGTCGGCGTCTGCAGGGGGAGGACAATTGATCGGGCCGGATACCGCAAGGACGGTTCATATACGCTGGCCCGCCGCCAGCGCCGGTCAGGTTTGCCTGGACGCCCAAAACAGTTGCGGCGTTCACAAAAAAAGTTGTTTTAGCGTGGACGTTGCGGATACGACGTTGGCCGCGCCGTCCGTTTCTGGCTCGATGAATGTTTGCACTGGCAAAACGGAAGAGTACAGCGTTCCGTCCGCGTCAAATATAAAAACGTATAAGTGGACGCTTCCTTTGGGCGGCGGCCTTATCCAGGGGAGCGATAGCGCCGCGTCCGCGCGCGTTCGCTGGGATTCCGCTGGGAATCGACAGGTCTGCCTGGAAAAAACGTCTGTTTGCAACGTCATTCATAAAATATGCGTGACTATATTGGCTCAGGACGCCCGATTGGATTCGCCCGTCGTCGTTGGAAGCCGTACAGTTTGTCCGGGATCGACGGCGTTCTACAGCATTCCCGCTAATCCGAATATTGTCGCTTATCGTTGGACCGTTCCATCCGGAGGACGGCAAATTGGGTCGGCCGGCGCTACTATTTCTATTGCATGGGATAGCGCGGGCGTTTTTTCGCTTTGCCTGCAAATAACGAATAATTGCGGGGTCGTCCGGCAAACTTGTTTTAACGTAGCCGTCAAAAATACTGCCTCCGCATTAACTATTGCCGGCGACACATCGGTCTGCAATACGCGAAACGCCATTTATAACGTCCCGGCCAACGCAAATACGACCTATTCCTGGAAACTACCCGCAGGCGCTTTTATTATCGGACAGGCCAATTCAAACATCGTCATTGTTAAATGGGGAACGTCGACCGGCGGTTCTATTTGCGTTACGCCTACAGGTGGGTGTTCTTCGGGCGTCGAATCCTGTATACAGGTTGAAGTCAAAAAAGCCCCTGCCGCGCCTGACCGGATCAACGGGCCGCTTCAGTCCTGCGCGGGCGCTTTAGCGGTTTATAAAGTCGCTCCTGTCGCCGGGGCCGGCGTCTATGTCTGGAATTATCCAGGCGTCACGACGGAGACGCAGATCCCGGAAGTCCCGGTCGCCTGGGCAAAGCCGGGCGTTTTCTCCATTGGCGTACAGACAAGAAACGAATGCGGCGTCAGCGCGCCCGCGTCGCTTTCCGTCGAAATATTCGCTTATCCCAAGTCGGACGCCGGGAAGCCTGATTCGATCTGCGGTAATACGTATTCATTAAAAGCCATTCCCAGCGCCGGGGGCGGAACCTGGAGTTTGAAAAGCGGTCCGGCGAACGGCGCCGCTCAATTCAGCGATCCGCGTCAGGCGGTCTGTAATGCGAACGTTTCTCTGCCCGGAGTGTATGTTTTTCAATGGAAAGAGATCAACGGCGTATGTTCCGACAGCGCGACCGTACCGATCCTGTTCAAAGATGTTCCGCAGCTTACCATCGTAAAATCAGACTGCGCGGCCAATGGCCTTACTTTTACTTTGCAGGCTTCCGTCGGCAACGCGAATCCGCCTTACCGGGTTTCCGGCGCCATTACCGGTACTTTTAACGGGAACCTGTTTGTTTCCAACCCCCTGAAAAGTGGGTTCAATTATTCCTTCGCAACGGTCGGCTCCAACGGGTGCGCCTCCGATTCTTTGAAAGGAACCAGGATCTGCAATTGCGCGACCGGCGCCGGAAGCATCGCGGCTGCCGCTTCCCGCGTTTGCTTCGGCGACGCGGCTACCGTTCTGTCCAACAATGATATAACATTATCCCCCGGAGACGCGACAGAGTTTATTCTGCACGACGGAACGCCGAACCTGCTGGGCGCTATCCTGGCCCGCAACCAAACGGGGAAGTTTACTTTTTTGCCGGGGATGACCTACGATCAGACCTATTATATAGCGCTGGCTGCCGGAAAAAGCGCGGGGACGCAGGTGGACCTGAAAGCGCCTTGCGCCTCCGTTTCGACCGGAATACCGGTTGTTTTTAAATCCAAAACGACCGCGCGTATATCGGGCGATACGGTTCTCTGCAAAAATGGCAGGGGAACCTTGCTCTTCTCTTTTGATAAACCCGGCGCTTTCACTGCGACTTATCAAAACGGACCGAACGTCTATTCCGTCGCCAACGCAAAGGACGGGATGAAAACGCCGGTCAGTATTTCGGGAACTTATACGCTGGGAGCCGTCTCGGACGAAGATGGCTGCGCGGTTTTAACTGGCGGATCGGCAACCATCTGGTACCGCCCTACCCCGTCGGCCGCTGCGGGCGCCGACCAGGTGAATTGTACGGCAGCCGCTACACTAGCGGGCGTCTTGCCGCCCCAGGCGAACGGGCGATGGTATTGCGATTCCGCAGGCGTCGTCATTGCCAATCCCAACAGCCCGGTTTCGACCGTGGAAGGTCTGAAAAATGGAAAATATACCTTTGTCTGGCGGGTGCAGGATTCGGTTTGCGCGGATCAGTATAACCTGGACACCGTCGCTATTTTTATTCCTATTACGCCCCCGGCCAGCGATTTTGCTTTTATTGGAGAACAAAATCAAACCATCAGCGGCAATGTGGCTTCTTTTGCGCCCGTCGGAACCTATGTCGTCACGCGTTTGAACGAACCAGGCGTCGGGCATTTTAGCTTTTTTTCCAGCGGATTTTTCTCTTATATCCCTGAAAAAGACTGGAGCGGGATCGTTACTTTCAAATACAAGATCTGTAGCGCCCTGTGCGGCGACGCCTGCGATACGGGCAAAGTAAAAATTAAGATCAATTCGCCAATAACGATTATCCCGCCCGTCGATACTTTTTCCGCCCTGTTGCCTACCGCCATCACGCCCAACGGCGACGGGAAAAACGATTTTTGGGTCGTCGACCACATCGACGATTTCCCGGATAACGAGCTACTCGTTTTCAATCGCTGGGGCGACGTGGTATACCGCTCCAAACCCTATAAAAATAACTGGGGCGGAACTAACCAGAATGGCGAACCGCTGCCGACCGGCACTTATTATTATTTGCTGAAACTGCGGGTGGAAGACGGGAAGTTATTTAAGGGGGACGTAACGATCCTTAGGTAGGCGGAAAAAATGACCGGCTGAAAACCTGTAAACGAACTATTGATTCATTCCCGGGTTTTCAGCCAGCTCCGCTTTTACTTTTTCAACGAACTCTACCGTCACGTCGGCTAAAGAGGCGATTTTATTATCTGAAAATAGTTTTTCTTCTAAAAGGTTGATTACAAAGATATGGGCTTTTTCCAATTTACCTTTTTCGATTCCTTTTTCCATTCCTTTTTCGATTCCTTCAATAAAAAAGGATCTTTTTCAATACTAACTGCGTATGGCATTTCTTCTTTGATTTTAATGGTTAAATCCTGTATGTTACGAAGCCGGGACAACATAATCAGGCGGTTAATATATTGGGCAAAAACCCGTCTACTATTGCTTAATTTTCTTAGTTTGCTATATACCAAACGTAAAGTCGCTTCGGTTTGTTCCTTTGGATAG
The DNA here is from genome assembly GCA_038230555.1 of Chitinophagales bacterium. Lineage (GTDB taxonomy): Bacteria > Bacteroidota > Bacteroidia > Chitinophagales > Saprospiraceae > JAAFJT01. The sequence continues at coordinate 12,292 of JBBRMZ010000109.1, forward strand.
TCTGCAAATATAGCCAATAAAACGAGACCCGGCAATTGCGAACTCAAAAAAGCGTTCGGGTCTAAAAGGCTTACGTCGATTAAGTCAAACCCGATAAATACCTGTTCCGGTTGAAGCCGGGTTTGCATGGCGGATTTTTTAGCGCCGAAATAAATCACCACATGGCTGATCGGTTGTTGATACTTCTTGAAAATCAAACCATGATATTCGGCCATCCGGGCGATCATTTCGGGATCGTCCGCGCTTTGAAATTCCAAATGCAATAAAAAAACTGCTCCATGTTCGTCGGTGACGCGGTACAGGAAATCCACCTCGAATTCCGGTGTTATTTGTATCGCCTCCTGTAAAGGAACGCATTTAACAAACTTCACGCCCAGTTTTTCTTCAGCTAACGGCAAGAAATTATCTCCGGCAATTTCTTTAAAAATCTTATCATAGGCGGGACCTTCTTTTTTAAAGTCTGCGGCGGATTGTTTATAGTCGGTTAACGGGGCTTTAGGTTTTGGCTTTTTTGCCATTACTATCGTTTTGCAGTATAGTATGTTAAAAACAAGTTTCTGGCGCCGAAACTACGAATTTTATTGGAAGGGGGATATATTAAGCAAAAAATTTAGGCCAGGTTTGAATATTCCAGGTCTTTTATGTATGTTAAATGCTTCCAGCGTCCTTGCAAACTGAAAACAGTAAATTATGTGTAGCAAATCTGCAATCAGCGTAAAATTTTTTGTTGTGTTTACGGCTCTGGCCTTTTTATCAAACTGTAAATTTTCAGAAAAAAAGGCGCCTTTATTAACTCATAAATTTTATTTAAAGGAAATAGAAAAGCACATTGAATTTAAAACTGCTTATCGGTTTAATAGCATTGTTTATAGTAAGGAAGAAATGGTTTGGGGATTAACCGGCTGGCCAGCTAACTACTTTTTATTAGACTCTTTGAATAACGAAGTGTTGTATTTTAAACTTTTCAAAAATGACCTTATTGATTCTTTTGGATTCGAAAAATATAATCAAAAGAAATATGATTTTCAGGAGAGGCTTCAGAAAAAAAACCAAAGCCGCTATGTTGAAGACATAGCCGCACAAAGCTTAAAAGTACAGTCAATTTTTTCTATTCAAACAAATAAGGGAAAGATAGTAGGTGAGAAAAGTTATTTAAGACAAACGCTCACTTTGAAAGACATGTCTTGGCTTTTAGACCGCGAGTCTATATTTGTTGCCTTTAAAAATAAAACTTTCTTTTATTGCAACTTATATATTGAAAATTATTTTATAGATATGACTTTTATTAAAGACGCTCGGACGTCCAATAATCGGCTAACCGATGCAGAGATATTTGATATAATCAAATACTTCGTAGATACAGTTGAATTTTATTAAAAAAAATAAACATATTATGGCGACGCCAGAAAAAATAGAAAACAATGCTGAAATTCCAACAGAATTAACAAAATCAAAGGAGGATTTTAGTACGGAATTAACTGTACGAATTTCAATTAGCAAAGAATTGTTAGCTAAACCTGTTAGTACTGCATTGGAATTATCTATTCTTTCACGGCAATATACAAATTGGAATGAATGCAATTCTGAACTTTTACAACAATTGTTTGATAAAGCCGACAACGAATATGCTTACAGCTATAACCAGATAGGGCATCTGGATCAAATAAAACTTTTATCAATGATGAAAGAACGGCCAACTCCGTCGGGACGTCGTCAAATGTTAAGACAAAAAATTTCAGAGAAAATAAATAATCTGGAACAACTGTTTGAAAAATTAAAAAGCTGACAGACTTTCCGAGGATAGGCGACATTAAGTAGCTGTTAGCTATCAGCTTTCAATTCATTGACTATGAAGAAATTATAAAAACCATAACAGTGCTTATTTTTATACGAGTACTTAACATGGATAATTTCAGTCAATTACCAATCGCTAAAAAATACGACTGTTTTATTCTTTTTTAGACCGGTTTATACTTTGCTTCAATATTTCCGCTTTACGCATTGGCATGGCGTCAATAAGAGCATAGAGTTTCGCTAAAGTCAGAATTTTTTCGGAACTATATTTTTCACCACCGTCCTTGCCGGTCAATACTATTTTGAATCCCGGCGCTTCCAAATGCTTCCTTACAACCACATCCCGCTCTTTCAAACCTTCCGGGTCGGCATGCAGCAGGCGCAACTGTTCAAGGTAGATTTTATCGTCGGCGTCCTTCGCATAAACGTCTAATATTCTTTTAGACGAGTTTTCCTGGATCAGCGACAGTAGAAGAATAAGCGCTATTTTCATAATGATTCTTTGTTAACTTTCAATCTGACAACCATATTTTATTCTTATAGTTGTGCGCAATTAGATAGGATTTTTCTAGTTGTTGCCGGCGGTATCATTATATAAAAGCGTGCTATTATCGGAACGTATAATAGCGCGCTCAAATATAAGTTCATGAAGGTCAATATTTTATCCCTTGTGGAACCTTATGTCTGATGATTGATAAGTTACCTTAAAACTATTTTCTGCACAATCTGACGACCGTCCACCAAAAGCCGGGCAATATATAAACCGGAATTGATCTGTAAAACGGGCAGCGCGAGGCTGTGCAGCCCTTCAGCACGTTCCAGGGTCTGCGCGAAAACGATCCGGCCCGTCAGGTCGAAGATTTGCAGGTCGGCCTGATTGACGTCTTTACCGGCGTCGTAGAGTACCTGAACATTCCCGTTGACGCCCGGATTCGGATAAACAGACAGGGAGGCGGACGACTGAGCGAGGTCGGCAACGCCGGTCGTCAAAGCGGTTTTGGTAAAATAATAAGTCCCGTTAGCGGCGCCTCCAAATCCGGTGAAGACAAGTTTCCAGATCACGCCGTTTTTGGCTTTCACAAAATAAGCCAGCGAATCTTTGACCACGTACTGGCCGGTGGTCATGTTCACCGTTTTCCAGTCGTAGCCAATAGCGTTAACGGCGCTGGAAAAAGTCAGTTTAGCATAATTGTTACTTTTCAAATCAAAAGAGGTCGCTTTAGCTACTTTGACGGAGTCGTCGATCTGAACGCCGGTGAGAGGATAAGGCACAATATTGTTATTAGGGTCGGGAATGAACCCGATCCACCTGCCAAAGAGCAAATCCCATTGCGATTGTTTAGGTTCGCGGTCGACCGTTGTATTGGTCAAAAAGGAGTAGTATATAAAATGCTTGCCGGGGAAACTATCCCTCGAAATTGCTACATCCGTCGCGCCGCTACCGTCTAAATGAGCGTATTTAAAATTCCAGACGCCAAAATTATAGGATTCGATCCATACTTTCCGGTAAGAACTGTCGCTCAGTTGAACGATGAATAGCGTATCTCCCGCGATGATATGGGTAGCGGGGTTGTACGTTCCCCATCCGTATTTGAACACGTTATCGCCGCCCGTATTGTAGGCGCCGTTGACCCAGGCAGTATCTGAATTGTAAATCTGAGCGGACGCCGTAACAGTCGAACTGTCTAATTTATTGGCAAAAGCGGATACCGGGTATTTGGATTTATAAGCGACGACGCCTCCAATGGGATTGCTCAGCACGGTGGCGGTGCGCAACGTGGAAATATCGAAAGCAATATCCCAGTTATTTTTGGGCGCTTCTGCAACTTTGCCGTTGGCCAGGCTATACCACACTTGTTTAGCATAACCGGCCCCGATAGACACGGAATCATTTATAACTGTGTTCTGGGCAAATACGCCAACTGAAGCGCATAAAAAGGCTAATAAAAAAAGGTGTAACTGTTTCATGATTAGTAAATGTTTCAAAAAATTGTAAATTATGCGAATAATGGGTTCAAATCATCAAAAACAATATTTTTACTTAATTTTCAGACAAAAATAAGCGTATCAATCGCTTTAGATTGCGCTACAAGAAATAAAAATCTGCTAAATAGTGTATAATTGGTTCTCAAGCGTTTTA
>JBBRMZ010000110.1:0-16218 GCA_038230555.1 Chitinophagales bacterium
CGATCCGTTAGTAATGGTCCCCGAGCCAGGCGAGATAGCCGATAAGTCGGGAATATTTGTGATATTGCTGAATTGAACGCCCACCCTGGAACACGTTCCAAACCCAAAAGCCAGGTTTTGCCCGGTATGGAACATAAAAGATAAACCCTGAAAATTTGCGCCGTAACTAAATGGTCCTGAATTATCTCCTTTCTGAAGATTGGCGGCAAATCCCTGGTTGATCCGATTGACGCCGCCAAATACGCCGTTGAGCGCCATGATTTCAGGATTATCCCCCGTCCATTTATACGAATCGCTCAACGCGTATCCGTCAATGTTGAAAATGTTCGCTTCCCATTCGCGTCTACCGTCTACCAATTCTGCCGGATTGGCGTACATGGAGTTAATAGGAGCGTAATTACTATTTGTCAGCCCTAATTTTTCCTGGGCCGAAAGAGTGGAAGTCAAACAAGTGGATAAACATCCGCTCACGAGCAGACTGAAAACGGCGAACGCGTGCGTAAAAGGATACATCTGACTTGTGAGGGAAAATAATTTTCTATTCATCTGGTAGTTTATTATTCTGGTTATATTTTTAATCAATCGACGAAGGAAAAGACGGCGGGAACTTTAATAGTCGGATAAAATTCATTTTGATACCCAAAGATAATACGTTTTGCTAAAACTATTACAGAACCGCTTCTAAATATTGCACAATCATATAATCCAAAAATAGGAAAAATCTTAACGAAAAAGCATTTTCCCCGATAGATTTTAACAAACAACCCATAAAGACAATATGCAGGAATTGCTAATTATAAGAATTTCCACAAACGATTTTGTTATAAGCGCTTAATTTTACGGTTATTAAACCGCAAAACCGACCGACAAGATAGTTTCCGCCTAATAACGGTATCTTCCCATATAACGGTTCCTGGAAAATGTTACGAAGAATTATTGCATAATATTTATCTTTTTCCTCGCGCGAAAAAAAGAGACTTTTTAAAATTGAGAATCAAAAGGAATTAATTATCTTTGAAAGGCAATCAAGTTTAAAAGAAACGAGCAAACTCGCAATACCATGATAGCTACTCCTTTTCCTGCGGCGGAAGTCGCTCCCGTCAAAGCCCCGGCCCGTCCGGCAAGCGGACGATTAATCGCGCTGGACGTTTTCAGAGGGTTAACCATCGCTTTGATGATCACCGTCAATAATCCGGGTAGCTGGTCGCATATTTTTACGCCGCTGGAGCACGCCAACTGGAACGGTTGCACCCCTACAGACTGGGTATTTCCTTTCTTTTTATTTACTGTCGGGGTTTCTTCGTGGTTTTCATTGAAAAAATACCAGAACCGCCCGCCTGCGGACGTCTACCGGAAAATATGGCGGCGCGGCGCTACTATTTTTTTAATAGGTCTGGCGCTCAATACCTTTTTAATATCCGCGCCGGATTATTCGCACCTGCGGATTTTGGGCGTTTTGCAACGCATTGGGATCGCTTACGCGATCGGCGCGACGCTTTGTGTATGGCTGCCTAAAAGAACATTGAGCGTCACGGGAGCGATTATCCTGCTGGCCTATTGGCTGATCGTCTGGAAATTCAGCGATCCGGTTTATCCCTACGCGCACGAAGTCGGCCCGGATAAAATTGAATCGTTATCCAATAATGTGGTTACAAAAATAGACCGCGCGGTATTAGGAGAAAACCATTTATGGAAAGGCAAAGGAATGCCTTTTGATCCGGAGGGTTTATTGAGCGATTTTCCGGCGGTCGTATCGGTTATCCTGGGCTTTTTTGTTGGTTTTCTGGTGGATTCCAATCCTGACCGGCGAAAACTGGTTCGCAAAATGGCTGTCTGGGGTTTAATTGGACTTTCAACAGGCTGGTTATGGGGTCTCGCCTTTCCGATCAATAAATCGCTGTGGACGAGTTCTTTTGTGCTTTATACAGCAGGCATAGCGACTATTTTAAACGCTTTGCTCATTTTAATCATCGACGTCTTTCAATCGCGCTGGTGGATTAAACCGGCGCTGGTATTCGGGATGAATTCCATAATGGCTTTTGTTTTATCGGGCTTATGGGTCAAGGTATTAAGCCGCGTGAAACTGACCGACGCCGCCGGCGTCAAATCCAGCGTTTTACAAAGGTTCTATCAGGACGTCGTTATGCCGATCGGCGGGGGAGATAATGAATTCAGCTCGCTCCTGTACGCGCTGATCCATGTGGCGATTTTTTGGCTGATTTTATGGGTATTTTATAAACGGGGAATCTTCTTAAAAGTCTAAATCCATCCGTTTTCGTCACCCCCCTGAATCGCCTATAAGCCATATATAAACCATACATAAGCCGTATGTGATACAGATATCAGTCAGGTCTGACAGCCCCATTTGATCGTATTCGGTTTAGAAAAAGGTTGAACTAAAAAGCGCCTCAAAAACGCCGTATGCATAATGGTTTGTTAGAAATACACTAAAGGTAGCCCAGCGTTAAACCTCTAATGCTGGTTGTTAACCCATTATTCGCATGAGTTATAAATTATAATATTTTTCCCTGAATTCTTTTTTCATTTCTAAATATAGGAGGTCGTCTTTCGCTTTAAACCAATATTGCTTAAAAACAGTTGCAGCCCGCGCTTTTTCGTTTGTCAGGGCGTCCGGTAGTTGCGGTAGGATTGGGTTTCCTTTATCTGCGCTGCCTTGAGAATAAGGATACGGCAGACCTTCGGTTTGATCCGTTCCGCCCTTCATATATTTTTTACCGTCATGATGATTTGCGTAACGTCTGGCCCTTGTAAAACCCATTTGCAAAAATTTTCTGGCCATATCCGCTCCTACGAAGTCACGTTGCGCGAGGTAATTCTGAAATAGCGAGAATATTTTTTGAGCCGATCCCTGCGCGGTTTCCTCGGTACTAAACTTCCAAAAAGGCAGGATTTCGGATTTATAGGGCTCGACCAACAGAACGCCCTGCTCGCCGACGCCGACGCGATATAATTCGGGATGGCGCCGGAAATTAATTTCTTTAAAATCAAGATGGTAAGGAAACGCTTTATCGCTATCGGCTTTCATAGTCGTACTTTTTTAGCCTCCATATTGCGCGTTAAACTCCGTTAAACGGTAAAAATACGAATCAACTGAATCAGCGATTAACCTACGGTAAATTTGCAAATCACAGTTATGTAATCCATCCTATTTTTAAAACTTTTTGTTACTTTAGCGCCCTAAAAATTATCCAGTATGTTAGATTTTTCTCAAACCAAGATTGTTAAATTGGCAATTACCTGGGCCGGCAACAAAGCGCTCAACGAAGGCGTCGTAATTCCCGGTTCTACTGTCGTTTCCGTGAATGATTATGTGCACGAAGTGCTGACGACCGCATTCTTCAAACCCTTTGAAAAGAATGAAGAGTTTTTCTATTTTCATCATCCCGAAGACGTTAGCCAAAACCGGACGTATCAGGCTTGTATGAGTATATTTAGTAACCCCGACGCTTTTCAGGAAGAAGCGGAAGCGCTCACCCGGCGCTTGTACGACCTCTCCTCTTCGCCCAAAATGACGAGCGGCGAATTTTTCCTGGCGCTATTCGACGCGGTGGAGTTGCAGGGAGAGTCCGTTCCTGCCATTGGTATTTTCAAAATCATTCAAAAAGACAATTACCTGAAAGTAGACCGCTCGCCTGAGCATTTTGCCTTAGGGGTCAGCGAGGGGATTGGAACCGGCAAATTGGCGCTGGCGGCGCTCATTTTTGGCGTGGATGAAGCGGACGGCTATCGCCTTATGGCGATCGACAGGGTTTCAAAAAAGGACGAAGCGTCAATGTGGCTCGACCAATTTTTGGACGCGCGCCCGATCGAAGATAATTATTTCCAGACACGGCAGTACATGAATATGGCCAGCGAGTTTATCCAGGAGAAAGCCGTCAAGTTTGGGTTGGATAAAACGGATAAAATCGACCTGATGAACCGGACGTCATTCTATTTTAAGGAGAATGAAAATTTTGAAGTGGACGATTTTGTAGGGAACCTGTTTGCGGACGAACCGGAACGCCAAACCGCTTTTAAAGATTTTAAAGAAGACTATGAAAGATCGGCGGATATTCAATTGTCTGATCATTTTGACGTCAACAAGCAGGCCGTCCGGAAGACGGGAAACGTATTTAAAAGCGTAATCAAACTGGACGAAAACTTTCAAATCTATGTAAAAGGTCGCCGCGACTGGATTGAAAGAGGTTTCGATGAAGAAAAAGGCAGGCCTTTTTATAAAATTTACTTTGAGCAGGAAGAATAAACAGAAGATAGTCAGGACGGCGGATAATAAATTGAAAGGGCCTGCTTATCTTTGCGGTTTATTCAGCACAGAAGCAGGTTTTTTGACGCAAAATAAAAAAGGCTGTCAAACAATAGCTATATACCCAATAGCAGGCGTTTTGTTTAATTATCTATGAATGAACTTGAAAAATAATAGTCTTTCTTTAGACGTCTTATCCGACGAAAAAAAAATAGTTTTACAAGTACTGGCGCTTGGCGGCGATTTTATGACGACGACCAAAATTCTGAAATGTATTCAAATCCTTCTTCCTTTTGAATCCAGTATTGAAGAATTTTCAGGCAAAGAACTCAAAAAATACCTTAGCGAATTATCGGCCGACGGACTGAGCAGATCCGACAGAGCAGGCGCGGCCTATATGTGCGAACCGGCTTATATGGGCGAACTTTTGAAAACGGCGTCAAAATCTTCCTGGTTTAATACGGTGGTTCGCCAGGTTAGGGAATTATATCCTTACCGACAGTACAACAGTACTTTTTACCCCCCCATCAATTTTGAGGTTGTCTGCCGGGAGATGCGTATTGCTTATTTTACGGGGAATTTTACTGAGTTTAAACGGTTTTTAGACGACGGTCAACGATATTTCCCGGGAAATTACGTGGAAATGAAAGAAGTATTAGAAAGTCTTTTTAACCGTCCTTTTAACGGAAAGGAAGTACTTAGAAAATCCGCTTTTTTCCAACTAATGATTTGCGAATACCTGGTAAAAAGGGGAACGGAAGGATTAGAGCCTGTAGACGAGGTACTGGCATTCCTGGCCGCTCATCCGCAAATAAAAGAGAAGTCCGAGTTTGGAAACGAACTGAGAATTTTTTTGATCGAATGTCTGGTACTAAAGGGAGAATCACAAAAAGCAATGGAAGTCATCGCTTTGGCGCCGGAAGTATCGCCTATGTCCGGTCACCTGGCGTGGATTAGTTTTTTGGTAGGCGACCTGGAAACCGCTATCAACGGCTTTGAAAATGCGCTCAAAGCGAAACGCGCCATATTAGGTCAGGCTTATTATTTTGAAGGTATTACTGGCCCTTTCTATATACTAGCGCTGTTAAAAAGGAGCGGAGACGGCGATTATAAAAAAATACAAACGCTGATCAATAAAGCCACTACTTCGCCTTACTTATACGCTTATAAATATTTGGTCGCCAATTTATTGTTCCATGAAAACAAAACAGCCGACGCGTTAGGCTTATTAGACATTAAACCGCGCACGATCCTCGATCAACTAATTCAAGGGTTCTCATTTATTTGGATGCAGGAAAAACTGCCGGCCATAATCGCTTCAAAAGGATTGATGGACATAGAGGAAAAAGCCCGGAAAAGCGGTTTTCGATGGTATGAAATGGAAGCATGCGCCATTTTATCCAGAATATATCCTGAAAGAAAAAATTTCGAGGAACGATTCAGGCAACTGGAGGCGGAGACCGGAATGAAAAGCATGATCCACCTGGCGCAAACGACCGAACCTTGGGAAAGGGCTTTGCTGGCGCTATCGAGAATAGGAACGACCTCCAAATCCGGACGGGCTGCAAAAGCGGAAGGCAGCACGAGGGTGGTATGGCTGGTCGACTTTGATCTCACGCCAACTATCCAACCCATTGAACAAACGCTCAATAAAACTGGGCAATGGAGCAAAGGAAGAAACATAGCGCTCAAAAGATTTAAAGAAGGAGGCGTGCCAGGCGCCACCCGGCAGGATCAACAGGCTGCTTCCTCCATAAAACAGGAAAGTTACGGCTATTGGGGCGGAGGCAATGAAATGTATTTCGATATGAATAAAGCCCTGCCTTCGCTGGTCGGGCATCCTTTATTATTTTTAGAACAATCCCCGAACGTATCGGTTGAACTCCTGGAACGGGAGCCCGAACTATTCGTTGAAGAAACTAATAACGGATTTACGTTAAAATTTTCCCACGAATTTTCAGAACCCGGTTTAAAAGTCGTTAAAGAAACGCCTACCCGGTACTATTTGCTGAACGTAAAGCCCGAGCACGCGCTTGCGGCAAACGCTTTAGGAAAAAGCGCGCTGCACGTTCCCGAAAAAGGCAAAGACGCTTTACTGAAAGCGATCAACCATATTTCTAAAAATATTACTATTCATTCGCCTATAGGGGATGAAGCCGAACAAATTCCGCAGATCGACGGCTCTCCTCTTATCCATATTCATATTCTTCCTATCGGCGACGGTTTTAAAATAGAAATGTTTGTCCGGCCTTTTAAAGAAGCTGGCCCTTATTTGAAGCCGGGAACGGGCCGGGAACTCGTTATAGCGTCCATTTTGGAAACTAAGCTGAAAGCGGCTCGTCACTTAAACGAAGAAAAAGCCCAACTCGCCATGGTTCTCGACGCCTGCCCCACCCTGGGCGCTACGAATTCCCCACACCAGGAATGGCTGATCGAAGACGCCGAAACCTGTTTGCAGATATTATCAGAAATCAATCCGCTGAGAGAACAAAAAAAAGTCGTGCTGGAATGGCCTAAGGGCGAAAAATTCAGGGTCACGCACCAGGCTGGTTTTGGAGATTTATCGCTGCGCATTCAGCGGGAAAACGACTGGTTTGGAATGCAGGGCGAACTTCGTATAACCGATTCTATGGTGATGGATATGCAAAAATTGCTTGCTTTATCCAACAATTCTAAAAGTTCTTTTATCGAGATCGGCGACGGTCAATACCTGGCGCTTACCAAAGCGCTTCAAAAAAAATTGCAGGAGATCGACGGATTTCTACAGCACAACAAGCAGGGTTTGCAATTCAGCCCGTTTGCAATAGCGTCACTGGAAGAGGCGCTGGACGACCTGCCGAACGTTAAAACCGACGCCGCCTGGAAAAACCGCGTAAAGCAACTGCAAGCGGGAAAAAAAATGATTCCAACTGTGCCGCCGGATTTTTTAGCAGACCTGAGAAATTACCAGTTGGAAGGATTTAATTGGTTAAGCAGGCTTGCTTATTGGGGTATGGGCGCCTGTCTGGCAGACGATATGGGCCTTGGAAAAACCATTCAGGCGATGGCTGTTGTGCTGGACCGCGCAAAAAGCGGACCTTCGCTGGTAGTTGCTCCCTCTTCAGTTTGTATAAATTGGATTAAAGAAATAGAGAAATTCGCGCCCAGCCTGAATGCCATCGTATTTGGCAAAGGCAGCCGTGTGGAAGCCGTCGCCGAGATGGGCCCTTTCGACGTCCTGATTTCCAGTTACGGGCTCATGCAGCAGGAATCAGAACTTTTGTCGCAGACGCGGTTTACGACCATTATTCTCGACGAAGCTCAGGCCATTAAAAACTATGCCGCTAAAAGAACCAAAGCTGCGCTGGAGTTACAGGGCGATTTCAAGATCTTAACTACTGGCACGCCCATTGAAAATCACCTCGGCGAACTTTGGAGCTTATTTCATTTCATTAATCCGGGCCTGTTGGGTAGCCTCGAACAATTTAACGAGCGTTTTGCCGGGCCGATTGTGAAAGACGCCGACGCCGAAGCTCGAAGCGCTTTGCAGAGAATCATCGCCCCTTTTGTTTTACGCAGGAAAAAAAGCGAGGTGCTAAAAGAGTTGCCGAGCAAAACCGAAATCACGTTGAGCGTCCAAACTTCCGACGCGGAGCGGGCATTTTACGAAGCGCTGCGTATGAATGCGGTCAATAACATTGAGCGGATCAACGAAGGTTCCAACGAGGGCGAGAAGAAAATTCGCATATTAGCCGAAATTATGCGCTTAAGAAGGGCCTGTTGCAATCCGAAACTGGTCGATGAGAACATTAATATCCCTAGTTCCAAACTTGAATTATTTGGCGAAACGGTTGAAGAACTATTGGAGAACGGACATAAAGCGCTGGTGTTCAGCCAGTTTGTAGGGCATTTGCGCCTCATCGAAGAATACATAAAAAACAAAGGGATTTCTTATCAATATTTGGACGGACAAACTCCGATGAAACAACGGGAAGCGGCGATGACGGCCTTTCAGAACGGCGAAGGCTCGCTTTTTCTCATCAGCCTGAAAGCCGGCGGAACAGGTTTGAACCTGACAGCGGCGGATTACGTCATCCACATGGATCCCTGGTGGAATCCGGCGGTAGAAGACCAGGCGTCCGACCGCGCGCACCGGATCGGGCAAAAAAGGCCAGTCACGATCTACCGGCTGGTCACGGAAAACACGATTGAAGAAAAAATATTGAACTTGCACAGCCAAAAAAGAGAATTAGCCGACAGCCTGCTCGTAGGCTCGGACGCGAGCAGCAAATTATCTTCCGAAGATCTGTTGCAGTTAATTAAAATGAATTAGTTCTTTTGGCAAGTGACGAACTGTATGCAAAGGACGCTTGCGTATACAGGTAAATTTTAAAGATATAGAACTTTCGAGCCGGGTTAGCGTTGTAGCATCGTCGTTTTTGACTAAAATAATGCATTCTACCGCCCCGGCGCTCAACCATTAATTGCTTACTCATTATGAATCAAATTAATACGCTTGGAGAACTTAAAGCAAGCGGTTATAAACCCAAATCGATTAGAGACGAGCTGCGGGATAACCTCATCAAAAAACTAAAGAACAAAGAAACGGTTTTTCAGGGCGTCTTAGGATTTGAAAATACTGTTATACCGGATATTGAGCGAGCCATTCTTTCCCGCCACAGCATTTTATTGCTGGGTTTACGCGGTCAGGCTAAAACCAGGATCGCCCGGTTAATGATTTACCTGCTGGACGAATTTATTCCCGTCATTCGCGGAAGCGAACTCAACGACGACCCGCTTCAACCCATTAGCCGGTATGGAAAAGATATGGTAGCGCTCCACGGCGACCAAACGCCCGTCGCTTGGCTACACCGCAGCGACCGGTATGTGGAAAAATTGGCCACGCCAGACGTTAGCGTGGCCGATTTGATTGGCGACGTCGATCCTATAGTGGCCGCTAACTTGAAACTTCCCTATTCTGACGAACGGGTGATCCATTTTGGCATTATTCCGCGCGCGCATCGTTCTATCTTTGTTATTAACGAATTACCCGATCTGCAGGCGCGCATCCAGGTTTCTTTATTCAACATATTACAGGAAGGCGATATTCAAATCCGCGGATTCAAATTGCGGCTGCCTTTGGAAGTACAATTTGTTTTCACGGCTAACCCGGAAGATTATACCAACCGAGGCAGCATCATTACGCCCCTCAAAGACAGGATCCAAAGCCAGATCCTGACGCATTACCCGGAAGATATCGACGTCGCCAAAGCAATCACAGAACAGGAGATGAAACCAGCGGCTGCTCAAAAGAAAGCGGTCGATATATCAGAACTGTTGAAAGACCTCTTGGAAATGGTAGCATTTGAAGCGCGCGAAAGCGAATTTGTAGACGCCAAAAGCGGGGTTTCCGCCCGTTTGAGCATTACCGCTATGGAAAATCTGTATAGCGCCGCAGAACGCCGCCTCTTGATTAACGGCGAAAAGCATACGTCCGCGCGGTTCACCGACTTTTGGGGTGTCATTCCTGCTATCACGGGCAAGATTGAACTGGTTTACGAGGGCGAACAGGAAGGGCCTTATAACGTCGCGCTGCATTTGTTTGGAGCCGCTATTAAAAAAATGTTCATCGAATATTATCCAAATCCGGAAGAACTAAAGAAAAAGTCGGATAAGGATACATACGGAGTCGTCAAGGCTTGGTTTTCGGGCGGGAATACCATTGAGCTGCTGAACGACATGAAAGACAAGGATTTTAAAAAAGAACTTGATAAAGTCGCCGGGCTTCGTAAAGTTTGTCAGTTGGCAGACGTGCCTGAAAAAGATGAATATATATTCATGGAAATGATCTTATTTGCCTTAACGGAGTACAATATCATCAACAAAGACGTTCTCGATAGTAGTTTTTCTTTCAGCGATCCGTTAGCGCGGATGTTTGACGACTTGGAAGACCGGGATAATTAAAATGAATGATGAATATATTTAAATATAAGCTGACCGCTTTGATAACGTGTAGTTTTTTCTTTCATTCCGTCAATGCGCAATGGAGTTTTTATTCAGACGCGACCGGGAAGTTCAGTGTAACGACGCCAGGACCGTTGAACGAGAAGATCAGTAAAATAAAAACCGGTTTGGGCGAATTGGAGTACCATACTTTCTTTTACCGGCCCGAAGAAGCAAAGCCGGATAACGTATTTTACGTAATTAATTACTGCGATTACCCGAAGGGGGCTTTCCCGAAGGATTCGACCGATCTGATTAAAGATTTTTTTAGTACGACCATCGAATCTTCCGTGCAAAGCGTTCACGGATCGCTGACTTACCAGGACGATATATATGAATTGGGCTGTCCGGGCAAGATTTGGCGCGTATCTTATAACCACGACCACGCAATCATTAAAAGCAAATGTTTCCTGGCTGATAATCGTTTTTACCTGATCCAAACGATGACGGTGAAAGAGAAAAGCATGAACACTTCCGCCGATAAATTCCTGAATTCTTTTCGGTTTGGAGCTTGAAGGATTTATTCGATATGAGAAATAACTGCGCAACGCGCCAATATGAGGGACAACAGGATATGCGTATTCCCGGGATCTTTTGATCCGATCACTACAGGCCATGTTGATCTGGTTCGGCGCGCCATTCCACTGTTCGACGAAGTGGTGGTAGCAATTGGAATCAATTCTCAAAAAAACTTCCTTTATAGTGTCGAGCAAAGACTGATATGGCTGAAAGCTGTATTTTCAGGGGAACCTAAAGTAAGGATTGATTCTTTTGAGAAATTAACGTCTGATTATTGCAAAAAAATAAATTCCAGGTGGTTGTTGCGCGGTTTGCGCAACGCCGCCGATTTTGATTATGAGAAAACTATTTCTCAACTCAATTTCATCATTGGCGAAGGCATAGAAACCACATTTTTGATTTCCCAGCCCCAGTTTTCGCACATCAGTTCGACCATCGTCCGCGAAATCATCAAGGCTGGCGGCGACGCTTCCCCTTTTCTTCCAAAAGAAATCATACTTTCGCCGTATAGCTAACCAGCCGTATTTCATATTTCATATTTAATTATCATGTCCAACGCTTTTTACCAGGTTCCCCAGCCGTTCAACGAACCCATCCTCCATTATTCTCCCGGCTCCGCCGAAAAAATAGCTTTGAAAAAAGCGTTGCAGGAACTGAAATCGCAACAACTGGAAATCCCAATGATGATCGGCGGAAAACCCGTTTTCACGAACGATAAAGTAGCCATGCACCCGCCGCATGAGCGAAATCACGTCCTAGGATATTATCATCGCGGCTCCGCCGAACACGTGGAAGCGGCGGTCAACGCGGCGCTGGCGGCTAAATATGCCTGGGAAAATATGGCCTGGCAGGATCGGGCCGCTATTTTCCTGAAAGCCGCCGACCTGCTGACCGGCCCCTATCGCGCCCGGATGAGCGCCGCTACCATGCTTTGCCAGTCTAAAAACGCTTATCAGGCTGAAATTGACTGTATCGCCGAACTCGCAGACTTTTTGCGGTTCAATGTGCAGTTCATGACCGAAATTTATAGCCAACAGCCGAACAGTAGCGTGGGCGTCTGGAACCGTATGGAATACCGCGCGCTCGAAGGATTTGTTTTTGCCCTGACCCCTTTCAATTTTACGGCCATCGCGGGCAACCTCTGTGCGGCGCCTGCCATGATGGGCAATACCGTCGTCTGGAAACCGGCAGATTCGCAGATTTATTCCGCGCATGTTATTATGGAAATCTTTGAAGCCGCCGGTTTGCCTGCGGGGGTCATTAACCTGATCTACGCCGACGGCCCCGTAGCCGGCGACGTTATTTTTAAACGGCGCGAATTTGCCGGGCTGCATTTCACGGGCAGCACGGGCGTTTTTCAACGCCTTTGGAAAACAATAGGCGAAAATATCCAGCGCTACCACAGCTATCCCCGGATCGTCGGGGAAACCGGCGGTAAAGATTTTGTCGTCGCCCACTCTTCCGCCGACGCGCGGACGGTCGCCATCGGGTTGGCGCGGGGCGCTTTTGAATACCAGGGGCAAAAATGTTCGGCGGCGAGCCGGGCCTATATTCCTGAAAGCCTGTGGGAAGGCGTAAAGACCCATTTACTGGAATCGGTCGCTTCTATGAAAATGGGGACGACGGAAGATTTCCGCAACTTCGTTAACGCCGTCATTGACGAGCGCGCGTTCGATAAGATTTCCGGTTATATTGTCGGCGTAAAGAATTCCTCCGACGCGCAGATCCTTATTGGCGGCGGTTGCGATAAAACACACGGTTATTTCATTGAGCCAACCGTCATACTGACGTCCAACCCAACATACCGGACGCTGTGCGAAGAGATTTTTGGTCCCGTTCTGACCATCTATGTATACAAAGACGCGGACTTTGAATCCACCCTCGAACTCGTTGATTCCACGTCGCCTTACGCGCTTACGGGCAGCATTTTTTCCCGCGACCGCGCGGCCATTGCTGTCGCAATGGACAAACTGAAACATTCCGCCGGCAACTTCTACATCAACGATAAACCGACCGGCGCGGTTGTCGGGCAACAGCCGTTTGGAGGAGCGCGCGGTTCCGGCACCAACGATAAAGCGGGGTCGGTCCTGAACTTATATAGGTGGACGTCTGCGCGGACGATCAAGGAAACTTTTACGCCACCGGTGGATTATGGGTATCCGTTTATGGGGGAGGAATAACTATTTTTGCTTATTCTTCCGTTCTGCTACTTTCCGCTCATAAAATGCCTTCTCCGCCGCATACACCACCCGCTCAATTTGCGCGAACACAACCCCGTGTTGATCTTTCCACTCCAATTGAAAAGCATAATCCGTTTCTCCTTTTTCGGCAATTTGGCGCCGAATAGTGTCGACCTCTGCATCGTTGATTAAAAATGTTGCAAAGAGGGTTTCTTTAGCGGGTCTGCGGAAGCGAATACTGGCGGCTTTATCCCAAACGACGCAATCTTTCCCCAAAATCCGCATCAACATCAACATAAAAAAAGGGTCGGACGCGCTGAACATGCTCCCGCCGAAAATCGTGCCTACATAATTATTGGAAAGGAAGGTTCTTTTCAAACGGACGTCCAACCGCTTCCAGTCGGCGGAAATCAGCATGATCCGCCCTCCAGTGCCTCTGTACATGGGCCAAACATTCATCATGCGCCTAAAACGGCGCGATTCGCGGGATTCTAACGGCAGAATTTCCATGTGGATAAGTTTTTTTTACTTAAAACCAGATTAACGCTTCGACGTCTGGTCAAAGGGGTATTGCGTAAATAATTAAACAGGGATAAATATTTATGAAAAATAAATACATTTTGGCCTGGTACGTTTTTTTAGGATTCAGTATATAACAACTACAAATCCATCGCTATGAATTCCAGAACTTATTTTTTCTACGCTCTGCTTTTGTATATTAGTTTATCGGCAACCGCTTGTTTCCGTTACCGGATCAATGATAGTAACGCGCACCGCGAATTTGACCGCCTCGGATATAACTTCCAAATCCACCGTTATAAAATAGGCAAAAAAACTATTCGCTATTTCGAGATTGGCAGAGATTCATTGCCCGTCGTCGTTTTTATCCATGGCGGTTTGGGCACGGCCACTACTTATAAACCCTATATGAAGGATTCTGTCCTCCTGCAAAGATATAAAATGTTCATTCCCGACCGCTATGGACACGGTTTTTCCGACTTTGGTCATACGGAGACTTCGTTGGAAAAGCAGGCGGCGCTCTTGAAGCCGATGATGGAAGCGGCGCGCGCGACGGGCGAAAAAGTTATTTTGGTTGGCCATTCTTACGGAGGTACTGTGGCTGCGCGGCTCGTCATGGATTATCCGGGAATAGCCGATTACCTCATTTTGTCGGCGCCCGCTATTGATCCCGACCATGAAAAAAGATTCTGGTTTAATCAACCACTTGATTTTTGGGCGGTGAAATGGTTTATCCCTAAAAACTGGAACATTGCAAACGACGAGAAATTAGCCCATGCGGCGGAATGCAAAAAAATGGCAAACCTTTGGGCAAAAATTACTATCCCAACTACTTATATTCATGGTCGTAACGACGAAATTGTTCCGTTTGACAACTACGCTTTTGCTAAAAGGAAATTGGTTAATGCGCCGGTTCGCTTTATTATAAAAGACAATCTATCTCATTGCTCCGTCACCGAACAACCGGAAGTCATTAGAAATATTATTATGAGCATTAATAATCGGGCTATAGCTTCTAATCCCATAGCAAAAACAGAAAATAAAGGAGCAAACGGAAAATAAGGAACTTTAAAGTTTATTTTCTGCTATTACCCGCAAAACCTCTGCCACGCTCCACGCCTGCGCGATACAGCCTTTGGGTGCGTGCGGATAATCTCCGTCAAATATTTCAGAAATACTTCCAAAACCGCCTTCCGACAAATGCTTCCTGAAAGTGGCTAAAATAATTTGCGCCTTTTTTCTTCCCATCTTTAAGTCAGTTTTCAGGATTGCTTCGATATAAGGTCCTAACAGCCATGCCCAAACAGTTCCCTGATGATAAGAGCCATCCCTTTTGAGTTGGTCGCCGCCATAAAATCCCACATAACGAGGGTCGGCGGGCGAGAGGCTGCGGAGGCCATACGGCGTATACAATTGTTCTTCTATTTTTTGGATGGTTAGCGCCGCTTTTGCCGGATCCCCAATCTGAAAAGGCAGACTATATAAAAATACTTGGTTGGGTCTGAACGAAGGATCGGGGACGTCCAGTTCGTCGATCGCGTCGTACCAATAACCGTCCGCGTCATTCCAGAATCTTTGCTGAAAACTGTCTTTGGCTTTGGCCGCGAGGTCCGCGTACCGCAAAACAGCGGAGCGGTCTTTCCGAGCCTCGCAAAACTTAGTCAAAATCATTAATGCGTTATACCAAAGCGCCTGTATTTCAACAGGTTTTCCCATACGAGGCGTGACCACCCAGTCGCCTACTTTGGCGTCCATCCAGGTCAGTTGAACGCCTTTTTCGCCGGAGGAAAGTAAACCGTCGTCAGCGACGCGGATATTGTACCGCGTTCCCTTTAAATGCCATTCGATCATATCCTCCAAAACGGGCGTCAAGGTTTCCAAAACCAGTTTGTGGTCGTTTGTTTGAAGCCAATATTTATAAATGGCATTGAAGAACCAAAGCGAGCCGTCCACATTATTGTATTCAGGCTGATCGCCGCCGTCCATAAACCGATTGGGCAGCATCCCTTCGCTCACGCTATGGGCAAAAGCGGTCAGTATTTTTTTAGCGTCGTCGTATCTGCCGGTCGATAAGCATAAGCCGGGCAAAGCGATCATCGTATCCCGGCCCCAATCGGTGAACCAATGGTAGCCGGCAATAACAGTTCTTAAATCAGCGCCGCGCCGAACAATGAACTGGTCGGCTGCGGCGGTCAGCACAGACGTCAGCGCTCCCGTTGGCGAACCGACGGGCGCCGCTTCAATGGCGTCGGTCAACGACGGGCTTTTGATAAGCGACCGCTTCCGCTGTTCTTCCAGGTCAAATAATTTTCCCGCGTCCTTACCGAAAGGGTTTTCGGTAGAAATCAGCGCCGTCCAAACGTCCCCGGGTTTTAGAACAACGACTATTTTTCCAGGATTAAACAGGTCCTCTGTATCTTCCAGGCCTCGATTTTTCTCTTCCGCGTAATGAAAATTAAAATACCATTGCGGGTTATGGATGTACCAGGCTGCCGGAGCCTGTATAAAAATCTCCAACGGCCCGCCATACGGCGCGTGGCGAAAAATACCATTATTGAATTCGGAGTCCCAGTGCATTGCTTCGTTTTTCCGGCCAAGCGAATGGTAATCCCGCGCGGCGATCAGCGGTCGAATCGGCTCGTCCCAAGCGGCGGCCAGCGCATTGATTCGTTCTTCGCGCTCTGAAATCAGACGCCGCGCCTCTTCGAATGTCGGCGCAGGGCCGGTCGAGGCAAGAAACGAGATCGCCTCTCC
>JBBRMZ010000111.1:0-16099 GCA_038230555.1 Chitinophagales bacterium
ATGAAGTATGAAATATGAAATATGAAATATGAAATATGAAATATGAAATATGAAATATGAAATATGAAATATGAAATATGAAATATGAAATATGAAATATGAAATATGAAATATGAAATATGAAATATTTAGAGTTATTGTACCAAAAAATAACTCATAACTATATTAAATTACTTTGGATTCTTCATGGAGCAGCCGGACCAACTCTTCCATTTGATCTGGAGCGATCATTTTAACGCCTGATTTAGGTTTTGGCGATTCAAAATGACTAACAACGGCGAGATCTTCAAAAGGGACCGGTTCAATAACGGATAACGGTTTATTTTTAGCTTTCATGATACCCATCATGTTCGGAATGCGTTGTTCAGCCATACCTTTTGCCGCGCTAACGACAAAAGGAGCGTCGACGGTCAATATTTCTTCGCCGCCGTCTATTTCCCGTTCAATCGTGGCGGTTGCGCCGGTCAGGTCCATTTTACTTGCGTAAGAAATGAACGGTAAATCCAAAAACTCGGCGACCATAGCGCCTACTTCCGACCCGTTATATTCGATGGTCTCTTTGCCGGTCAGAATAATATCGAAATTTTTGCCCCGAGCGTATTCGGCAATTTGTTTTGCAACGTACATAGCGCTTTTCGGAGTAGCGTTGATTCGAACCGCGTCCGTTGCGTCCAAAGCCAGCCCTTTACGAATGATCTGATCATTTTCAGCAGGGCCAACGTTGATCAGCGTAACCGTTCCAGCGGTCGCTTTTGCCAGATCTATCGCCCTAACCCACGCGTACCATTCATCGTAAGGATTCATAATATATTGAATACCGGCTCCGTTGAATGCTGTTCCTTCTGCGTTGAAGGAAATTTTGGATGTGGTATCGGGTGTTTTGCTAATACAAACTAATAGCTTCATAAAAAAAGGAGATAGAAATAAGAAAGTTGTTTGTCTATTGCAATGGCCTTTTCTGTTGCAGCGGCAAATATAAATAAAAACTAAAAACGGTTGGAAAATGTTTAGCGAATTTTCGCTAAATCTTGTCTTTTGTAGAATGGATTCAAGCGCTCCATATATTGACGTTATTATTTTGGCAGAGAGAAACTAACGTTAATTTCGTGCGTGCTTCCAACATAAGGTCCGTAAGCGGCCAATGCGTAATCATAAGAATATCCGACTTTGAAATTAGAATCAAAACCCATATTTTTTCCAACGAGAAAACCGGCTTCGGCGTGAAGTTTGGTGAACGGAGTGACGCCGCCTCCGATCCAAAAGGAGCCTTGCATTTGGTAACGCAGGTTAAAATCTACGTTCATGGGAATATTCGGCGCATATTTGAACCAGCAGGAGGATTCTATAAAACTATTCTGATCGTCCACATAATGCAGCCAACCCAGTACTCCGTAATATTGCCGGACCTGTTTCGTATAAAACGTACCCTTTGCGTTGGCAAATGAAAGATCAAGCGCCATAATTTGCGGTATGGAGACGCCGCTATATATATAGTCGCCTTCTAAAGCGCCTGATAATTGTTGATAGTAAAAAGCGCCTAAACTGGCATCGGGGTAAACTTGCGACCTGTCCTGCGTTCCCAATACATCATTAGGGTCTTTTAAGATCAGGCTGCTTGTTTTTATCCCGTATTGTACCAGGCCCCCTGCCAGCGCTATGGAAAGCCCGCCGCGTTCGACATCGCTGGAAATTACGCCTCCTAAACGGACGTACGCGCCAGTAAATCCGGTCGGCCCGGTCTGGTCGTTAATCAGGTATCCGCCGGTCAGCAAAGATATTCCTCCCGGCTGGTTGTTTAGATAAGAACCCTGAAGTATTTGGGTCGTCGGAGCATTAGGAAGGTCAATCCATTGTTTTCTAAAAGAAGCTCCAAATTCTAAATTATGCTTATCCGTTAAAAAATCGGAAGAGAGCGCCGCAGGGTTAATAATCCCGGCATTTTCGCGGTACTGCGTAAAAATGGGGATTTGCTGCGCTCCGCTTCGGTGAATAATACCAAGAAAGAGGGCGGCGTATAGTAGAAAATTGTTCATGGAAATGGGATAATAGGATTAGATCAATACAGTACGCGTGGAAAACCATGCCAAAATTAATAACTTTTCGTCCATCGCCGTTGTAAATAAAATCCGAAGGCAATCAATTTCTTAATTCCTTGCAAGAAATATAATATTCCATCAATAAATTAAATCTGAAAAGATGCCGTTGCCGTATTTTGAAAAGTCAGTTCTTTGTTATCTATTAACCCCGTTTATTTTAGCTCAAGTATTTAAATCGGGTTATTGGGAAACTTCTATATTAGGAACCGGCAATAGGTCATTGATTTTATTTTAAATTTTAATTGTTATAAAAATAGAATAAAACTTTATTTTAGTTGCATTAGATTATTAAAATAAATAACTTTGTCGCATTAAACAATATTCTATAATCTGACTATTCTAAAAACTTCTTTTATGAAAAAAACGTACTTAATCGCCCTATTTTTTTCAGGTCTTTTCTTAAGCGTATCAAGCGCCCAAACGGTGGGTACCGCTACAATTTCTCCTTTTAGCACTAATGCTAACCCAACGATTATAAGAAAATCTAACAACCCATTTCAAGTATCATATACGGTTAGCCAGCCTGTAGTGCTTTTAATCGGAGGGATGGCAGTAACGGTAAATTTACCAAACACGCTTTGTAATAACGCTCAAGCTACTCCAACGGCAACTACGTCGGGCGCCACCACGAATAATATTTTTGTAGGTCTTTCCGGCGACATGTCGACAGGTTTTTTTAATATTCAGGTAGATAAATCAACGCCTGTCGGAACAAATTTTCAAATACTCTATACCGTATATTACGTTGATTTTAACACGGGGTTATGTACTTCCACTTCAACTGTTGGTTTTTATACTGTTGTTGAAGATTTACCTATTGAGTTGGTATCTTTTAATGCGAAATTAGAAAACAGCGCGGCGGCGCAACTTCAATGGGTAACGGCGTCGGAGTTAAATAATGATTTTTTTGGCGTTGAGCGTTCAACCGATGGAAAACATTTTGATCAGTTAGGACAAATAAAAGGCGCCGGCACTTCTACGGCTATTAATAATTACGCATTTGAAGATTTGAATTTGCCTAATAACTCGAGCGTCGCATATTACCGCCTTAAATCTGTAGATTTGACCGGGAAAGCGGACTATTCTAAAGTTGTGGCCATTAATCTTGGGAAGTCCAAAAACTTTAACGTGGTTAATATTTTAAACAGCCCGGATAAATCCGTCGTTCAATATGAAACTCCTGCTGATGGAGATTTGACGGTCTCAATTTTTAATTTGAACGGACAAGCAGTCCAACAATTTAAAACTACGGCGGTTAAAGGATATAATGAAATAAATGTAGATAAAAATACGCTTTCCAGCGGCGTTTATATGGTTAATGTGAACAATGGCGCACAAAGCCTGAACGCTAAGATCGTTAAATTTTAAAGTATTTCTCCTAAAATAAATCAAGGCTACCTGACTCGTTCCGGTAGCCTTTTCTATTTAATGTACCTTTAGGGAGTAGGAATCTGTTAACTTTTTTAATGCTTCATTGTTTTATCTGTTTCAATATTATATTAAGCAGCCTGGCTTATATTCAAATCAGTAAGCCCTTCAATCAGCTGTTTTAATGTTTGCACCTTTATTTATATGGCTATCAGAAGAACAGACTCCGATCAGGATTTACCCAAAACGAAATTAACTAAAGAATCTTTCAGGGAGGCGATTAAGATATTCTCTTTCGTTCATCCTTATAAATGGTCGCTGATCGGCGGCCTGGTTTTATTATTTCTTTCCAGCGTTTCCTTCATGATCTTCCCTTATTTATCAGGGTTGATGGTTGACATTGCACAAGGGAAATCTAAAGTAAAAATTTCTTTGACCGACGCAGGTATTGCGCTGGTCGCAGTACTGGTAATACAGGGAGTAATCTCCTATTTTCGGGTTATCCTTTTCGCGGTCGTCAGCGAGAAAGGGATAGCAGACGTCCGCTTAGCGCTTTACGAGAAATTAGTATCTTTACCTATTGAGTTTTTTGAAAAGAGCCGGGTAGGCGAATTATCAAGCAGGCTGACTTCCGACGTTGAAAAATTGTATAACACCTTTTCCGTTACGCTAGCCGAATTTATCCGGCAGATCATTATTCTGGTTGCCGGCATTGCATTTTTAGCGGTTTCGACGCCGCGCCTGGCGTTGATTATGCTGGCTACTTTTCCTTTAATCGTGGTCGGGGCTATGCTTTTTGGTAGATATATCCGGAAAATGTCTAAAAACAGGCAAAATCAAATTGCAGATACCAACATTATATTGAACGAAACCATGCAGGCTATCAATACCGTCAAGGCATTCACCAATGAATGGTTTGAAGTGGCGCGGTACGGAAAATCGAATCAGTCGGCAGTGGATATTTCGATGAAATATGCAAGCCGAAGGGCGATTTTCTCCGTCTTTATTGTGGTAGTTCTGTTCGGCGCTTTATTTTTTGTATTATGGGAAGGAGCGTTGATGCTGCAAAAAGGAAGCATAACGGCGGGGCAATTAATAACTTTTTTTACTTATACGGCAATTATTGGCGGCGCTATTGCCGGATTAGGAAATTTTTATTCGGAGTTGCTGGGCGCCATTGGCGCTACCGAACGGGTTCGCGAAATATTAAATTACAAAAGCGAAGTAAAAGTAAGCGCCGTGCAGTCGGCGCCTGCCAAACGATTAAAAGGTAAAATAGAATTTCAGGACGTCCGGTTCCGTTATCCGACGCGCCAAGATATAGAAGTATTGAAAGGGGTAAATATGACGATCAAAGCCGGCGAAAAAATAGCGCTGGTCGGCATGAGCGGAGCGGGCAAATCCACGATAGCGCAATTGATCCTAAGATTTTACGAAACTTCGGACGGAGAAATTCTGGCTGACGGTAAAAATATCAGGGATTATGAAATTACTTCCTATCGACAGAACATGGCCGTCGTTCCGCAGGAGGTTCTGCTATTTGGAGGCACTATTAAGGAAAATATTTTATACGGAAAGCCCGGCGCTACGGAGGAAGAAGTTATTGAAGCGGCAAAACAATCAAATTCCTGGGAATTTATCAGTTCTTTTCCGGAGCGCCTGGAAACCATTGTCGGAGAGCGCGGGATTAAACTTTCAGGCGGACAGCGTCAACGGATCGCCATCGCGCGGGCTATATTGAGAGACCCAAGCATATTGATTTTGGACGAAGCAACCAGTTCATTGGACGCTGAATCCGAAAAAACCGTGCAGGAAGCTTTGGATCGATTAATGAAAGGACGCACTTCTATTATCATCGCTCATCGCCTGGCAACGATCCGCGAAGTTGATCGGATTTATGTGATAGATAAGGGCGCCATCGTTGAAGAAGGAACGCATGAACAACTTTCCAATATGGAAAACGGTATTTATAGCGGTTTGGCAAAACTACAATTTGAAAACGCTTAATGATCTTAGCCATTGAAAACTATTTTAATTGTTATAGTTGGCTTATTCGTTTTCTTTGGAGCCATTTTTTGGACCGTGCATGAAGTCCCTTATTTTTCCAATACCTTTCAGACGGGTTATTTAATTACCCGGAGCGCTTTTGCGGGCGCCATTCTTGGATTCCTGACGTCTACGTTTTTTCATAGTCCCGGTAACGACTCTATAGAAAAATTTCAGACGAGCGCATTATTTATTTTCTTATTTCTAATGATAGCGCCGGCGGGTATGAACTGGTTAAATCATCATTTTGCATCTGAAACGCGTTACGAACGCGTACGTTTCTTGAAAGAATCGGGCGTCCAAACCAGCCGCTTTGGCGTTCTGAAAGGGGAAAATTTGAAAAACGACCTTTATTATACAGAATTTTTAAGAAATGATTTGGTAGAAAGGATAAGAAGTACCCATCCGCTTTTCACCGGAATCAAGCATGGAGCGCTTATCGACATACCCGTTAAAAAAGGACTTTTAGGCTTTGATTTTGTGGAAATCAGGTAAAGCTTTTCAAGGCCATATTAAAGTAACTATAAAAAACCAAATCCTTGACCTACCTTTGTACTCCGTAGCGTTTACTTCTTGAATAGCGGAATGATCATTCCCCGCAGCTCCTCATTTTATTTAAAATTTTTATGACAAAGTATATTTTCGTTACGGGAGGAGTTACTTCTTCTTTGGGTAAGGGCATTATAGCCGCCTCTCTGGCCAAGTTATTACAGGCCCGCGGATTTTCCGTCACTATTCAAAAATTTGATCCTTATCTGAATATCGACCCCGGCACGCTGAATCCCTACGAACATGGGGAGTGTTATGTTACAGAAGACGGAGCAGAAACGGATCTGGATTTGGGTCACTATGAAAGATTTTTAAATATCCCCACTTCGCAGGCCAATAATGTGACCACCGGGAGGATTTATCAGACGGTAATCGACAAAGAACGAAGCGGAGATTACCTGGGTAAAACCGTTCAGATCATTCCGCACGTAACCGACGAGATCAAGCGGAGAATTCAGTTACTGGGGCAATCTAATCAATATGATATTGTAATTACCGAATTGGGCGGCACGGTTGGCGATATTGAATCTTTACCGTACCTCGAATCCCTTCGGCAAATGCGCTGGGAGTTGGGAAACGATAATTGTCTGGTAGTCCACCTGACGCTTATTCCTTATTTAAGTGCCGCTAAGGAACTGAAAACTAAACCCACTCAGCATTCTGTAAAAGAACTATTAAATACAGGTATACAGCCCGATATTCTGGTGTGCAGAACGGAACACCCCATCAATATGGATATCCGTAGAAAACTAGCTTTATTTTGTAATGTCGATTTCGGATCTGTCATTGAGGCCATGGACGCCGACACTATTTACGACGTCCCTTTAATGATGTTAAAAGAAAAACTGGATGCGACCGCCATTACTAAACTTCGTCTGAAAGATCGCAGAGAACCAGATCTAAGGGCGTGGAAAGAATTTCTTGGCAAATTAAAGAATCCGCTGCACGAAGTAACCATTGGATTAATTGGCAAGTACAATGAATTGCAGGACGCCTATAAATCTATTTATGAAGCTTTTGTACATGCGGGTTCCGTCAATGAATGCAAAGTGAACGTGGAAGCCATACATTCAGAAGATCTGGAAAAAGATCCGTTGGAAATAGAAAAATTGCTAGGTCGTCTGGACGGTATTGTTGTCGCTCCTGGTTTTGGCGCCCGCGGCATTGAAGGCAAGCTCGAATCTATCCGTTATGTAAGAGAACACAAAATACCATTTTTAGGAATTTGTTTAGGTATGCAATGCGCAGTCGTAGAATTCATGCGCAACGTAGTAGGCATAAAAGACGCAGCCTCTTCAGAAGTTAATCCAAATACCGCTAATCCGGTCATTGACCTAATGCCCGAACAAAAAAAAATTACCGTTAAAGGAGGGACTATGCGCTTAGGCGCTTACGATTGCAGGTTAAAAAAACCTTCCAAAGCCTTTGCGGCGTATAAAAAAGAGTCTATTTCAGAGCGCCACCGCCACCGCTGGGAATTAAATAACGCATACCTGGAGCAAATGGAAAAACATGGCCTGATAGCGACGGGCGTTAACATAGAGACGGGCCTGGTAGAAATAATAGAATTAAAGGATCATCCATGGTTTGTCGGCGTGCAGTTTCATCCCGAATTAAAATCAGCGCCCGAAAATCCCCACCCTTTGTTTATAGATTTTATCAGCGCGGCGATGAAGAGAAAATAAAAATCCTTTAACTAAACTTTAACGGGATACGTAAGTATCCTTCTACTCTTTTTTCGTCTTTATAACGTTAACTTTGCGGAGTTTTATACCCGATTTAACTTTTTAAAACTTTTCATTCTAATTCATTTAAACCATATTTTCCAATGAGAAAATTTTTTGCAGTCGCTTTGTTTTGCGCCGTTACTACTTTTGCCGTTCAAGCTCAAACGCCGGTTACCGCTCCTGCTTCAACTACGACTACTACGACTACCACCGCAATGCCGGTAAAACACAGAGGCAGACCTACTAAAGCAGAAGCAGCTGCAAGAAAAGCTGCCGAAGGAGCAGCAGTTCAAACTCCAGCTACTACAACAACCGTCCAAACGCCTTCAGCTACGACGACGACGACGACGACGCCTGCTGCAACCCCCGTAAAGAGAACGAGAAGAACCCGGACTACCGCTACTACCGCGCCAACGTCCACCACCACTACTACGCCTTCTGCAACGACCACCACCACCACCACGCCAACGGCTTCTACTACCACTAGAACCGTAACGCATGGAACGCCGGGTAAAGAACTCGGTAAAGACAATAAAGGTCATACCATTTTACAAGGGCCAAACGGCGGACAGTATTATATAAACAGCAAAGGTCACAAAGAGTACCTTTCTAAATCTAAAAAATTACCCGTATCTAATTAATATAAGGGTAGTTTTCTATAAAATTATGAATAGAGTTTGCCTACGGTAAACTCTATTTTTTTTTAATTTATGAATCGTTTATGGTTTTGTCTTATGGCGCTTTGGCGTTTTAATGTAGCGATTTGATAATTAAAAGTTAATTATAACGATTAGTGATAATTATTATATTAATTTTCATTACTTTTAGGTTCGTTAATTAAACGGTTATATAATAATCTTTTTGACGCGAAATAAATTTACTAAACTAATACTCATAAAGTTCAAAGCTTGAAGTTATAGGGTATAATCTTCCAACTCTTAACAATAATGGTATAGATTGAGCTAGATCGTTTACAAAGTAGCTACAAGATATACCGGTATTTTTTATCCCCCTGCCAATGAATAATCTCTACATAAAAAATATGGTCTGTCTTCGCTGTGTTTTATCGGTTGAAAAAATACTGAAAGACCTTGCGATTGATTTTACGACCGTTCGGGTAGGCGAAATCGTGCTTAAAAATCCGTTGTTGAACACGGCCCTAATGGTTGATTTAAAGCAAAGATTGAATATCATCGGTCTCGCGTTGCTTAAAAATCACCAACAGATTTTAATTGAAAAAATCAAATATACCGTCGTTAAAATGGTATATGAACCCCGTAATTACGATAGCGCGAAAATAAATTTATCTGTCTTGCTTAGTCAGCGTATGTCGAAAAATTATGCCGCGCTCTCGTCGGCATTCTCAGAATCTGAAGGTACCACCATCGAACAATTTTTTATTGGTCAAAAAATTGAACGCGCCAAAGAACTGCTTGCCTACAATGAAATGACGCTTTCTGAAATCGCTTATTTATTAGGCTACAGCAGCGTGGGGCATTTATCCAACCAATTTAAAAAAGTTACCGGTTCATCGCCGACAATTTTCAAAAGTCTCGGTATGGCCGGTCGATATGGAGTCGCGTCCATTCAACATTGAAAATAAAATCACCAAAGACTGCGGCGCTTATTGTAGCTCATCCGGACGATGAAACATTGTGGGCAGGCGGTACCGTATTGCAATACCCATCCTGTAACTGGTTTATTATTAGTCTTTGCAGAGAAAGCGATCCCGATAGAGCCCCGAAGTTTTATAAGGTTTTAAAAGCGCTTAAAGCGGAGGGCGTCATGGGCGACCTTGACGACGGACCGGAACAGAGGCCGCTGGATGAAAATGACGTTAAACAGGTAATTTTAGATTTATTGCCTTCAAAATTCTTTGACCTGATCGTTACTCATAATCCAAACGGAGAATATACAAGGCACCTCAGACATGAAGAGACGAGTAAAGCAGTCATTCAACTCTGGCATGACCAAAAAATATCCGCAAACGAATTATGGACTTTTGCTTATGAAGACGGGGCTAAAAAATATTATCCAAAGCCAATTGAAAACGCCGCAATCTTTATTGAGCTTACCCGGCAAATCTGGCTTCAAAAATATAATATAATAACCCGGATTTATGGCTTTGAGAAGAATAGCTTCGAAGCCCAAACCACGCCGCGCGCGGAAGCTTTCTGGCGTTTTACGCATTCAAATGACGCCATGATCTGGCTGAACAATGGCGGTATTTTGATATGAAAGTATTGGTTCTATATGATTACCCTCCGTCGCCCGGAGGACTTTCCACGCAGGGCGACCTTTTATATAAAGGGCTTCTTGAATTGGGCGTCGACGTCTATCCTGCCCATGCAGAATCCGCCCAGGAAAAAGAATGGTACTATCGCTGGTTTAAACCGGACGTCGTGGTGGGGGTCGGTTATTGGGGGCACGTTCCGCAACTGGTTCTACACCCGCAAAGATTTGGCGCAACGCCGGTCCCCTGGCTCGTTGCCGATGGTTATATAGCCAATTATCAGGGAGTTTTAAATGCGCTCCCCCTTATACTGGTAACGTCGAATTGGGTGAAGGAAATGTATGTCCGCGATGGAATCAACGGGGATAAAATTGAAGTATTACCGGTAGGGTGCGATACGGACGCCTTTATACCTTTTAGCAGGGACGATCCAAAAATTTTAGCGGTCCGGGAAGATTTGGGCGTATTGTCCGGTCAGTTAATGATCCTTACCGTAGGGGGCGACGCGGCGTCAAAAGGGGGGCTGGAAGTGATGCAGGCGCTGGCTAAAATTGACGCTGAGACGCCCGATTGGAGATATGTCTGTAAAGTATGGCCACAGCCTCGAACGACGCTTCAAAACAGCGCCGATCTGGAAATGGCGAAGAAGCTTGGAATTGATAAAAAGATTATTTATGCAACCAACACCATTTCCAGAAATTTCATGCCTTACCTGATGGGAGCCTGCGATATTTACGCCGCCCCTTCCAGACTGGAAGGTTTTGGTATGGCGCAGGTGGAAGCGGGCGCGTGCGAAAAACCCGTGATCGGAATCAATGCAATGGGCATGCTGGACACGCTCGTCCACGGTAAAACGGCGCTGCTTGCCAATGTAGCGCAAAAAATTATCGCGAGCCAGGTTACGATTGGAGAAGAATCCGGATTTGAAGATAAGCATACGGTCATTTTTAAAGAGCCGCGAACGATAGATTACCGCGCGAATGTGGACGATATTGAAAAATATTTATTACTCCTCATGACGGATCAGCCGTTGCGGGAAAAAATGGGTAAAGAAGGCAGAGAGCGGGTAGTGGAAAATTTTGATTACCGCGTCGTTGCAAAACGCTTTGTCGGGATAATAAACGATAAATTAGGAATAAAATAATTTTATATACTACTTCCATGCAAAGCGCAGATTGGCAGGAAATAGCCGCAGCAAAAAAAGTCGCCCTCGAAGCGCTGCTTCATAATGCCCAAGGCCCTTATAATGGGCTCCCGCGAACTGCCGGTTGGGGATATCCGGAACCGTATACGAGGGATCTACTTTTTTCAATTCTTGGAATTGCCGTTTCCGGCAATCAACAACTATTAGCCAGTATTCGTCTTGTATTAGAAACGCTGGCAAAAAATCAAACCAAACACGGCCATATTGTTTCGCTGGTACACGACAAAGACGACCGGGGAGCAAGCGATACGACCCCTTTATTTTTATTAGGCGTCGGAATTTTCAGAAAAGTAACCGGCGAACAGGATTTCCTTCAGGAAGCCGTCAGAAAATCTTTGACCTGGATGGAGTATCAAAGCCCTTCGGATCGTTATCTGGTTGCCCAACAGCCCACCAGCGACTGGCGCGATGAACAATGGACCCTCGGATATGGTTTGTTAGTAAATATGCTGGTTTATAGTTATTTAAGACTGCTGGGTTTTAACGACAGGGCGGATAAGTTGCGGCATGAAATGAAGCGTTTTACGATTACAGGCGGCGTCATGCACCAACATGTCCACGAAGGGCTGGCTGTAAAAGATAAGCCTTATTATGCTTTCTGGTCGTATAAAATATATAGCAGCGAACGATTTGACCTGCTTGGTAATAGTTTGGCCATTCTTTCCGGATTAGCGTCGCCCGCCCGCGCTGAATCGATCATTGCCTGGGTAGAAGAGGAATGCGAGGCTATGAAAAAAAAAGGCGATTTGGCGGTTGACCTTCCCCCTAATTTCTTCCCTTTTATAAAACCTCAGGATCCGGACTGGCTTCCGCGGTACGCCATATATAATCAACCCGGCCAATACCATAATGGCGGCGTCTGGCCGTTTATTTGCGGACTTTATATAGCTGCGTTGGTATCCGCTAAAAAATATGAACTTGCCGAAACAAAACTCCTGGAGCTTACAAAGTTGGTAAAAATTACGCGCGTTCAAAACGTTGATTTTGGATTTAACGAATGGATAAGCGCTCAGGACGGCAAACCGATGGGGGAGGACTGGCAAACCTGGAGCGCCGCGCTTTATCTATATGCCGCTATCTGCGTCGAAGAGAAACGAACGCCTTTTTTTGAGGAAATGCGCGCTAATAAGTTGGATTAAAAACAACTTTGCATGGATCGCTTACACTCCTCTTGTCAAATTAAAATAATATTTATACTTAAACTATACCAATCATTTATGAATATGGGAATATAAATTATAAAATTCGGCATTTATCAAATACATAGTGGAATTGTGTAAACTTTTCCCGGAATTGTGTAACGCTTCATATTAATAAAAGCCTAACCTTTGTAGAACGAAAATGAATTCGTACAATAATTAGAACTACAAATGAAAGGACTCTTACTCCCTACGCTAAAAACCATTTTGTTATTTTTGCTTCCTTTGGCGCTTTTTGGTCAGGCGCCGCCCTTGGGTTCGGCTTCCAGTTTTGCCTTATTTACTTCAGTCGGGGCGGTTACCAATACCGGCGCTACACAAATCATCGGAGATTTAGGCCTTAATATGGGCGCTTTAACCGGGGTTCCGCTTCCCACCGTTACCGGTCAAACCCATGTCATGGACGGCGTTTCTCTTCAAGCCGCCAAGGATGTTGCCACAGCCTATGCCGCTTTGAGCGCCGTTCCCTGCGGGCCGACGCCGATCGGCGTATTATTAGGCAACAATCAGACCCTGACGCCCAACGTCTACTGCCAGGGAGCGGCGACCACCATCACCGGCGACCTGACATTAGACGCCCAGGGCGATCCAAACGCAGTATTCATCTTCAAAATAGACGCCGCGCTTGCGACCGGTTTATCCTCCAGAATCTTATTGATTAACGGAGCGTCCTTATGTAATGTATACTGGCAAATCAACGGAGCTGTTACCTTTGGCCCAAATTCTACCTTTAGAGGTACTATCCTTGCAACAGGAGCGCTCAATTTTATGTCGGGCGCGTCGCTTTTCGGAAGGGGTTTAACCCGCGCGGGCGCTATTAATTTAATGGCTAATACGGTAACAGTTGCCGTAAAACCGGTAGCGTCCGTCATCAGAGCAAACGGACCAACCACATTTTGCGTAGGCGGCAGCGTTGTTTTATCTGGAAACAACGGCGGAACCTGGAATACCGGCGCAACAACCCCCAGTATTACAGTTTCTACAAGCGGCGATTACTTTGTAACGAATACGGCGAATTGCGGCTCCGTTAATTCCAATCATATTATTGTTACCGTCAATCCGCTCCCGGCAGCCGTAGCCGGAAATAACGCTACTATCTGTAGCGGCAGCAGCGTAACGTTAGGATCCGCTCCCATAGCTGGAAATACTTATTTATGGACGCCGGCGACCGGGCTGAGTTCTTCGACCGTCGCAAATCCGGTCGCCAGCCCTACAACAACAACGACCTACACTTTAACAGAAACGATTACCGCGACCGGCTGCCAAAAATCCAATTCGGTCACGGTTACGGTCAATCCGCTTCCCAACTGTACGATCACCGGAAACGCTAATCTTTGCGCCGGTCAATCATCGCAGCTTTGCGTACCCGCAGGAGCAGTTTCCTATTTATGGAGTACGGGGGCGGCAACCAATTGCATTACCGTAAATTCGGCGGGAACTTATATCGTTACGGTAACCGGCGTAGGCGGTTGCACGAGCGTTTGCAGACAGGTCGTAACCGTTGGAACGGTCGTCAACTGTACCATTACAGGAAACGCGGTCATTTGCCAGGGTCAGTCGACGCAACTTTGCGTTCCGGCGGGCGCTGTTTCTTATTTATGGAGTACGGGAGCCACTACGAATTGTATTATGGTTAACGCGGCTGGAAATTACTCCGTAACGGTAACCAACGCCGGCGGTTGTACGAGCGTTTGCAGCCAGATGGTGAATATGAGTACCATGCCCAATTGTACGATTACCGGAAATTCAAGTCTTTGTTCCGGTCAGTCGTCGCAACTTTGCGTACCGGCGGGTTCTGCTTCCTATTTATGGAGTACCGGGGCGACGACAAATTGTATCACCGTCAATACAGCGGGAACTTATTCAGTGACCGTAACCAACGCCAACGGCTGCACGAGCGTTTGTAGCCAGGCAGTGACCGTAGGTAACCTGACTACCTGTACGATCACCGGGAACGGAAACCTTTGTCCGGGCCAATCGACGCAACTTTGCGTACCGGCGGGTTCCGCTTCCTACTTATGGAGTACGGGCGCCACGACCAATTGTATTACCGTTAATATGGCGGGGACTTATTCAGTGACCGTGACCAATGCAGGCGGTTGTACGAGCGTTTGTAGTCAAATGGTGACCGTTACGCCGCTTCCTAATTGTATGATTACCGGAAATTCAAGTCTTTGTTTCGGCCAATCTTCACAACTTTGCGTACCGGCGGGCGCTGCTTCTTATTTATGGAGCACGGGCGCCACGACGAATTGCATCACCGTCAACACGGCGGGAACTTATTCAGTGACTGTAACTAACTCCAACGGCTGCACGAGCGTTTGTAGCCAAGCGGTAACGGTTGGTACTTTAACAACTTGTATGATTACCGGCAACTCAAATATCATGCCGGGTCAAACGACGCAACTTTGCGTCCCGGCAGGCGCTACCGCATATTTATGGAGCACGGGCGCGACGACGAATTGTATCACCGTTAGCATGGCGGGGACTTATTCGGTGACTGTGACCAACGCCGGCGGCTGTACGAGCGTTTGTAGCCAAATCGTGACCGTTAACCCGCCTCCTACTTGTTTGATAACCGGCAATCCCAATCTTTGCGCGGGTCAAAGCAGCCAGCTTTGCGCGCCTCCGGGCGCCGCGTCCTATATGTGGAGCACCGGCGCTACAACCAATTGCATTACCGTTAGCCTGGCGGGTACCTATTCGGTGACCGTTACCGACGTCAACGGAAACCGCAGCATTTGTAGCCAGGCGGTTACGGTTGGTACTTTAACTACCTGCACGATTACCGGCAACGGAAATCTTTGCCCCGGCCAATCCACGCAGCTCTGCGTTCCGGCGGGAGCTACCGCTTATTTATGGAGCACCGGCGCGACGACCAACTGTATTACCGTCAGCCTGGCGGGGACCTATTCGGTGACGGTAACTAATGTCGGCGGCTGCACGAGCGTTTGTAGCCAAATGGTTACGATTACTCCGCTTCCTAACTGCACGATCACCGGAAACTCAAGTTTGTGTTCCGGTCAGTCTTCACAACTTTGCGTCCCGGCGGGTTCCGCTTCTTATTTATGGAGTACCGGGGCGACGACCAATTGTATTACCGTCAATACGGCGGGCAATTATTCCGTGACGGTGACCAACGCCAATGGTTGCACGAGTGTTTGCAGCCAGGCCGTAACGGTGGGCGCTTTAACGACATGTATGATTACGGGCAATCCAAATCTTTGCCCTGGTCAATCAACCCAACTTTGCGTTCCGGCGGGTTCTGCTTCTTATTTATGGAGCACGGGCGCTACCACGAATTGTATAGATGTAAACCTTGCGGGTAATTATTCCGTGACGGTGACCAATGGAGGAGGCTGCACGAGCGTTTGCAGCCAGATGGTTACCATAACGCCGCTTCCGAACTGCACGATCACCGGAAACTCAAGTTTGTGTTCTGGTCAGTCTTCACAACTTTGCGTGCCTGCGGGTTCCGCTTCTTATTTATGGAATACGGGGGCGACGACGAATTGCATTACTGTTAATACGGCGGGCAATTATTCGGTGACCGTAACCAACGCCAACGGTTGTACGAGCATTTGCAGCCAGGCCGTAACGGTGGGCGCTTTAACAACTTGTATGATTACGGGCAATCCAAATCTTTGCCCTGGTCAATCAACCCAACTTTGCGTTCC
>JBBRMZ010000112.1:0-16074 GCA_038230555.1 Chitinophagales bacterium
GGGCTACAGAGACGGCGTTATAAAAATTGAATACCGTCCAAAGGGCGGCCAGCATCAGGAGCGTTTCTACGACTTTATAGCGAACGATTTTAGCTTTCCATGAGAATGCTTCGTCCAGTTCGCGGGACATTCTTTCCCAGTTTGCTTTTTTAAAACCGGGTTTTACTTCGGAAGATTTTTGCCTGATCATTGCGTCGAAACGAGCTATATCTTCGGCTTCTTCGGCTTCGGCTTCGTCAAGTTTTTCTTCAAAAACTTTCCATTGTTCAGGCCGGTAGACCGGCTGAATTCCTTCAAGGGCTTTTCGGGCCTGTTCGTCAAATGCTTTCGCTTTATTCTTCATATCCCATCAACTTTCCAGTCAGTACAGATTGTAATTTCAGACGCGCTTTTACTAAATTGGAGCGGGAGGTGCTTTCGGTTATATGTAATTCTTCAGCTATTTCTTTATGAGAATATCCTTCGACCACGTATAAATTGAAAATGGCGCGGTAGGTGGGCGTCAGGCGTTGCACGGCGGCAAGGATTTCCTGTTCTGAGCATCTGCTAACGGCGTCCGGCTCGTCATTGCCGAGGTCGAAAACAAAATCAATGTCTTCCGTCCGCCGGCGAGTGACCTTGCGATAGTAGTCGATGGCCGTGTTGACCATGATCCTTCTGATCCAGGCAATCAGCGAAGTACCGGGCTGATATTTTGCTATATATTTAAATACTTTTATATAACCTTCATGGAGAATGTCAAGCGCGTCTTCTTCATTAGCCGCATAGCGCAGGCAGACGCCCATCATTTTGCTGTAATGGTCTTCATAAAGCTTTTGCTGCGCCCAGCGCTCTTTTGCAATACAAGCCTCGATCAGGTCTTTTTCTTCAAATTCTAACGGCAAAGTCAAATCCATAAATGAAAGATTTGATAAAGTTAGCGCTTTCTCGTTTTATGAACAAATTATTTTCAATTGACTTCCGAAAATGCATTTATAGCTTTATTTTGACGGACGAAACAATTCTGTTTTATAACGCGCTGAACTGCTATTTCGCTGCCGCCATACGGTCAAATAAAAGCGTTAAATCTTTTTGCTTTGCCGGTAAAGAAAAAAGTTTCTATTTTTGACGATATAACGAGATATGTAGAATTACTACTCATGCGGATAGTGGGTTAAAACTAACAAAAGTGGATAAACACCGGTCTGCCTTTTTGGATATCCAACTATAAACCATTTGAATAAGGCATTTTTGAGGACCCTTTTAGTTTGACCTCTTCTCAAATTGATTGCTGTCCGGGAGAAGGGTCAGACCCGACTCATGCATGCAACATACACGGCTTGAGTGCGGCTTATATACGGTTTATAGGTGACTCGGGGGGTGACGGATAACAAATGGCTGCCAGGGATAAAGGGACGTCGGGGCCGGGATTTATCGGGATAAAAGGAACCGTGCGCCTGTTATATTCACTTCCGGTTTTCAAGTCTATCGTCCCGGAACCCTTTTTTGATTTTTTCAACCCATTATTCGTATTAAGTGTAAATAATATTGTAAATGAAAATCCGGATATTGAGCGTGATGGGCGAAGACCAGGGAAAAGCGATCAATGGTCCGAACTAGACTTTGTTTCCATCCGGCGGAAGAAAAGCGTTTGCCGGAAATCGTCTGGTTTTAAGGCGTTGAGGAGTTTCCAGCCTTTTGGAGAAACCGTATTGATGATGTTTTGAAAATGGGTCTCGCTAAGTTTATACTGGACGCTGTCGGGATATTCGGTGATTAATATAATGTCGTAATTGGCGGTCGGATCGGCGTCGTTGGTTAATAATTTATAGGACTTGATGAAACCGCTTTTTAAAGCGACGTCGCGGTAAACCTTCCAGTTGTGTTCGTAAAAATATAAGGCCTCGCTGTATTTTTTGTTTTTTATCTTTACAAAATCAAGGATGCAAATGGCGGACTGGGCTTTTGCGAATAACGGAACTGCAAAGAACAAGGCGGCGGCGAAGAGAAATTTATTCATTGTGGAGCGCTATAATGGTAAAGGAAAATCAGAAAGGATATAAACTAACGGCGAAGCCATAAAAATGTTTTTTGGGGCAGGTTTTGAAACAGGCGGATTTTAACAGGAAAACTTATTGTATTACCCTAAAAATGACGCCAAAAAGAGTTGTTGTGGATTGACGCGGCGTTAGGGGATAAGGAATATTTTGGCGCTGCAATATTTTATTGAAGTCAAAAACGCATGGAAGCGTTCCGCTAACATTTTCGTGCAACCAATATTTACCAATGGATAAAAAGTATGTTGGGCCGGATTTTAAGAAAATCCCGTTTCAGGGGAACATTTTTAGAGACGGAAGCCCCCAGAAAAATACGGCGGTTTGGGAAACCCCGGAAAAAATACCTGTGCCATCGCGATTCTATGCGGAAGACCTGGCGGGAATAGAAAGCCTGGACTTTGTCTCCGGTTTGCCGCCATTTTTGCGGGGGCCGTACAGCGCCATGTTTGCAACTCAACCCTGGACGATCCGGCAATACGCCGGTTTTTCGACGGCGGAAGCAAGCAACGATTTTTACCGGAAGAATCTGGCGGCGGGCCAAAAAGGGCTGTCAGTAGCTTTCGACCTGGCGACTCACCGAGGCTACGATTCCGACCACGAACGGGTAAAAGGCGACGTTGGGAAAGCGGGCGTAGCGATCGACGTGGTCGAAGATATGAAGATCCTGTTTGACGGAATTCCTTTGGATCAGATTTCGGTTTCGATGACGATGAACGGGGCAGTGTTGCCGGTACTCGCTTTTTTTATTACGGTTGGACTGGAACAGGGCGTTCCGCCGGAAAAACTATCCGGTACGATCCAGAACGATATATTGAAAGAATTCATAGTGCGCAATACCTACATTTATCCGCCGGGACCTTCGATGCGGATCGTGGCGGAAATTTTCAGGTACATGGCGCAGTATATGCCTAAATTTAATTCGATCAGCATCAGCGGATATCATATACAGGAGGCCGGCGGCGCGGCGGACGTCGAACTTGCCTATACGCTGGCCGACGGGCTG
This sequence comes from Chitinophagales bacterium, assembly GCA_038230555.1. Classification (GTDB taxonomy): domain Bacteria; phylum Bacteroidota; class Bacteroidia; order Chitinophagales; family Saprospiraceae; genus JAAFJT01. The sequence continues at coordinate 3,040 of JBBRMZ010000112.1, forward strand.
GAATATTTGCGGACGGGCCTGGCAGCGGGACTGGACGTGGACGGATTTGCGCCGCGCCTGTCTTTTTTCTGGGGGGTCGGGATGAACCATTTCATGGAGATCGCTAAAATGCGGGCCGGACGGGAGCTCTGGGCAAAAATCGTCCAACAGTTCAATCCGAAAGACCCCAAGTCGATGGCGCTCCGCGCGCATTGCCAGACGTCGGGCTGGAGCCTGACGGAGCAGGACCCTTTTAATAATATCGCGCGCACCTGTATTGAAGCTATGGCGGCGGCAATGGGCGGAACCCAGTCTTTGCATACGAACTCTTTGGACGAGGCGGTCGCGCTGCCAACGGAATTCTCGGCAAAAATTGCGCGCGATACGCAGCTGTTTATCCAAAAAGAAACCGGCATAGCCCATGCGGTCGATCCCTGGGGAGGGTCTTATTATGTGGAATATCTGACCGACCGGCTGGCGCGGCGCGCTTGGGAACTGATCGGCGAAGTGGAAGCGCTGGGCGGAATGACTAAAGCCATCGAACAGGGAATTCCGAAATTGCGGATTGAAGAAGCGGCGGCGCGTAAGCAGGCGCGGATCGACGCCGGGGTTGATCATATTGTAGGCGTCAATATTTTCAGAAATGAGGCTGGGTCGGACTTTGAAATCTTAGATATCGACAATGACGCAGTGCGGGAAGGACAAATCCGACGGCTACAAAAAAATAAAGCGAACAGGAACGAACCGGACGCGCAGTCCGCTTTATTTCGGCTGTCGGAATGCGCCAGAACGGGCGAAGGCAATTTATTGGGTCTGGCCGTCGAATGCGCTAAAGCGCGGGCCACGCTGGGGGAAATCTCGTCGGCGCTGGAACAACATTTTGGCCGGTTTGTCGCCACGCAGCGGACTGTAGCGGGCGCGTATGCACAAGAAATTAAAATGAACGAAACTTTTCAACAGGCGCGGGCATTGGCCGACCGTTTCGCCGAGCTGGACGGAAGGCGCCCGAGGATCATGATTGCTAAACTGGGTCAGGACGGTCACGACCGCGGCGCCAGGATTATCGCCACGGGTTTTGCGGACCTGGGGTTCGACGTGGATATCGGCCCGCTCTTCCAAACGCCGGCAGAGGCGGCGCGGCAGGCAGCGGAAAACGACGTGCATATCCTAGGGCTGTCGTCGCTTGCTGCGGGCCATAAAACGCTCGCGCCTGAGACGGTACGCGCGCTGGCAGACTTGGGCAGGGAAGACATTTTAGTCGTCGTGGGAGGCGTTATCCCGGCGCAGGATTACGCCTTTTTATATGAACGAGGGGTTGCGGCTATTTTTGGACCTGGAACAGTGGTCGCAAAGGCGGCTGCGCAATTGCTGGAATTGATGATTGCTAATTGCTGATTTCAATCCATTCGCAGATCCTCCACTTTCACCCCCTTATGTTCGTTGGCATTGAACGTAAAATAACCTGCCGGATTTTTCGCGGCGTTGGCTTTCAGCGAGTGGAGTTGCAGCGTATATTTTGAACCGTCGCGGCCAAAAGCGCGGATGCTGACGACCTCGTTGGCTTTATCGACCGCCATCCTAAGTTTTGTATAATCGCTGTTTTTCTTCACGGGTTTGAATTCGATGAAGCGGCAGGCTTTGCCGCTTTCCACGCCCTCGCCGACAATGGAATAGACGAATTCCTTGTTTTCGTACATCCGCAGCAGTTGTTTGGGAGAGACGAAAGCGTTTTTGTCTTTGGCGTCTGCGTCCGATATCTGCACCTGGTTTTTATCTTTCAGGCAAAGCCAAACCGTTTTGCCGTCGCTGATGATCGTTTCATTGTCTGTTTCCAGCCGGTATTGATCGCCTTCCTGCGCCAGTTTACCCGCCCGCTTGTCCGCTTTTTTACTTTCCGCCAGTTCGATGGTCAGCGTAAACGTCGCTTCTATAGACTTATAACTTTCGTACCTGGTTTTCAGCTTATCGAGAATAGTCTTAGCGGCCGGATCGGATTTTTCCGTTTTTGCGGACGATTGGGCGGTACAAAGACCCGCGCCAATAAAGGAAAGGCAATAAAATAAAAATAGCTTTTTCATAGTAAAGGAGAATAGGATTGTTTTAAAAATAGAAACGCTGAAAATTTTCATTAAGTTTTTACGAATGCGTTAAAGCCCAGTTAAAACCATGCTGCATTAATAAAATATACGGAAACAATGGGCCTTGCCTAGCATTTTCGGTTTTATTAACGCTTTACTAACATCTTTACGGTATTTTTTCAGTATATGAATAAAATAAATTATTTTTTTGGCAAAACCGGGGTCGCGGGCATGATAATTATATAGGTATATAGACCCGATCTCCACTTTTTAAATAAACTAAACGGTAACATGAACAGGTATACTGCCCAGGGCGTCAAATACATGATTTTTACCCTGCTGCTCGCTTATAGCGGAGACGCCCTATTCGCGCAGGATAGTACTTCCCGCAAAACTTCTTTTCTGATTTTCCCTTCACTTTCCTATCAGCCGGAAACGGGGTATCAGTTTGGACTTCATAATATGCTTTTTTTTGACCTGGACAAGAATAATTTACTGTCGCGGCGCTCCAAAGTAGACGCGCGGTTTTTCTATACGACCAAAGGCCAATATTTTACTTCTGATTACTGGCAGTTATTTACAAAAGACGAAAAGTACAATATTAGCGGCCAAGTCCAGGCAGGCTATTGGATCGACCGCTATTATGGGGTGGGGACGCCTGGCCGGGAAATCACCGAATACAATAAAGGGGTTGCCTCTACGGCGAATTATTTTGATTTTGCCTACCGTTATTTTGATTTTTATACGCTGATCGACCGTAAAATCGCTCCGCATATTTTTGCCGGGTTGATGGCGGAGTACGACCATTCGGGCAGCAACCGCATCCTCGCCGACAGCCTCAGTATGGATCCCGCTGCAGAATTGCAAAGAAACGACGCCACCCGCGCGGGTCTCGGCGTCAACCTGAATTACGACAGCCGCGACAATTACGATAATCCATCGCAGGGCGCTTACGTCCAACTGATTGGCGGCGCTTACCGGAAAGCGTTTGGAGGATCGACCGATTATCATATTCTAACGATCAATGCCGTCCGTTATATCCCGGTGATTAAAAAACAGGTACTGGCGCTCCGGATAGTCGTTGAAAACCGCGAATCGGACGGCGCAGATCCGATCCCGCTGCGCGGCTTGTCATATAACGGGGGAATCAGTTCTTTGCGCGGTTATTATGTAGGTACTTTCCGGGACAATAACCTACTTGCTTTTGAATCGGAATACAGACTGCCCATTTATATCAACGATAAAGCGCCAATTTGGAAATTCTGGGAAAGAATTGGAGTGGTGGGTTTTTTTAGCGGCGTGAGGACGTCCGACCAAATCGGACAACTTTTTTCTGCCTCGCCAGGCGATTACCATTTTGCCGCCGGCGCCGGGTTGCGTTACATGATCGATACTAAACAGCGAATTAATTTAACTATGGACTATGCCGTCGGGTTTGACCGGACCGATGGAAACGGAAAGAGACCCAGCGGACTCTATTTTAGTTTAGGCGAAGCTTTTTAAAAAGCACAAGCGATTAATTTTGATCTTTGATCGTTATACGAATATTATTTTTGCAACGTTTTAGTCCGGGCGTTCCATATTTTTAACGTATTATATATTTCGCGCATTTTACTTTAGTTCGCCTCATCAGTCCAAGTACTTATCTTAGCGTTATTGAGCGACTATAAATATTATGAAATTATTTCTTTTGTTCTCCTGTATATTCCTGGAGGCTTCTTTCCTTCATGCGCAGGATACGCTGTTTAGAAGACCTACGCATACCATTTACCCTTCCTTATCTTACCAGCCTGAAACGGGTTACCAATTTGGCTTACACGGATTGTTTTTTTTCGACCTTGACCGTTTGGATACGCTTTCCAGGCGTTCTAAATTAGATGGCCGATTGTATTATACCACCAAAGATCAATACTATACTTATGATCTTTGGCAAATATTTACAAAAGATGAAAAATATAATATAAGCGGACAATTCCAGGCGGGCTACTGGATCGACCGGTATTATTCGGTCGGCCGTCCGGGTCGTCAGGTGATCGAATATTATCAGGGCGTAGCCGACACGGCCAATTATTTCAATTATGCCTACCATTTCATTGATTTTTATACCATTATTGACCGAAGGATTTTCAACAATCTGTTTGGCGGGATGGTTCTGGAATATGATAAATCCGGCGAAAATCAACTTCTGGCCGACAGCCTGAACCGGAGCTCCGACCGCGCGTTAAAACGGAACGACGCTACCCGGGCCGGCATAGGCGTCAACCTGAATTTCGACAGCCGCGATAATTGCGATAATCCTTCCCGAGGCGCTTACGTGCAGTTTATCAGCGCCGCTTACCGAAAGGAATTTGGCGGCACCACAGATTACCATATTTTTACGTTAGACGCCGACCGTTATATCCATACCTTTAAAGGCCAGGTCCTGGCGCTCCGGGTAGTGTTGGAAAACAGAAAAGCAGACGGATCAGACCCTATTCCCATTCGCGGGCTTTCTTATAACGGGGGAATTAGTTCTTTGCGCGGATACTATGCCGGCTCCTACCGCGACAATAACCTCGTAGCCGTAGAAACCGAATATCGTCTGCCGATTTGCATCCGCGATAATGCGCCTTTCTGGAAGTTCTGGGAACGCGTCGGGGTAGTGGGCTTCTTCAGCGGCGTACGGGTCTCGAACCGTTTCGATAACCTCGTCTCTACTTCGCTCAACGACTATCATTTTGCGGGCGGCATGGGCCTGCGCTATATGATTAACATGAAACAACGGCTCAATGCAACCATGGATTATGCCGTCGGGTTTGACAAAGTTGCCGGTTTTGGACAACGGACCCGAGGGATTTACTTTAGTTTAGGAGAAGCGTTTTAAATAAAAAACCTGGGAAGGGAGGTCTTTTATATTTTTTAAAAAATATAAAAGACCTCCTGTCTATCTTAGGCATTTTATGCCGGAGTTAAATCCCTGTACAGCGACTCGCGCTGAACTTTGAGTTTCTCATCCTGAATATATTCCGTAAAATTCATCATTTTATCGATCATACCGTTCGGAGAGATCTCGATGATCCGGTTCGGGACGGTATCCATGATCTGTAAATCGTGGGAGGTAAAGATCAGGCTTCCCTTAAAATCAACGAGCGCGTTGTTGAGCGACGTAATGGATTCCAAGTCCAGGTGATTGGTCGGCTCGTCGAGAATCAGAAAATTCGGGAAGTGCAGCATCGCCCTGGAGAACATGCTGCGCACTTTCTCGCCCCCCGACAGAACGCTGGCCTGTTTAAATACCTCTTCCCCGCTAAACAGCATCCTGCCTAAAAATCCGCGCAGGAACGCTTCGTCTTTTTCTTTAGAAAAAGGGCGCAGCCAGTCGATCAGGTTGTCGTCGTTGACGCCCGTAAAAAATTTTGAATTATCGTTCGGGATATACTCCGGGGTAATCGTTTGCCCGAATTCAAATTTCCCGCTGTCGGCTGGTTCGACGCCGCCAATGACGTTAAAAAAAGCAGTCAGCGCCGTGCTATTTCGGCAGATCAAAGCGATCTTATCGCCTTTATTAAAAGCAAAGCTGATATTGTGGAACAGGACCTGTCCGTCAATACCGCGCTTGGTCAGCTTGTCGCAGCGGAATATTTCGTTCCCCGGCTCGCGTTCAGGTTTGAAATGGATGAACGGATATTTACGGCTGGAGGGACGCATTTCCTCCAGGTTAAGTTTTTCGAGTGCTTTTTTCCGGCTGGTCGCCTGACGCGATTTGGAGGCGTTGGCGCTGAACCGCGCGATGAAGTCCATCATTTCCTGCCGTTTGGTTTCTACCTTCTTGTTTTTATCGGCCATCTGGCGCATCATCAACTGGCTCGATTCGTACCAGAAAGTGTAATTACCGGTAAAAATGCGGATCTTTTGAAAGTCCACGTCGACGACGTGCGTGCAGACCATATCCAGAAAATGCCGGTCGTGCGATACGACGATGACGATATTTTGATAGTCCGCCAGAAACTCGCATAGCCAGGTATTAGTTTCGGCATCCAGGTCGTTGGTTGGCTCGTCGAGCAGCAAAATATCGGGATTGCCAAACAAAGCCTGTGCCAACAGGACTTTCACTTTATCCGCAGCGCTTAATTCCTTGAGTTTTTTATAATGATCCGCTTCTTTGATACCCAGTTCGCTCAATAGCTCTGCCGCTTCGGTTTCCGCCATCCAGCCGTTCATTTCTGCAAATTGCCCTTCCAAGTCTCCCGCGCGCATATTGTCGGATTCGGTGGGGTCTGTTTTAGCGTAAATGGCGTCCTTTTCGACCATAATGTCGTATAATTCCTTGTACCCCATAATGACGGTATTCAGGACTTCAAATTCGTCAAACTTAAAATGGTTTTGGGTCAATACCGCCATCCTGTTGCCGGGTTCTATGATAACTTCGCCGCGGTTGGGTTCGATCTCGCCGCTTAGGATCTTTAGAAAGGTGGATTTACCGGCTCCGTTAGCGCCGATGACGCCGTAACAGTTGCCTTTAGTGAACTGTAAATTAACGTCCTGGAATAAAATGCGTTTGCCATATTGCAAAGCAACGTTTTGAACTGTAAGCATGAAAAAAGTTCTGAGAAAAATAGAAGAAATGATCGTTAACTCAAATAAACGCTGCAAAGGTACAAATTGTTTAATAAGAAAAGCCCCGCCTTTTTCAAAACGGAGCTTTTCTTTAAAATTCTGCGACGTCCGGCAAACGTCTTTATTGCGCTACCATAATTTTTCCGTAAAGTTGATCAGCGCCGGTTTCGCACCGGTAATAATAAACGCCGGAGGCCAGTCCGGACGTATTAATCAATTGCGACTGTCTGCCGGAGCCAAAATGCCGGGCCGGAACGATGAGCGTCGCCTGTCCTAACCGGTTGAATAAGGACAGGGAAACATCGCCTTCTTTTTGCAGGTAAAATTCCATGTTTAATACGCTTTGGACCGGATTCGGAAAAAGATTTACTATAAAACCTGTTCCTTCAACAACCAGCACCTGATTGGTCGAGTAAGTAAAATTACTGTCCTGGTCGATTTGTTTTAACCGGAAATAATAGGTGGAAGGCGTCAAATGATAAACGTTGAAATTATAGGATTGCAGCGCCTGCGTTGTGCCGCCGCCTTTCATGAAACCGACTTTTTCAAAGATCTGCGTTCCGTTAATATCCATCATTTCAACCTCAAAACCGGCGTTGTTTTTTTCGGAGGCGGTTTGCCAGGTCAGGCGCGCTTCATTTTTGTTTTGAAGCTGCGCGTCGAAAGCAAGCAATTCGACCGGCAAAACCGATGTAATGGCAAAATTAGTATTGGAAATATCGAAGAAGATGTTTCCAACCGCTTCCACTTTGACGCGCGCCTGCGAAGCGGTAATATTGGGAATCTTTACGCCGGCCGTCCCGTTATTCGGAACGCCGGCGGCGAGCACGTAGGGAAAAGAATTACCGCCGTCCACAGACAGGGAAATTTTAACGTTAGCGGCGTTGACCGGGGGATTGTTGGTGTTATTGACAGACCAGGTAACGGTTTGGGTTGAACTCCCGGGAACGGTTCCCGTCAGGTCGTTGGTCACTAAAAAAGGGCCTGAATTTCCGTCGACGATCACCGTTACGGAGGCGTTCACCGTCGCGCCGCCGCCCGGATGATTATCGAAAACGGTAAAGCGTTCGACGGTAGCTACGGAAACAGAGGGCAATTTATCCCCTTTCGCGTAATTGGAACCGTCCAGTATAGCGCTTAAAATGGGAAACGTCCGAACGGGCGTAGTAACGGGGCCGTAACTTCTGAAAAACGGCGGTTGCGCGGTATTTAAAATGGTTGTGGCGTCGGGCGTCATAGTTCCAATGTTCGTTCCTTCCCAGCTATAGGTCAGCGCGTCGGCATCAGCGTCTGTCGCGCTGCCTGTCAGTACAAATGGCGTTGATTTAGGAATAGTCATATCAGCAGGAACAGTAATAACCGGTAAATGATTTCCCGTTGCCAAGGTCGTTTTACAACTTGCCGCATTAATTACAGCGTCCGCCTGTTCATAATTGACGGTATGATAGGTAATGAGCGGTCCGAATTGTAAATGAGTAATCGAAATATCAATATAATCGTCGCCGCCGCATTTAAAACCGTAACTCATCATGGTTGCTCCCGAGCCGGGCTCCACCGAAGTTTCGGGCTTACGCGTGGTGCAAACGGGAATAACGCTGTTAAAACTGTGCGTCATGCCAAATTGATGGCCTACTTCGTGAAAAAACGTCTGGTCTATGAAAACCTGCCCAACGTTTGTCGCGTTTCCTTCCCGCGTAACGCCCTGCCCTTTATAGGTTGAATTGCAAAGGACGCCGATATAAGCTACGCCGTCTCCAGTCCCGAAACTTCTTCCCATGACATGGCCTACGTCGTAATTGGCCGATCCGATAATGGCGTCCAAATTCGTTTGATTTTGGCCGAGCATCGTGGAATTACTCGTGTTGTCATAAGGATCGGTTAAAGGGTCCGGATAAACTACTTTATTATCGCTGACCATCATCAATTTAACGCAAAGTTCGCGCATGGTAACCGCGTTCAACCGGTTCACATAATTTACCAGGACGGCGTACGCAGTATTTACGTCGGTATGGGCCTGCGTAAATTCGCCGGTTGCGGCAATGGCAAAGCGGAAAGTTCTTAAAGTAGCGCCTGAATTATTGGCCGTGGTCGTAGGGGTGCGCGATTTTAATGAATGATTGATCATTTCCCGGTCGGTCACGTTACAAATGGCCATGAGTTCTGGGGGCGGTTGTATAGCGTCGCGGGTATCATAGAGGGCGTATACACCAGTCTCGTTATTATATTTTTCGATATACATATTCTGATCCGCTTCGCCAAGCAAAAGGGCATTGAAACCGTCCGAAGTAAGGGTTAAACGGATACTGACCTGTTTTCTTTGAAGGCTAAAGCCGGAATATGTTTTTATTTCAGGATACCGCGCGGCAATTTCCGGCGCCAGAACTGGGGATTCGACCATTCCAAAGGTTTCCATGCTTCCGTCTGGAAGCGGAATATTGAGCGCGATTGTTTTCCGGGCCTGATTAAACTCAAGCGGAGCCGCGAGCAGATATGCGCGCATGGCCGTTTCGTCTAAAGATAACAGCCGGTATTGGCGGATTTTTTGACTAAACTGGCTGTAGCCTGGGGTCTGCTGGTTTTTTTTGGCTAACGGATGAAAAAAATTGGTTTGAGACCGAGCATCTGTGAGCATAAATAACGAAGACGACATAAGAATAATACGAATAAGTGTTTGCATTGTAAAGCATTAGGTAATATAAGAATAGTTTAATACATATTTTATTCAATAGTATAGTAAAAAAGAACGGCGAGGCTACACCCGATGTTGTAACCCCGCCGTCAAAAATAGATTATTTTTTTTTATTTATAGCGTATTTATATAGTTATTATTTTACAATAGATAGTTTTCCGCGCGTAAGTTGGTTTGATGATTCCTCATGATAAAAATATAAGCCGTTCGGTACTTTGGCGATATCAAGCGCTAAAGTCTGCCGACCCTGATCAAAATATTACGGATATTTCTTTGTTTTGTTCCAATACCAATAAAATGGCAGTCCGCTCAGCATTAAAAAAGAACCGATCCCCGCTTCCCGCGGGCTGTTAATAATGGTAATAATGATCAGGGCGACGCAGAAAATGACAAAGATGGCAGGTACAATAGGATACCCCCAAACTTTGTAAGGGCGCGGGGTATCGGGCTCGCGGTTGCGCAAAATGAAAACGCCGAACGTAGTAGCTCCGTAAAAAAAGAAGGCCCCAAAGATCAGCATATCGGTTAACTGGTCGAAACTGCCCGACAGGATCAACAGGCAGGCCCAGACGCCTTGTATCCACAGCGCGCGGTTGGGCGTATTGTATTCCGGGTGGATGTTTTCCGCGTTTTTAAAAAACAAACCGTCTTTGGCCATCGCGTAATATAGACGGGGCGGCATCAAAATAGTGCTGTTGGTGCAGCCGAGGGTCGTTATCAGGATCAGGACGGAGAGCGCCGACGCGCCGATTCCGCCTGCATAAGACCTGACCACGGCGACGGCGGCAATTTCATTCTGATTCTTGAAAACGTCCACGATCTGGTCAATCGGCATGACGTACAGATAGGTAAAATTTACCAACAAATAGGCGACGATGATGATCATCATGCCGGAAAAAAGCGCCAGCGGAAGATTGCGGTGCGGGTCTTTAATTTCGCCGCCGATAAAACCGATCGTATTCCAGCCCTCGTACGCCCAAAACGCGGCGAGCATGGCTGCGAACAGCGCTTTAATTAAACCAAAATCCGTCCAGTCGCGGGCGACATAGGTAGCGGCGGGCGTATTGATGTGATCGAAACTGCCACGGCCGAAAAAGATTCCGGAAACGACGATAAAGCCCAAGCCCCCAATGACCAGCCAGGTAATGGAAGCGCTGAGGACTGAGGCATTTTTTAACCCCCGGGTGTTTAACCGGGTAAGCGCCAGGATGAGCAGGATCGCCAACCCTTTTACGCCCGAATTGTCGAACGGCTGGAAAAGACCAAATAAATTAATGTGTTCGACGTCTGCGGGTAAGCGCGGCAGCGTAACGAGGGAATTGACCGATTGCGAGAACACGTAAGCCAGCGAAGAGATGGAGGCCGTTTTGATGACCGTAAAGGTACTCCAGCCAAACAGGAAAGCGATGAACCGGTTATAGATACGCTTAAAATAAACGTATTCTCCGCCGGAGTCGGCCAACATGCCCGCTATTTCCGCATTGCTCAAAGCGCCGCAAAGGCTGATCACCCCGGCTAATATAACGGCCAGCAAAACGAGTTGGGGGGTTAGGAGTTGCGCCGACATTGGGGCTACTTTTTTATACACGCCCGAACCGATCACCGAACTGACCACCAATATGGTCGCGGCGCTTAAACTCAGCGAGCGGACCAACTGTCCCTGATTTTTTTCCATACTTATTTTGCCGTTAGCATGTAGAAGTTAGCTTGGTTTTATTGATTTAGAAAGCGTTAATTTTCAACTACAGGGATTTCAATATGCGAAGGGTATTCGGTCGTCCGGTAAACGCGGTGTTCGGCTTTGATGAAATCGGAGTCTTTGGCCAGAAAAATATTCGGCACATAATTCTGCGGGTTCCGGTCGATCATCGGGAACCAAGAACTTTGCACCTGGACCATGATCTTATGCCCTTTTTTAAAAACGTGGTCCGCCTGGAGCAAATTGACGTTATAAGCGACGACCGTATTGGCTTTCACCGGTTGCGGGTTTTCCAAGCTATTTCTAAACCTGCCCCGCAGGACGTCCCGCGCGACCATCTGTTCGTATCCGCTCATATTTAGTTCTTTTTCATATTCGTCCGGGTAAACGTCGATCAGTTTCACCACCCAGTCGGCGTCTGTGGCCGTTGTGGAAGCAAACAGGCGAGCATTTATGCTCCCGGCAATCGTTACGTCGGACGTCAGCGCGTCGGTTTGCCAAGTTAGCACGTCGGGCCGTCCGTCGACAAAACGCTGATCCTCCGTCAGCCAGGGGCGCCACCGCGAACCGGGGCCGTACGTTTGCTCTATCGGACGTTGCCGGTAAGGAACCGGATGCGCGGGGTCGGATATATAGGCGTCGTAAGATTTTGCAGTAGCTGAAACCGGCGCGTCAAAACTCAGTTTGCCGCCGGCTTTGAAATAAAGGTTTCGACGTTTCGTTTCGTTGGGTTTCCATTGGTCGTATTTTTTCCACTGGTTCGATCCCGTCTGGAAAATGGTCGCTTTCGGGAATTTGCCGTCGCCGAGACCTTTCAAATAGTAATTGAAAAAAGGCGTCATTACGTCTTCCTGGAAGTTTTTGGAGGCGGGCAGGTCAAAATTGAGGTCGCCCAGTTTAGACCCGTTGATCCCGGCCCAGCCGCCGTGATTCCACGGGCCGATCACCATAAAATTGAGGTTATCGGGATGGTTTTTTTCTAACAGATCGTACATCAGCAGCGGCCCGTTCATATCCTCCTGGTCGAACCATCCGGCGACATGTTGAATGGGAATGGTCTGTATATAATTTTTGAACCGGTATATCGGCGATAGTTTTTGCCAGAAGGCGTCGTAATTGGGGTGATTGACGAAGTTTTCCCAGCTTGGAATTTGCTTGTGGAAGTATTTTTCGTCCACGTTCGCCAGAGACCCCAGTTGGAGATACCAGTTAAAATTGTCGTAGCTGTGGAAAGGGAAAAGCGAGTCGGTCTTCGAGGTTTCCAGTTCAAACGAATAATCAAACCCGTAACTCAGGCGGAAAGCGCCGTTGTGGTGAAAATCGTCGTTGATGAACAGATCGCCCATCATGGCCTGTTCCGAAATGGCTTTGATCGCCGGGTGCGGATGGATGGCCGCCATCATGCTTAGCCAGCCGGGATAGGAGATTCCGGTGACGCCGACTTTTCCGTTGTTGTTGGGAATATTTTTCAGCAGCCAATCCACCGTGTCGTAGGTATCGGCGCTTTCATCGACCGTTTTTTTGTTGTCGGCGTCGATGGAAGCCCGCGTCATTTCAAACGTGCCTTCCGAACCGTACTTGCCGCGAATATCCTGCTCCACGAAAATATAGCCCGCCGACGCCAGGTTCCAGGTAAGCGGCTGCACGTCCGGCGGGGCATATTCCGAAACGCCGTAGGGCGTGCGGATCAGCATGAAGGGTAGGGGGTCTTTTGCCTCGCGCGGGGTCCAGATCACTGTATTCAGCCGGATACCGTCGCGGACGGGTATCTTGATTTCCTGCCGCGTATAGCCGGTGCGGTCGGTCAGGCTTTCAAAAGACATATCCATCAGGTCATACGCCTGCCAGCCAATGAAATTATAATGCCACCATTCGCTGGGTTCCACCGTGAAGCCGTATTTCGACATGACGGCTTTCAGCGTCTCGCGGTTTTGCAGAGCGGCTGGGCTTTTGACAGGCGCGTCCGCCCACGATTCTTTAATGGCGCTGTCGTA
>JBBRMZ010000113.1:0-15925 GCA_038230555.1 Chitinophagales bacterium
ACCGTCCGCAAGTATTCGCTACTATTTAGATCGTCGCGCTGAACGCCAAGCAAAAAAAGAGCGTCTCCCGCTTCCTTAAAATCCAGCGTCATTTGCCGGTCTGCGTCTTCCAGCAAACCCAGCATCCCGATGGTTGGCGTCGGGTACACCGGTTCGGTCTTGTCTTTTAGTACAGTCTGATTATAAAAACTGACGTTGCCGCCCGTGACGGGCGTTCCGAACGCTTTACAGGCGTCGCCCATCCCCTCCAGCGCCTTTACAAACTGCCAGTACACTTCGGGATTATAAGGATTGCCGAAATTCAGGCAATTGGTAATCGCCACCGGCTCGCCGCCGCTACAGACAATATTGCGGGCCGCCTCGGCGACCGCGATCATGGCGCCTTTGTACGGATCGGCATAGACGTAAAAAGAGTTGCAATCCGTCGTCAGCGCCAGCGCTTTTTTAGTTCCTTTCACACGGACGATGGCGGCGTCCGAAGGCCGGTTAGTCGTGGCCGTGTTCGTGCGAACCATCGAATCGTATTGCTCGTAAATCCATCTCTTGGAAACGATATTGGGCGCGTAGAACAGCCGTCTGGCTGCATAGAGGAAGTTTTTTTCCTCGGGTAGTTGAGCCAGGTCAAATTTTGCGTTTTCTTTCAGGTAAGCTGGTTCCCTGAATTCCCGCTGGTAAACGGGCGCGCCTCCCCCCAACACTAGCGGATCGGCTGGCACGTCGGCCACTTTCTCGCCGTCGAGATAATATTCCAGCCGGCCCGTATCGGTCACTTCGCCGATGATCGCGCACTCCAAATCCCATTTATCAAAAACGTCGAGGAGTTTTTGCTCCTGTCCTTTATGGGCCACGATCAGCATCCGCTCCTGGCTTTCGGAGAGCAATATTTCAAACGGTTTCATCCCCGTTTGGCGGGTCGGCACTTTTGAGAGGTCAATCCGCATCCCCGTTTTGCTTTTCGCGCTCATTTCCGAAGTACTACAGGTAATCCCCGCCGCGCCCATATCCTGCATACCGACAATCGCACCCGTTTTAATCGCTTCCAGCGTCGCTTCCAATAATAGTTTTTCCTGGAACGGATCGCCTACCTGCACTGCCGGCAGGTCGTCCGCAGAGTCTTCCGTCAAATCGGCGGAAGCGAAAGTCGCCCCGTGAATCCCGTCCTTGCCGGTCGCGGACCCGACAATGAATACCGGGTTGCCCGGTCCGTCGGCCACAGCCGAAACTGTTTCTCCCACTTTCACAATCCCCGCCGACATGGCGTTGACCAATATATTCTGATTGTAACAATCGTGAAAATATACCTCGCCGCCCACCGTCGGCACCCCAAAACTATTGCCGTAGCTGCCGATTCCTTTCACCACCCCCCGAACCAGCCGTTTGGTATGCGCCAGATCCAGGTTGCCAAACCGAAGCGAATTGAGCGCCGCAATGGGCCGCGCGCCCATGGTAAAAATATCGCGGTGAATGCCGCCCACGCCCGTCGCTGCGCCCTGGAAAGGTTCGATGGCGGACGGGTGATTGTGCGATTCTATTTTAAATGCGCAGGCCAGCCCGTCGCCAATATCTACCAGTCCCGCATTCTCTTCGCCCGCCCCCACCAGCAATTTTGCGCCCGAGCGCGGCAGTTTTTTCAAATAAAGGATCGAATTTTTATAAGAGCAATGCTCCGACCACATCACGGAAAAAATGCTCAATTCCGTAAAATTGGGCGTCCGGCCCATGATTTCTATGATTTTCTCAAACTCGTCTCCCGTCAGCCCCAGCTTTTTTGCCGTTTCTGCCGTAACGAGCGCCTCGTTCAGCGTTTTTTCCATAAATCTTCGCAGTAAATTTTTCTAATTTCGATCTGCAAAGGTACAAGCAAATCGGGATTAGCGGGAATTATTGAGGCGGATGTTTTCCAACTCCGGCTAAAACCAGCCGAAGATTGATTAGCGAAGGGCGATTCAGCAGAAGTTTTTCGATAGACGCCCTGCCCGTCGGCGTGATCCCGATCATCATTGAAAAATCCGAACTCCATTGAAAATGACCCGGCCAGGTGTTTTTTCGGGGATTATACAATGGTACAAAAACCCCGGTGATCGGATCCAGCGCTTCTGTATGGGTATATTTGTGGATATTGCAGGCCATACAGGCGTATGCCAGATTTTCGGGATCGTCGTCCCCGCCTTTGGCTCTCGGGAAGATGTGTTCAACGGAGAAATAATCGGGCGCATATTTTTCTTGGGAGGAACAGTATTCGCAACAAAACAACGCCCGCCGTGCTACTAACGCTCGGAGTTTTTTAGAAATGTTTCCCATTCAGCAGCCCCAGACTTTGCATCAGTTGATCAAGGTCTGTTTTCCTGATTTCTGCCAGGACGATCAGCGCTTTCATCCGCTCCAGGTTGGCGTCTTCCATTTGCTCGGTCATACCGGTCAGTTCAGCCCGTTCTTTTTCGTCCAGTTTCAAACGTTTTCTTTTATCGTCCAGCGACCGCAGCCTGTTCCAAAAAGCGTCGGAAAACCCGGCGTTGATTTTTTTAAACAATTCCGTTTCCTGAGCCGATAGCGGTTCCTGTTTCGGCGCCGTAGCGCCAATCTTTTCCCGGATAGCCCCCACAATATATTGGTTGAGCGCGGCGCCCGTTTGACGGGCCTGTTCTCTTAAACTATGTTCTAACTCGTTCGGCAATTCAATCACCAATTGCATATCGCTGATATTTTATGCAAATATAAAGAATTTTCGGTTAAAAATCGCTTTTACCAATTATCAAGCCCTAATAATTTCCTCCCCAATTCCGACAATTCCGCCGTTGTATATTTCGTCTGCTCCCACCCCCTCGGGTCGCCAGGAAACGCGTACCCCGTCGGCGCTGTCCGGTCCCGCCAGGAAGCAATCCGCCATTGCCGCAGCGCCTCGTTGTCCTCCTCGGCGGGAGCCATCGAAATATATTGCGCCATCCGGACTTTGTCGGCGCTTCGGTTGGCGCGGATGCCGTGCGGAGTGGTACTGTTGAAAATCAGCAGATCGCCCGCCTTCAGTTTTACTTTCACGATCTCGAACCCCGAAACGTCGGGCTTGAACCGGTCGCGGTCGGCCGGCTGCGTGAGCTTCCAGGTTTCGTAGGTCCGGTACAATTCCGGGACGCATTGGAACCCGCCCATATTTTCGTCTGTCTGATCCGCCAGCGCCAGCACGCCCTGCACATTTTGCGGCTTGGTTTCCGGATCGTAATCCCAGTGAATGAAAGCTTTATATTCATGCCCGGGCCGGATCGGCACGTTCAAATTCGCGCGGTCGATGGTGACCCACAGTTTTTCCGTTCCCCAAATATCCGTAAAGGCGTCGTGCACCTTCGGAACCTGCCGGTTGTCCCATAACAATTGATGATTATACACTTCGACCATCCCCGTATTGGTCAGTTCCTTCATCAGCATTTCCGCGCGCGGCGGCGCGTACCAAGTTTCCGGATCCTTCGGATCTTTTTCCTCAAATTCCCACAAAAAATCGGCCAGCCGCTGTACTTGCTCCCCCGGAACCGCATTTTTGACGACCACGTATCCGTTCTTGATCCAAAAGTGCCAGTCCGCTTCGCTTAATACTTTGAGCGGCTGACCGTTGCTCCGGTCGTTGAGTTTGAATGTTGCGTTCAGGGCAGTGGAGGGATTGCCGGGGATATCGGCGTGGGGGTTGGCGGGCGCCATAGTTTGTTGTTGCATGATGGTCTTTTATTGTTCCTCAAGCGGAATTCAAATAAGAAAATTGATTTTCATATACCGTTCTTCTTAAACACCGCCACGCTAAAGTGAAGGGGCAATTGATAGGTAAAAACAGGAGGCAGATTTCCGTTGTTCTTTAACTCGGCGACGGCGGTTGCAATACCGCGGTTAAATTTATTCACATATCCCAACACTTTAAGAGCTTCGGCGACGACCGGGTTGCGATAATCGTTTTGATGCGGAAAATTATTTGGGGTCGCGGCTCCGTACAAACCGCCCGCGTTAGCAATCTCCATCCGGTCAGAAAATTCTGTAAACCGGATGGGCGCGTTCGACTCATAGTTCCGGTGCATAACTGCATTATTGAGCAACTCCCGTATAGCCCGAAAAGGATATTCTTTAATCATTTCTTCTTTCAAAGCGGAAGTAAAAACCGGTTTTTGCTGGATAATATTCACCACAAAAACGTCCAGTTGTTTCATGATCGAAATGAGATGGCCGCTAAATATTTTTTCATTCAACACTTCGGAATCCGCCGCTTCACCGGCATATTTAACATATTGAACGTATGCGCCGTTCAAAAAATACCGAGGGTTATTTGACAATATAAGGACGCCTGCATTGGTCGGGCAATCAAATATCAGGTCGTAGAGCCTTAAAGAGGCCAGTTGATTTTTGACGTCCCGATGATTTTGAGCCAACGTTTCCGCGTCAATTGCATTTGGAAGATATTCCTTTTTAAATAATTCAATATTTATATCTGATAACGCGCTTCCAACGCATGGCAAAGCGTCAAAAGTTTTCGCGGTTGAAGTTCTCCGCTCTGATAATATTTTTTCTTCCGCTTCTGCGGCTACCGCTTTCCGGGGACCGTTTCTGATCCAAACCCTACCCTTAAAACGAACCGGAGGAAATAAACTCGGGAAAACTTCTATAATTGCAATTTCTGCTTCATCTACTTGATACTTTTGAACGGTAAGCGCGGGCTTGGGTAGAATATTTCCGTCGTCCCTAATGGCGGCTAAATTGAGTAAAACATCGTCGGTAATTTTTACGCCTTTGGGTTTACCAGTTTTATCGTCGATCCCGATAATCAAATATCCGTTTTTCTTGTGGTTCGGAAAGTCGTTTGAGAATGCGCAAATAGCCTGACAAAATTTATCGGTATCTGAAACGGAGGTCGTTCTTTCTATCCTGTCCGACTCCATATCGGCTAATAAGTTTTTTACTTCTTCTTGCGTCAACATAATCCGTTCGTAAAGTAGCAGTTAAACTTAAAAAATCTCCATTTCCAAATTGCAAAATAACGGATAAATATGCTGTTGTTAACCTTTCCTATCTAATTTGTACTTTAAAAAGCGATTTTAAAGCAAGTCTGGAAATGAAGTTTTAAATTTGTTTGATAGTGTTATTCGTTAATCCCACACAAACCGCCACTCCCCATTTTTCTGCCGCTTCCAGACCGTATGAAACACGCCGCGGTATTCGCTTTTTTTACCCGACGAATCCGTCGGCTGAAATAAATATTTTCCATACGTATAAGCTAAATCGCCGGCGTCGGAGACGTCGATAAAATCAGGCGCCCAGGTCAGCGAAACGGACCGATAGCGGGATTTTCCGTAAAATTGAGCAATTCCTGTTTTGCCAAAGATCAAAGAATCGTTCCCCCTTTTGATCACGGCGTTGGAATCGGCATAAAAGGTAAACGCTGCCTGAAGCCCTTTTTCGGCGGCCATTTTTTGAAAAGCGCTTTCCGCATCGGTTATCTCCTGTTTACTTTTGTCGCGGCTATGTACAACGGTTGGCTGACAGGCCGCAATCAGACAGCCGCTCAGCGCGCAGAAAGAAAAAATTCGGAATACGTTCATATTTAGTATATTTTTTTGACGGCAAATTGGTAAAATGCGAGTCCAACGCGAGCTACCAGAATTTATAGCTTAAGCGGCCTAAAACCAATAAGCGGAAGATTTTTACGACCCGGTTATAATTTACATACAAAAATAATTAAAAACGGAGAAAATAGGCGTATTTTGTTCTGACTTTCTGCTTACAAAGAAAACATAAAATACGCAACCAACTTCCATTTTTATTACCGCATGAAAAAACTGCTACTTATTCTTCCCTGCTTTGTATCCGCCTTTGCCGCGAACGCCCAAAAACAAAACGGCGCCTTTCAATACCATATCCATAAAACGTCGTCGCCCATAAAGATCGACGGCGCTTTGGACGAGGAAGGGTGGCAAAAAGCGGAACTCGCGACAGATTTCTATATGGTGCTGCCGATGGACACGTCCAAAGCTTTGGTTAAAACGGACGTGCGAATGACCTACGACGACAATTTTCTCTATATTTCTTATGTCAATTATAACAAACTACCCGGCGCTTACGTCGTCGAATCGCTACGGCGGGATTTCACATTCGGTAAAAACGACAACGATCTGCTTTTCCTCGACACCTTCGACGACATGGTCAACGGGTTTTCCTTTGGCGCGAACGCCGCCGGCGCCGAGTGGGATGGGATCATGTCCGAAGGCAGCAAAATCAACCTGAGTTGGGAAAATAAATGGGTATCCGCCGTCCGGGCTGATAAAGAAAAATGGGTCTGGGAAGCGGCGATTCCCTTCAAAACCATCCGTTATAAAAAAGGAATTACCCGATGGGGCGTCAATTTCAGTCGCCTGGACATGAAAACGACCGAAAAATCCTCTTGGACGCCCATTTCGCGCCAGTTCCCCACGGCCTCGCTCGCGCTGGCTGGAGTGTTGGTCTGGGACGCCCCTCCCCCTGCCGCAGGCGCTAACGTTTCGTTGATTCCTTACGTTTCGGCGGGCGGCTCCAAAAATTACGAGGACGGAACCCCGGCCGCCTTTAAAAGTAACGCGGGTTTCGACGCGAAGATCGGCCTCACTTCTTCGCTCAACCTGGACCTGACTGTCAATCCCGATTTTTCGCAGGTAGAAGTCGATCAGCAGCAAACCAACCTCGACCGGTTTGAGTTGTTCTACCCCGAGAAAAGGCAGTTCTTTTTAGAGAACGGCGACCTGTTCGGCAGTTTCGGCTATTCCGACATCCGGCCTTTTTTCTCCCGCCGGATCGGGCTGGTCTACAATCCGGCCACCGCGCTGTATGAGCAAACGCCCATCATCGGCGGCGCGCGCCTGAGCGGAAAAATCGACAAGGACTGGCGGATTGGCGCAATGGATATACAGACCGCGCGGGCGGACACGCTCGCGCCCGCTCAAAACTTTGGCGTTTTTGCCCTGCAACGGCGGGTGTTTGCGCGCTCCAACATTGGTCTGATTTTCGTCAACCGGCAATCTTTAGATTTTCAGTCTTTCCTCGACAATAAGGAATTGATCAACAAAAGCCGCGTCACGCGCTTCAACCGGAACCTGGGCCTCGAATATAACCTCGCGTCTGCCAATAACCTCTGGACGGGAAAACTCTCTTTCCTGAAATCATTTGAAGCGACGCCTACGACCGATAATGCGGTGGCTGCCGCCAATATTCAATACGCCGCCCGCCATTTGACGGCCTACATGGAATACAACTACGTCGGGCAAAATTACAACGCCGAAGCGGGGTACGTCACCCGGACTTCCTACCAGAATTTTTATCCCCGGATCAGTTATTTATTTTTCCCAAAATCCAGCGTCGTCCTCAGTCACGGCCCCCAAATCAGCATGAACGTTTATTTCGATAAACATTTGCAGGACGTCAACGACAATGAGATTTACTCGGCCTACGGCGTCAGCTTTCAGAACCGTTCCGAGTTTTTAGCCTGGGGCGCTTACGATTATGTAAAACTCCTTGCACCCTTCGACCCTACTAATTTTGTCGGCGTAACCCTCGCAACCGGTACCGCGCATACCTGGTATTCCTGGGGGCTGAATTATTCTTCGCCGCCGCACACGCTCTTCACCTACGCATTTTCCACGCGTTACGGCGGTTATTACGGCGGCGGAAACCGGTTGCGCCTGACCGCCGACCTCGGCTATCGTTTCCAGCCCTTCGTCACGCTCGCCATGAGCGCCAACTATAACCGGCTGGAATTTTTCAACGACCCGGTGTTACCCGCCGTTTTTCATAACCAGGATTATAACTTTTGGCTCGTCGGCCCGCGCATAGATATTACGTTCACCAATAAATTATTTCTCAGCAATTATATCCAGTACAACAACCAGGCAAAAAATGTTAACCTGAACTCTCGCCTGCAGTGGCGCTACAGCCCCGCGTCAGATTTGTTCATTGCATATACAGACAACTACGCCTCCGACGATTTTCATGTCAAGAGCCGCGGGCTGGTAGTGAAATTTACTTACTGGTGGAATTTGTAGGGGAACGCAAATAGTTGAAGCCGTAAAAGGCAAAATAACCCGCGCTTTATTCTAAATTCCAGCAAAACAAACAATTGAAAAATATAATTAATTTAAATAAATATAGAAATGAAAAAATTATTATTATTGGCTTTTCTAACGATGGCCTTATACGGTTTATCAGCACAAAGTCCTTACAACCAAAAAGCCCGTCATACTAATAAGGGCGGGCATTACGTGGGTGGAAAAGGAAGTTCTCACAAAGGCGGACATTATGTGAATCATAAGACGGATAATCTTTATATTCCTAATAAAAAATACCGAAAGGTACGTGTGAGGTCGTAAAAATCGCAACGGAGCGGGCGACGGCGTTTTAGATCATAAAATATATATTGCCGGAGGAGCAGGCGGACTTGGCGGGCCGCCGCCGCCAAACGGTGCGCCGCCTGGACCTCTGATGCAGAATGCCGCCGCTTCTCCGCCGCCCATGCCGCCGCCGGGGGCTCGTCCGCCTACTCAGGTTCAGAGCATTGGGTTAGAAGTTTATACGCCCAAATAACAGGTAAATAAAGCGGGTGATGAGTTAATTTTGATTACTAAGCCTAATATTTTATAAATTTCAACGCCTTCCCGTTGGCTTTTAGGAAATAAACGCCTGGAACCAAACGCCGCGCGTCGATTACCTGCTTCACGCCCGACGTCTTCCCCTGCATGATCATCCGGCCCGTCAGATCGAATATTTCAAAGACGCCCTTTTGCTCGTTTTTCCAATCCACGTTCAAGAAATCTGCCGTCGGGTTTGGATGAACGCTCCAACCCTGCGTTTCCTCGACAAAATTCACGCTGGTTTGTGTCAGGTTGCCCACCCTCAATCCATTGCCAAAACTCGTTACCCATACTTCATTTTTCTTATAGGGATTAAAAAAAACGCGTTCCGGTTGCCGGAACGGATAACCGGTCGCCAGGGTCCATGCAGGCGTGGAAGCGCCCATATTCGCGCTCCACCACAATCCCTGGGTCTCGGTGGTCAAAAAAGCCTGCGCAGCGTTTAAGGGATTAAAAGTAACGGAGGTAACGCGATCAAATTGGACTCCCGTGAGTTCTATCCAGGAAGCGCCTCGGTTGGTCGTTTTATACAATCCCCCTTTACCGTTCGGCGCGCCTCCGAAACCACTAAAAACAGCGACCAGCCAGGTATTTTGAGAAGGGTCGGAAGGATCTACTACCACGTCTTTAGTCCAATATAGCATCCCGGGTTCGGAAACGTCTTTCCATGCATTGGTAGCCGGGTCGTACAAAAAAACGCCGGAGCTGGCCGTAAAACCGCTCGCGCCTCGCCTGCCCGAAAAGGTAGCCAATAATTTTCCGTCGTTCAAAACCGTCAAACTGGCGGGATGTCCTTCCGTGCGCGGTGGATTGGGCGTTTTGGTCCAGGTTGCCGATCCCAATGCATTCGCATTTTTGGTTACCCATACGCCCCCGTCGCCGGTTCCGGCGCCGTAATGCACCACCGAAGCGTATAAAGTATTTTGATTATTTGGATCGGTCGCCAACCAAAAGACCGGATGATTGAAAACCTTCATATCTAACCAATTGGCCCCGCCGTCGGTCGAATAAGTCACTTTTCCAAAAGCGTCGGCCCGGTCTAATTGCGCGTCGGTCAGGTGCGTGCTTTGGTACAGATCGTGAATGTTGGACGTCGCTGAATACAAAACGTTCGCAGCCGGATTTTTTACGATCCGGTAGATGCTGTTTCCGCCATTGCCGGTATAGCTAAAACCCCAGGATTCGCCGCCGTCGACAGAGCGTGCTCCGCGAATATCTGAATAACCGGCAAAAAAGTTTTTAGCGTCTTGGAAGAGTATCTGCCAGCAGGAAGTATTTTCCAGTCCGACGCTGTGATACGTTTTCCGGGTCGGCGTTGGGAGATTTGGCGGGTTTTGATCCGCCGCCGAAACATATCCTTGACTCCAGGTAGCGCCGCCGTCCGATGTTTTATGGACAAATCCATAGTCGCCGAATACTGCTTTATTGGCGTTGTTGGGCGCCACGGCGACGCCAAAACACGATTCGCCGTATGACCAATTCCGGTCGCCGCCGTCGCCGCTCCACCCGGTGGAGATATTTTGGTTATTGACGGTTTTGAAGACTTTTTTCCAGGACGCCCCGGCGTCGGTTGTTTTGTAGACCAGCGGCGCGTCCAGCGCGTTATCGTTTCCGGCGAGATAAACCGTTTGAACGTCGTTTTTCGCCATCCCGACAAACATCACGAAATCATTGGTAAAATCAATCCCTGCGGATTTACTGATCCAGGTATTCGTTCCGCCCGGAGCGTAATCAAGCGAATATACCCCTTTTGCAAATCCATAATAATCCGAAGGCTGAAGACCGTTATACGTATCCGCCCGCAGCGAGGTGATACAAAAAAACCGCGTCGTCGCTCCCGACTTGGCGCCTGCCAATTGCCAAATGACCTGTCCCTGCGGAATTCCCGGAAAAACCGGAGAAGTAAAACTGACTCCGCCGTTCAGCGATTGAAAAACTCCTTCGTTCGTAGCGATGACAATGGTATTCCCGTCAAAGAAAACCCCGGACAAAATGATTCCAAAACTATCGTTGGCGGTTTTTCTGACCAGACTAAACGACGCTCCCCGATTGTTGGTAAGATAAATGGCGCCGTAATAATTCAAAAGAAAGCGATCGGGATTATTGTAGTCGGCGCGAACCATATTCGCTTGTTCGCCCGGCAAAGGATCGCCCGGAAGGGCTTGCCAGGTATTTCCGCCGTCCAGCGTCCGGACCGGATATCCGGCGTTCCCGTCGTTGAAAATGGAATAAGCGATCAGCGGATTAGACGTAAATTCATACGTGGAGGAGTTGAAAACCTGCAATTTGGAAAAATGCACCTGGCTATACGTGGCGCCAAAATCCGTTGTATGGAATAACTGGCTCATATCGCAGGCTATATAATATTCGTTATCGTTCGCCGGATTAATCGTTGGGAAGAACATGGCGCCGCATCCGCCAATACCCTTTGAAACGAATTTATCCGGTTGAGCAAAAACGAAGTTAGCCGTTAGGGAGAGCATACAGACGTAAAAAATGTTTTTCATGTTTGGTTTTTTAATAGCGTAGGTCATACAAAAATATAATCCATAAGCTAATGCAGATTTCAGATAAATGTTAACGTAATAAATGTTAATTTTAAGAAATTTTTCGGCCTGTTCTATATAATCAATTTAAGCAATGAATAAAAGAACTTTTCTAAAGACTTCCGCGACCTTATTAGGCGGCGCGGCGATCTCCCCGTTTATTGCCTGCCAACCGGAGCGCCAGGCGCCCTTAAAAAACTGGGCCGGCAACCTGCAATACAGTACGGCCAATGTCCATTACCCCAAAACCGTTGAGGAGGTGCAAAAAGCAGTCGCGCAATGCAACAAAGTACGGACGCTGGGTTCCCGCCATTCCTTTAACGCCATTGCGGACAGTACGGAAAATCAAATCTCGACGCAGGGACTCAATAAAATGGTTTCCGTCAATAAATCGTCCAACTCCGTAACGGTAGAAGGCGGCATGAAATACGGCGAGCTGGCGCCCTTGTTGCAATCCAACGGCTTCGCTTTGCACAACCTCGCCTCGTTGCCACATATTTCAATCGCCGGGGCCTGCGCCACCGCCACGCATGGTTCCGGCGTCAAAAACGGCAATCTGTCATCCGCCGTTTCCGCTATTGAGTTTGTTGACGCCAAAGGAGACGTCCAGGTTTTATCAAGGGAAAAGGACGGCGAGCGGTTTCTGGGCGCGGTCGTCGGACTGGGCGCGCTGGGCGTCGTTACCAAAGTAACGCTGGACGTCGAACCGACTTATATGATGAAACAGGTCGTTTACCGGAACCTGCCCATGCAGGAACTGGAAAAAAACTTTTACGCCATTATGTCTGGTGGATACAGCGTCAGCCTGTTCACGGATTGGAAAAACAAGAACGTCAATGAGGTCTGGATTAAAACGCGGGTTGAACCGGGCGCGCCAACAGGGTCTTTATCGCCTGAACTTTACGGCGCGAAACTCGCTACCCAGAACATGCACCCCGTAGAAGACCAGTCCGCCGAAAATTGTACCGATCAAATGGGCGTTCCCGGACTTTGGTACGAGCGGCTGCCGCATTTCAAAATGGGCTTCACCCCCAGCACCGGCAAAGAATTGCAGGCGGAATATTTCGTCCCCATCGAAAACGGTTATGCCGCTATGATGGCCCTGGAAAAGCTGCACGAACAAATGACCCCGCACCTGTTCATTTCCGAGATCCGCTCCATCCAGGCCGACAATCTTTGGATGAGCCCCTGCTACAAAAAAGACTGCATTACCTTACACACTACGTTCAAACAAGAAACCGAAACCGTCATGCAGTTGCTCCCGCAGATCGAAGAACAATTGGCCCCGTTTAACGCCCGTCCGCATTGGGCCAAGTTATTCACGATGGCGCCGTCGGTTCTGCAATCCCGCACTGAAAAACTAAAAGATTTTAAAGACCTGGTCAATCAATACGACCCGAACGGGAAGTTTCGGAATGCTTTTTTGGAGAAGAATTTGTATTCATAAATATGCCCCTACCCGAACTCATCCTGGTCGCCGGCCCCTACCGTTCCGGTACAAACGACCAGCCCGAACTCATCGCCGCCAATGTCGAACACATGAGCAAAGTTTCCCTGAAACTCTATAAAATGGGCCACCTGCCCGTTATGGGCGAATGGTTTGCTTTGCCATTGATCGAAATCGCTGGATCAACAGCGACGGGCGACGCCATTTTCAACGAAATATTCCACCCCGTAGCGATCCGTCTTTTGAATAAAGTGGACGCGGTTTTGCGAATCGGCGGCCCGTCGCAGGGAGCAGACGAGATGATACGGATTGCACAAGCGAAAGGGAAGAAGGCTTATTTTTCGATAGATGAAATTGAAGAAATCAAGCTCTAACAAAAAGTTTAAATTCTTCACGTATTTTTGTATATTTGCCGATATTTAAAATAACTTTCTACTTTTTTAATATTTCTTTTAGTTTTTTTTAGTTTTATATCTATTCACTGTTCCAATTTTACCTTTTCCAAACAAATTATTCCTATAATATGCTCCAGGAAATACCTTCACTATTTGGAATTAAGCATTCAAATAGAGACTTTTCTAATAAAGATAGTTGGAGTAAAAATAAATTCAATTCCTCTTTTCCGGCTTCTTTAATTGCGTATATGGGAAGCAAAGAAATAAAATGTATCTATTTAAAGCTCAATTCAGAGGGAAAACTAATAAAAGACTATATAAGCGCTGAAGCCCTTTTTCGTTCAAATCCATTGAATGATAATTTATATTATTCTTTTGAGTCGGACTATACAAAATTTCAGCCCTATTCAATAGGTAGGCCGCCAAAAGTTGATTTAGCTTTGATGGATTTAACTAAACAGGAAACTATTGTTGGTTATGAAGTAAAATTAACTACCCTTCCTGATGAAAGCACTTTCTCGCTGTCTGAAGATAAATATGGAAGTGAAATTGTGATTAGAATGCCTTCCATACATTTTCTCGCTTGTAGTATGGCAGACATTTATAAAGGTGATTTTTCTAAATTAAAGCAGTATTTTGGTAAAAATGGATTTGGAAATGTTTCCAGTTATATGGAAGCTGCACAGGTAAATCCAAAAATTGGTGAAATATGGGAGAGGATGAGACAATTAATAAAGGATAATATAATAAACCAAAAACCAGCTATCATCCAGCCCATTTGGAAAACAATTGGAAAATCTAACCTTCTTGCCGACAATTGTTTAGACGTCTTTGTATGGTCTGATTTAGCGTTTACTGAGTTATTTATGAGCGAATCTAAAAAAGTGCCTTTAGATATAACGAAAACAATTGATCGACCTACGAGAGCTTTAATTCAATTATTTTTTATGTTAAATGACGTATCTGTGAAAGGTTCCTTCCACAAAGATGATATCTTTCAGAAGTTGACCTATACCATGAAAAATGATAAGGCATTTTCAGTATCGGGTAGAAAAACCAATAAATTTATGGCTTGTGAAGAATTAACCCGTCCGAGAATAAATAAGTTGGAAATAAAAAATATTATTCTTGGAGGCGGTCAGAATATGCTTTCTCCTGAAAGAAGATTCGACGCGGCATTAGTTAACGCTCTTGAAATATTTAAATAATTTATGAAAGCTGTTGATTTATTTTGTGGATGTGGAGGATTAAGTCTGGGATTGACTAATTCAGGAATTGACGTTATAGAGGCTTTTGAATACTGGGAGCCAGCAATAAAGATTTATGAAAAAAATTTTAATCATCAGATCACTAATTTGAATCTCAGTAATGTAGTTGAGGCAATAAATATAATTTCAAAATTAAAACCAGACCTAATTGCCGGGGGCCCGCCATGTCAGGATTTTTCCAGCGCTGGGAAGCGGGACGAAAACCTGGGTAGGGCAGATTTGACAATATGTTACGCTAAAATCATTGAAGGAGTCAAGCCAAAATGGTTTTTGATGGAAAATGTTGAAAGAGCGGCAAAAAGCAAAGCGTTTAAGCAGGCTAAAGAAATTTTGTCGGAAAATTATGGGTTAACTCAAATCGTTTTAGACGCCAGTTTTTGTGGGGTTCCTCAAAAAAGAAAAAGGCTTTTTCTAATTGGAAAGTTAGGCGAAAAGGATGGATTTTTACAAACAGATATTTTATCTGGATTATCCAATGAGAGTCTAACTGTAAAGGAATATTTTGGTAAAAATATTGATACTAACTTTTACTATCGGCATCCAAGAAGTTATCTAAGAAGAGGAATTTTTAGCGTAGAGGAGCCAAGTCCGACCATTAGAGGAGTGAATAGACCGATACCTCCAGATTATAAATTACACGATGGAGACGCTACCAGCGATATTTCAATAGTAAGACCCCTTACTACAGAAGAACGCGCTTTAATTCAAACTTTTCCAAGCAGTTTTCAATGGGGAAATTTAAATAAATCATCTTTAGAGCAAATTATCGGCAATGCCGTCCCTGTCAAGCTGGCTGAATATGTAGGCAAAAAAATTATCCATTATGAAAAGATAAAAATTAATTCGCCAGTTTTGGAGCTATCATTCGAATAATTTCAGGTAATCCTCAAAAACGAATATCCGGTTACGTTTATGTCCAGTCTGTTCTTTCAATATATGCAAATTACAGAAATCCAGAATCAGCGTGTTAGCGATTGGTTTGGTCACGTTTAAATGGCTAATTACGTCGGCGACCGTAATGACTGGCTTGTTGTATAAATAGGCGAGCAACATTTTTGCATTGGTGCTTTTCCCCTAATGATAGAATGGTTTCGTTTTCCAATTTTTCTTTAAAGGCGATAATTTTGATGAAAGCGTCGATTGCGGTTTTAGCGGTTTCAACGTCGCCTACCAAAAAAAACTTTAACCATTGTTCCATTTTATTATGCAGGGAAACAGCCATTAGGTTTTCGTAATATAGCGCGGTTTTTTTCTATAAAATCGGATAAATATAGAACCGGTTTGTTCAATACTTTGTGGTCGATCAAATACTGCGTGATCAGCAACCTTTCGATCCTTCCATTCCCGTCTAAAAAAGGTGAATGGCTTCAAATTGATAATGCGCCATTCCGATCCTAATAAAAATCTGGCTTAATAGTAAAGGTTTTAAATATTTATCAATCTTTATGGTTGAAATACATACTTCATTTAATGAACTTTGCAAACGATAACGACTACAACCACAAATGCAATCAATTTTCACCGACCAAACCTTCGACAAAAAAGACTTCAAAGCCTCCCCTTTACCCAAAGGCGAATACGACGGCTGTGTGTTCAAAGACTGCGACTTTTCCAATACCGATCTTTCCGAAATCATCTTCACCGA